>CALDIB010000001.1 GCA_937902125.1 uncultured Treponema sp.
CTTTAAACAGAAGTGCGGAGGCGGGCTTTGCCGAAGAGGAATTCCGCCGGGGAGTCCAGTCTTACTACAGGGGTTATTTTAACGACGCCATAATTCAGTTTGAAAAGGCGCTGTCTTACTTGCCTGACGAAAACCTAATTTTGGACTGGCTTGGAAAATCCTACTACCGCGCCGGCATGGAAGGCGCCGCTCTTGAGCAATGGCAGTTTGCCCATGATTCCGGCTACGGCGGAATTCTTTTGGAAAACAGAATAGAAGTGGTCCGGGAGCGGCGGGTGAACGCTTCGGTGGACATGGGAGGCCGCTACACTGAAACAGGAACTTTCAGCGGAATAAATTCCGTGAACGGCGGCGACTTCCAAATTTTTAGCCAGCCCATTTCCATTTTGGCCAACGCTGACGGAACAATTTGGGTTTGCGCCTACGGTTCCAACGAATTGGTTTTGCTTGACATAAACGGAAACGTCGTCCGCCGCGTGACAGGCCCTTTGAACGGCTTTGACAGGCCAGTGGACATAATCAAAGCGCAAGACGGAAAGCTTTTGGTCAGCGAAAGCGCCGGAGACAGAATAAGCGTTTTAAGCGAATTTGGCCTTTTTGAAAAGTACATAGGAAAAAAAGGCAGGGGAGTTGGCGAGCTTGTGGGCCCCCAATATTTGGCCCAGGACTATTTGGGAAACATTTACGTTTCGGATTTTGGAAATTCAAGAATCAGCGTTTTTGACAAGGACGGAAACGGACTGTTTTCTTTTGGAAAAAAGAGCGGTTCCTTTGGAGGACTAAAGGGGCCCACAGGAATCGCCGTTCGCGGCCAAAGCGTTTATGTGGCCGACGGAGTTTTGGGCGCGGTCTACGAATTTGACTTGAGCGGAAATTACATCGACGTTTTGGTTCAAGAAAAAACTTTCGCCTTTCCCGAAGCCATGAAATTTTCCGCGGCGCAAGACTCTCTGATTGTAAGCGACAGAAATAGGGTCTTTTCAATTGATTTGGGAACAGGCGCGGTTTACGAAAACGCTTTTACCGGAAACGCTCCCGCAAGAATAACCTACGCCGTTCCAGACCAAAACGGAAACATTTTGGCCGCCGACTTTAGGAACAACGAGATTTACATTCTTTCCAACATGACGGAATTGCTGGGCGGCCTTTTTGTTGAAATCGAGCGGGTCAACGCGGAAAAGTTTCCCCATGTCACCATGAACGTTAGGGTTCAAAACCGCCGCCGCCAGCCGGTGGTGGGCCTGAGGGCCGAAAACTTTTACATCAGCGAAGGAAAGCGGCCGGTCTCAAACTTGCGCTTTGAAGGCGCCGCCTCCTCAAACAAAAACGAAGACATTGCAATTGTAATAGACAGAAGCGTTGGAAGCGAATACAACCAGGCGCTGGACCAGGCTGTTAGAGACGTGGCTTCTTCAATGCAAGGCGCGGGAAACGTCATTTTGATTTCAAGCGGCGCCATTCCGGTTGCGGAATACTCAGGAGATCCCAAAGGCCTTTTGCGCTTTTCCCAGTCGGCTTTAAAGGCTCCTCCCAGCGACTCTTGCGCCTTTGACTTGGCTCTTAGAATGGCGGTGAACAGTTTGATAAACTCCCAGCCCAAGCGAGCCGTCCTTTACATAACTGACGGCAGGCTGGCGCAAAATTCTTTTGACCGCTACGGCTTGACAGACCTTACGGCCTATATGGACAACAACGGCGTTGCCTTTAGCGTCATCTCCTTGCGGCAAGGCGCGCTTGACGAAGAGTTGGATTACATTTACAAAAGCTCTTACGGAAAGTCCTATTATGTTTACAGGCCCGAGGGCTTGTCTTCTGTGGCCCAAGACTTGCTTGAAGTTCCCAACGGCTTGTATCAATTCAGCTTTGACTCCGTTTTGCAAACGGACATGGGCCGGGCCTTTTTGCCTCTTGAAGTTGAAACCTATATCATGAACAGAAGCGGCCGGGACGAAACAGGATATTTTTCTCCGCTCCAGTAAAAAGCCGCGGCCTTAAAAATTAAATTTTCCGCCCAAAGACCAAGCCGCCGTTATCGAGCAGACGTCTTCAAAGGCGCAGACAACGCTCAAGTCAATTTCTGTTGTAAGCGTGAAGAATTTTGCAAATTGCAAGTCAGCGCCGTGAATGTATTCGTAGGAATGCGTTTTTTTTGCTTGGCTTGTGTTGGCCGCCGACGCGCTTCTCCAAGAAAAGTTCAGGCTGTCGCTTCTTGTGATTGGAATTTCCTTTGATCGCGCTTTTTTAAAAAAAGCTTTTGCCAGCGCCCTTATTGGACTTGCTTTTCCAGGCCGCTTCCATGTGATTGTGGCTTTTGCCGTGTAATTGTCCTTGTCTTGAAAGTTAAGTTCGACGCCGTTTTTTAGCGCGTTGTCTTTTGTTATATAAAAATTTGCTTGCAAGTATGTTGTGTAAACTTGGCTTATGTCGCTGGGATTTGAGCGGGGAATTTTTATTGCGGCCGAAAAAGAGGAAAGGTATTCGTCTTGCTCAAACCAAGACGCGATTGGAATGGAGCCGTATTTTCCAAAAATGTTGAAGGCTGTCCAACCGACTTTCACTTTGGCTTGATTGGCGTCGCTTAGGGTTTCCGCAGCCCGTATGTCCCGCGCGAACGCAAGGCTCGCGCTTGAAGGAATGAAAAAGTCCCGCTTGTCAGCGTAAATCGGCCTTGAAAAAGTAAGGTCGTATTCGCAATTGTAGTATTCTGATTGGCCGCTTTGACTTTCAGAGGCTCCGCGAGTTTTTTTGTGGACGCTTTCGGATAGATCCCAGCTGATTAAATCGTAGATGGGCATCGCGGCAAAAAAATGCTTTCGCTGTCCGTATGTTTTCGCAAGCTGTCCTGCGTCTTGGGAATAAGAGCCGCCTTGGACGGCCCTCTCCACGCCGCCGGAACTTTTTTTCCAAGAAACGGAAAGAGAATTTTTTCCAAGCCTAAAGGGAAACGCCATCAAAAATTCGTTCTTGTCGCTGTAATAGCAATTGCTGGACAAAGAATAGTTTTCTTCGGTTGAATAGTTTATCTGCGGCTTCAGAGACGACCATGGAAGGCGGATTTTGTTTTCAATTTTACCGTAAACTTTCCGCTTTGAGGCGCCGGAGTCTCCAAAGGAAAATTCTTTTTTTGTGGCCGAAAGCCAAGTTGAAAAATATTCGTCGGCCGACAAAATTTCTCCGCTGGACTTTAAAAGTTTTTGCGAAGCTTCGGTTGAGATTTTAAGAGAATAGCCAAGCTTGTCTCGGCCTAAATTCAGCTCCGCGGAATTTTCAGCCTTTGTGTTTAGAGACCATTGGCTTGAGTCGCTTTTAGCGCTGGACTTCAGTTCCAAGGGGAAGCCCAAATTTTTAAAGTCCAGCGTAAGAGAATTTCCTTTGGCCGAGCTTTTAGCGTCTTTGTCAAAATTAAATTCCTCGCTAAAGGAAACGCTTTTAAAAAGCGGACTTGCGCTTGAGATTGAATGCGAGGCGCTTGTTATGGCGTCTGACGCGCCGGCGGCTCTTGCGGCGCTGGCGCTGACAGCAACCTTAAAAATGGTGGCGCTGGCGGAAGCGTCGGCGCTGACGTCGAAGTCGTTCTTTCTTCCTCTTTCAGTGTAAATCGTTCCGTTTTCCATGCTCGCCGCGTGAACCTTGACGTCGCTTAAAATCGACTTTCCATTTTTGCTTTCAAGCAAGACGCCGCTTTTTTTCCAGTCCATGGAATTTTTGTCTTGAACGATAAAATGCGGAGAGGTGTCTTCAAAAAACAATTCGTCAACGCAAAAACTTCCTTTTTCGTTCCAATAGTCTTTTCCGCTGGTGTTGAAGACGATTTTCATTCTGTTGGGAATGACAGAACTGTTTATTTGAAGGGAGCAGTCTTGGGCCGAAAGCGCGTTTCCGTTTATCATAACTTTTCGCCGGCTTTTGTCGATTGTCAACAGCTTGAACTTTCCGTCGCCAAATGGAGCCAGCGCTTCCTTTGATATTGACGCGCAAACCGAAACCTTTCCGTTTGAAAGAGCGTCCGGCGCGTCAGTGTCAAGCAAAAAAATCATTCCCCAATCCGAGTCGGCCGCGGCTTTTGAATCGCTTCCGTTGTTTTCAAAACTAAAGAACATGTTGATTTCGTTGTAGTCGGCGTGGTCGGCTTCGTCAAAATATTTGTAAACCGTTATTTTTGAATTGTCAGGAACCGCCGCGGCCGACGAGCGCCAAGAAATTTCTTGGGCGTAGTTCGCGCTTTCGTTAAAGCGGCTTGCGGCCGGATTTGAGCGCCTGCTTTGAATTGTTGAAACGTCGATTTCCGAACTTTGAATTGTATAAACGCCTTGAACGGCAATTTCGTATGGTCCAAAAAAAATCTCGCCGCTTCCAGAAGCCGAGCCGTCAGAATTTACGACGATGATTCTGGCGTTTTTGTTTTGAACGCATTTTGCGCGGTCGCTGTCTTTAAGCTCGACTTTTATTGTTTGCCAGCCTAAGCTGTTTTTGTCAAACGCCTTTGTGACGTCCGCCGCGTTTGAGCTGGAAATTTTCCATGTGGGAATCGAGCCTTTTGCCTCCGCATCAAATTCTTCGTCGGCGCTGACGCCAAGCTGAAGGTAAACGTCTTCTTTATCGGAAAGAATTCTTGAGGATTTTAATGCCACGGAAAACGATGACGCGGAAGAAAGGCCGCCGCCAGAAATGGCGATGGTGTTCGCGGCCCACTCGTTTTCGGAACCAGTCCAAGTCCAATGAACCGGTATTTTGTATCCTGTGATTTCTTTGTCGTTTGAGCCGCTTTGAGCGGGAGACGAGGAATTTTTTTGAACTTCCAATTCAATCGCGGAGGAGGCGGCCTCGCTTGGCCTGGGATTCAGCCTTGGAGCGAAGGAGGGGGGCAAATTTTTTGCCGCGTTTTGGGCGTTGTAAACAGTTGTGGCGGCCGTGTCGTTAAAGCCAAGAACCCTGTAAAAGCCCGTGGTGTTCTTGTTTTCAACTGTTCCCGAAATTGTGTTTTGAAGCGTCCAGTTTTCATCCTGCCATTTGACCCTTGTGGCCAAGGTGGCGTAGCCAAAACTGCTTTTTTTCGCTTCGGCGTATTTTACGCTTGGAGACATTGTCCATCGCGCGGCAAAAGAAGCGTCTCCAGAAAGATTTTCAGTAAAGTTATAGTTAAAGCCCGCCGCGCCGGCGATGGCTCCTGAATTGAAAGACTTTGAGTCCTCAAACCAAACAATGTAAATCTTGTCGCTGGCGCCGACGCTTGAAGAAATGGAAACCTCTCCGCTTTCTGGATTGTATTTCGCGCCCGAATCAATCACTCCGTTTTTATAAACCACAACAGTTCCGCTCACAGCGTCCGTTCCGATGTCAAAGCGATTTACCGGAGTGTAGTTTCTGGCCCGCAACAGCAAGTCGTCCGTGTCCGAATACCCCAAGTAGGTTCCAGGAGACTCGGCGCAAAAAGGGTAGCGCAATGAGGCGTCCGCGTAATCCCGCTCTTTTGAATCGGCTATGTAAACGTCGGCGTAATAGCGCTTTTCGCTAAAAAAATTTTCCCTTTCAAAAGCCAAGTCGTCGTCAGCTTGAATGGCGGCGTATTTGTCCTGAGACTTTCCGCTTTGCGAATGGACAATTAAAAGCTCGTCAATTTTGTTCACGCCAAAATCGTATCTATAGCAAACCGTAAAAGGCGAAAAGCCTGCTGGATGCTGGACAAACAAAACGCTTTTTCCGTCAAGCGTTCCAAAAAAGCCGCAGTCGTCTATTGACGCGGGAGCCGCTCCGCTTGGATCGGGAATGGGATTCTGCCCCGACTTTCCGCTGTATGAAAAACTTGCCACGTTTGGGCTTAAGTCTTGATTCGCTTCGCCGCTGTCCTTTAGTCCAAACGCCTTTTGCACATTTCCCAAAAAGCCGCTTCCAACATCGGCCACAGTGTTCTTTCCAAAATTTCCAAGCTGGGAAAAACAAGATGAAAGGGAAGCCGAATCTTTAAATGCAACCGCGACGGCCGGAAGCGCGTTGTTTTTTTTGGCGGCCCCGGCGGCGGCGCTCAATACAAGGCTTTTTCTTGACGGAACGGCCAAATAATCGGAAGACGAAAGTTTTTTGTATTTTCTTCCGGCCCCGTCTTTGTAAGAGCCGTTGTAGCTTTCAACATAAACGTCTTGGATTGCCGCCGCCGCCTCAAACGAAGGAAGGACAAACATTCGTCCTGTCAAAAAGGAAGACTTTGCCCTGTTTGAGTCATTGACGGAATTTTTTCCGTAATAGGTTTTGTCTCGGGAAGTCAACATGTCGTAGCGCAAGGCCGCGTCAAAAGACCATTTTCCGTCAGGATCGGCGAACTTTGCTGAAACGCCTGGCGCTTGGTTTTCGCCTCCGCCGATTCCTCGGCTTACGTCGTCCACCGAATATCCGCTTGGAAAAACAACTTTGCGGTTTGCGGCCCTTAATTCCTTTAAATAGCCCTGTCCATTCATGTAGCCGGCGGCAAAAGTGTTTTTGTTGAACTCGTCGGCAAAGGCGGCTTCCAAATACCAATGTTTGTCAACGGCAAACCACAAGGACATGTCCACTTGCTGAATAAAGACAGGAGTTCCAAAAGAAATGGACAAGTTTTTTCCCCAGCCAAAAGTCGCGGTCATGGTTTGCTTCAACTTTGCGTCCCAATATCCTTGCGCGATAAATTCAACGGACTTGTCCTTTATGTTCCAATCCAAAAACTTTGTTCCCTTTGACGGCGTTTCGGGCGGCAAGTCTTTGCCAACGACCATCGGTCCCGAACCGCTTGACTCAATGGTTTTTGTGTCGTCCGCAAAAAGTTTTTGTCCTGCAAAAATAAACAGCGCGGCGGACAAAAATGCCGCGGCAAAAAGCCTTCTTTTTGCGTCCAAAGAAAGAAGCCTTGCCTTGTGAATTTTTAGGCCGGGATTTTTTTGCTCGATTTTTAAAATGGCTTTTTCTATGGCCTTTCTTTTTTTTTCGCCAAAATCAAAAAGCTCTTTTTGAGCTTCGGAATCCGCGTCAACAGCGTTGTTTATCGTAACGCCCAAAAGCCTTATGCCGCGGCCGGCTTGATACTTGCCCCTGAAAATTTGAAGCGCTCGGTTGAACAAATCTTCGACGCTTGTGACATTTTGGGCGCTTGTTTTTTGCGCGCTTACAGTTGTAAAGTCATCGTACCTAATTTTTACAGAGACGGTTTTTCCTGTAAGGTTGTCCCTTAAAAGGCGGAACATAAGCTGCTCGGACAAGTCCAAAAGCGCGCTCTCTATCGAATCCCATTCAACCAAGTCGTATTCATAAGTGCATTCAATTCCCGCTGAATGGCTTTTGGCTTCCGACAAAAAACCAGGCGGCTCGATTCCGCGGACAACGTTGAACAAAAAAACGGCGGTCGCCTCTCCAAAGACGCTTTTTAGCAATTCAAGGGAATGATTCCTTATGTCCGCCGTTGTGTTGAAACCAGCCGAACGAAGGCGCTCCAAACTTTTTCCGCCCACGCCCCAAACTTTTTCCAACGGCAGTTCCAGCATGAATTTCTCTTCGTCTCCGGGAGGAACCGCAAAAAGTCCGTCAGGCTTTTTTAAGCCGCTTGAAATTTTGGCGATGTAATTTGTGGAAGCGATTCCGACAGAAACTGTAAGGCCCGTTTGTTCAAAAACCCGCGCCTTAAGTTTTTTCGCGCATTCAATGGGGTCTCCAAAAAGGCGCTCGGTTCCCGTCATGTCCAAAAAAGCTTCGTCTATGGATATTTGGCGGACGTCGGGAGAAAATTCTCCAAAGATGTCCATGATTTTTTTTGAATATTCTCCGTAAAGCTTGTAGTTGCCGCGAGTGTAAATTCCGTTGGGACACAAGTCCCGCGCCCGCGCCAAAGGCATCGCCGAACGCACTCCGTATTTTCTGGCTTCGTAGCTGGCTGTGGAAACTACGGCGCGGCGGTCTCCCGGCAAGCCGCCCACAATGACAGGCTTTCCCCGCCAATCAGGATGGACAAGCTGCTCTACGGAGGCAAAAAAAGCGTCCAAGTCAACGTGAAAAAAACATTTTTTCCACTCAGAATTCATTTTCCGCCGTCCGTCTGTTTATTTGCCCGTCCCGCGCCTCAAAAACATGGGTCTCGCAAAAAGCGCTTCTGCCGTCGCTTTGACCGTCCATATAATAGGCGCTTACAACTATGTCCTGCTCGGAATGCATGTCGGGCGTGTAAATCACGTTAAGCTTGCGGGGAGGATTGTCCGGCAAAAGGAATTCCGTGGAACGTCCGTTTGACCTTGTGTCGTAAACCGAAAAGTAAACAGGGTTGCCGCTTTTTCCGTTTACAAAAATCGAATACCGTTCCGCGTTCTTTGACGAATCGATTTCTATTCTGCGAACCTTTCCTCCGTAATATTCCGTGTCATAAACTTGAACCGACGCAAGGGGAGTTCCCTGCTGATTGTAGACGCGGGCCATTCTTGGAGACGGCTCCACTGTGGCAAAGAAAATTTTTGTCAGCGCAAAAATGACGGCGGCCGAAAAAAGCGCCAAAGCGGCAAAGCAAGAAACGCTTGTTACAACGTAGCCAAAAAGCCTCTGTTTGTCAGTCTTTGCCTTGACGTTCAGCCTTGCCAAAATTCTAAGCCAAAGCAAATTAAAGGGAACCAAAATAAAGGCCAGCAAAAGGTTCTTGCTGAATCCGCAAAAAATCAATCCGTATATTTTTTTTATGTCCGAGTAAACCAAGATTGCAAGCATTACCGGCAAAAAGGGCGTTATGAAAAGGGCGATGAAAATAAAAAGCGAAAGGCGGCTTTTAAATGCCCGGGACAAGGCCAAAATCAAATACTCAAGGGCGAACAAGAAAAAAAACGAAATGTCAAAAAGGCTGAAAATAAAAATGTTTAAAATGGCGCTTATGGACAAAACATATTCGTAATGGTAGGTTGACAAGTGGGAGCGCCTTTTAAGCTCAAGAGGATAAACGCTGGACACAAGCAAAAAGGCGGGCGCGAGTTTTATTGGAAACAAAACCATGGCGTTCCTTAATCCCAAATTTTGAATCAAACGCGCGATTGCCTCTCCCAGCGTAAAGGCCAAGGCCGTGGCAAGAACTGTGGCCAAAATCAAATAGTTTGACTTGAGCGCCCGCCTTTTTATCACCACCAAGCGTTTTGTCCTTCGCCTGAATATAAAGGCAAAGTCGGACAAGATGAACATAGTCAGCGCCATGAAAGTCATAACGCTGTAGATAATCGACTTTTCTTCAAGCCAAAGGCGCTTTGAAAAAAAAGTGATTGTCGCGTAGTGCTGGCTCCACACGCCGCATTTGTCCAAATCGATTTCGGCAAAAAAATCTTTTACGGAATTAAGCTGCTCTTCCCTTTGCTCATGGCTTGAAACCAGCTTTAGCGACAGCGCGGGAATTTGTCTTGTCAAGAAGGAAGCGAGGGAAGGGTCTTCCTTAAAAAGCTTTGTCCTATACAGCGAAAGAAAAACTCCTCCTGAAATTGAATTTGGGCAGGAATTTTTTTCAAGGCTGTCATTCAAAAGTCGGACCAAATAATACGGCGAAAGCTTTCCGCTGGAGCCGGGCAAAATGTGGTTTTTTCGTCTGGCCGAAAAAGACAAAAGCAAGGCCGCGGCGTTTTGAGATCCCTCAACGCTTTTTGCAAAAAGCTCCGTGCCGGCCATGCTTTCGTTTCCTTCAATTTTTTTTCTGTCGCCCGCTGTAAAGACTGCCTTTACGGAATAGGGAAAGTCGGCGGCTTTTAAATAAGCCAGCAAATCCATGAAAAATTTTTGGCTTTCAAAAAAATCTTCTTGGGGAGACAATAAAAAAAATGTCCAGCCGCCGGCCTCTGAGGCGGCCTTAAACTCGACGCTTACATTGCAAGGAAAATCGGCAAAAAAGGCCGACGAAAGGCTTTCTTTTTGAGGGGCAAAGCCGCCCCTTTTCAGCGCGTTGAAAACCGCGTCGGACAAAACGGCTCCTGAGTTTTCCTGAGAAAAAAGCGCCGCCGGACAAAAAACGCCGGACAAAAAAAAGGCCGCAAGGAGAAGCTCGATTTTTTTTTGCAAAAATTTTTTCGCAAAGAGCATTGCGCATTCTACCATATTATACTGTTTTTTTTCAACAGGATTTTACTTGCGCAAAGGCAAAAAATATTGTAAACTTTAAGAATGTTTAGGGCGATTGGAAATTTTCTGATTCTCATTACTCTGCTTGGAATGCTTACGCCCCCAGCCATTGGGTTGGCCTTGTTCTATCCCTTTTGCCATAAAATATGCTATAAAATTTCGGACTACATTGTTCGGGTGTGCTCCCGCCGTCTTTTTAGAATTTTGCGAGTTTACAAAAAATTTCGCCTTTCTTTCAGCGCGGAAAATTTCGACAGGCTTCCCCAACAGTTCATTGTTTTGTCCAACCACCAAAGCCTTTTGGACATTCCCCTTTACATGAACTTTTTTCCCGACAGGGACGTTCGCTTTGTGGCCAAAGACGCGCTAAGCAAAAATTGGATTCCCCTTGTTGGCCCCATGCTAAAATCCCACGGACACTGCTTTATTCCGCGGAGGGGAGGCACGTCCCTTGTAATGCAAAGAATCGATTTGTTTGCCAAGCGCTGTCTGGAAAACAAATGGAACCCGGTGATTTTTCCTGAGGGAACAAGAAGCAAGACCGGCGAGATGGGAAAATTTTTCAGCGCCGGCTTTAGAAGAATCGCCGACGCGACAAAACTGCCTGTGGCCGTTTGCGTCATTGACGACGGCTACAAAATCAACGACATTCTCCATGTCATGGAAAACATGCATAAAATCAACTACAGGGCAAAAGTGTTGAAAGTCTTTCCTCCCGCCGTCACAAAAGAAGAGCAAGTGGCCGTTTTGGAAAGCGCCCGCGCCCTCATGCAAAGCCAGCTTGACGCTTGGAGAGGCGGCGAAGCCTGACGGCAAAAAAAAGGCCGCTCTTTTGAGCGGCTTTTCTGTTTTTATTTGAAGTCTTTGGGACGTCTTTCCACGCGCTTGCACTTTGAGCATTCGGCAACGTTCTTGAGCCGTCCGTTCTCGAGCATTGTTTTCATAATGATTTCGCCGCCGCAATCGGGGCACATGAACTTCTGCGTGGCAACAGTAGTACGAGAGTTTTTACTTGCTCCGGCCATTCTATTCCTCCAAAATAATTTTCTGAATCAAGTTTTGTTATTTTATAGAAAAGTCAATTTTTTGTCAAGTCAACCCGCGCAAAAAAAAGAGCCTTGACAAAAAGGCGCAAAGTTCGCTATATTCTTCATAAGTTTGCAAAATATTCAAGGATTTTCTAAATGGACGAAGAGATATCAACTATAGAGGAAGTGGCAAAATACCTGAGAGTTTCGGAGCGGACTGTTTACGACTGGGCGCAAAAGGGTGAGATTCCCGCCGGAAAAATCGGAACCGTTTGGCGCTTTAAAAAATCGGAGATAGAAAAATGGGTTGACGAGCGTCTTTCTTCCGGAGCGCGCCTTTCCTCCCCAAAAATGACAGTTCAAATCAAGAACATACTTTCGCCGGACAGAATCATCTTCATAAGCCAATCGTCAAAAAGAGACGCTTTGATTGAGCTTTCGGCCGCCTTGAGCAAGGCGCCGCAAGTAAAGTTCGCAAAGGAATTGGAAACCGAAATCCTTAAGCGGGAAGAGCTTATGTCCACCGCAATCGGCCGCGGCATAGCCATTCCCCACGCGCGCCTTTCAAGCGTGACGGACTTGGTAATGGCCGTAGGCATTTGCAAAAACCCGATACAAGACTTTCAGACCCTTGACGACCAAAGCGTCAGGCTTTTGTTCATGATCGCCGCGGCCTACAACCAGCACTCATACTACTTGCAGACCCTTTCGCACCTAAGCTCAAAGCTTAAGGACAACCAATTGAGGGACAAGCTTTTGTCCGCCGGCGACGCGGAAGAAGTCTACAAGCTTTTGATTGCGTAAAAAAAACAAGGCTTTGTCAGGGCAAGTCCACCGCAATCCAATTTGCCGTTTCGGACTGCTCTTGGGCCACCAAGCCCATGTCAACGGGGGCCGTGGTTTCGCACAAAAGATAATTTGTTCCGTCCACGCCGATGCGGGCGCCGGGGTAGGGCAAGTCCACTCCAAAAAGCGCGTGGGAATAAATTCCCGAAACAAACAATTCCGTCTTGACTCCAAAATGCTCCATCAAAACGCAAAGCAAAAGCGCGCGGCTGTCGCAATCCGAGCCTTGGTTTTGCAAAACGCTGGTCAAGTCGTTAAGGTCGCTTGTGTCCTGCTTCCTTTGGTAGTCAAAGTCTTGAACCCAAGCCAAAAGACTTTTGCAAATTTCCACATTTGGATTTTGCGGATTTTTTGTTTTGGCCTCCGTGATTAGCGCGGAATGAATGGCGGCGGCGGCGGCGTCCAAGCGGGAATAGGCTTCTCTAAAGACAAGGCGGTAGTAGCGCTGCCACGCCTCCTTCCATTGCTTTTGCTTTGCGTAAAGGGTCAAGACGCTAAACTCCCTGTCAATCACAAAGCGGCCGGACTCTTTGGCTTGCGTTTGGACAAGGGCGTAAGCGTCTTTTTTTCCGATTTGAATTTTTACGTTTTGCGTGTCTCCCGAATTAAAGGCGTAGCTTGTGACCGGGCCGGGAAGCCTAAAGTCTTTTTGGCCCAGGCACATGGAATCCAAAGCGCTTAAAACAAATTGCTGGCAGTCCCCCGCCACGTCCTTGTCCGCGTAGCACAAGACCACCAAATGGATTGGCTTTTGTTCCGTTGTGACCGAGATTCCCCAGCCGGCTTGAGCCTTGTCGTTTCCTGGAATCTGAAAACTGTATTGCGCGATGGAGGCGTGCCGGCCGTTCCACAAAAATCCGTCTATCTCGCCGTCCGCCCCAAGCTTGTTCAAAACTTCTTCCATGGCCAAGTCGCCCCGCTGGTAGCGTTCGACCGCGTACATTTTTACCGCGACCCTGACCTTCATAAACTCATGCTCAAGAAAAAACGAAAGTCCGTCGTCCGAAGCGTCGGAAAGCCTAAAGCCTTCGGGCAAGTCCAATGTCCAGCCGTAATAGCTTGAGGAATAAAATTCCGAAAAAGCGGAGAACGAAGCGATAAGCAAAAAAAACGCTGCCGTCAAAATTTTAAAAAAACGCATATTCCTTCCTTGAAAATTATTCGTTTATTATATATTATTTTCGACAAAATGGGTAGCGTTTCTTTAATTCCAATTGAATATCAAGACTCTGAAATAATTCTGGCCAACAAGCGCTCAGGCTTGGCAAGCCAGGGGGGGAGCGGGGTTTCCCATTCCGTGGACACAGACCTTGCCGCTCAAATCGGGCAAAAAGTCTACCTGTGCCACCGCCTAGACAAGGACACTTCGGGCCTCTTGCTTTGCGCCAAAAGCCCTCAAGCTGCCAACAAGTGGTCCCGCCTTATCGCGGAAAAAACAGTAAAAAAAGAATACATGGCTCTTTGCTTTGGCCAGCCCAAAAGCCCAAAGGGAAAAATAAGCCTTCCGATCCGCGAAAAAGGGCTGATGAAAGACGCCCTGACCTATTTTGAGCTTGAAAAAAGCCTTCTTCCCAAGGATTTTGGACTTGAAAACGACTTTGGACTTTTTCCCATAAGCCTTTTAAAATTGACCTTGGCCACCGGGCGAACCCACCAAATCCGCATACACTTGGCCCAAAGCGGCCTTCCTATAATAGGCGACGACAAATATGGGAACTTTGTCCTGAACAAGGCCGCCAAAAGGGATTTAGGCCTTAAGCGCCTTTGCCTTTGCGCCTTTAGGCTGACCTTGCCCCTTTTGGAGGGACAAAAAACCTTTCAAATAAAAGACGACTTTTTTCTTGACATATAGTTTAAGATATGCGACAATTTCAAATAATATTTAAAATTGGAGTGGAAGACAATAAATGAGAAAATTTTTTGCTTTGGCGCTTTTTGTTTTTTTGGCTTTTAACGCCAACGCGCAAAGCGCCGAGAAAATTACAGAAATAATCGACAGCCCCGAAGCGACCGGCGAACAGGCCGCCTACTTGGCCGCAGTCTATTCCGGCCTTTGCCAAGAAAGCGCCTCTATGGAGGACTGTCTTGCCGCCGCCGCGGAAAAAAATTGGATTGACTCTTCCAAAGGCAAAAGCCAAATAAAGCTTAAAGAACTTTGCTTTTTATACGCCAAAGCGCTTAATGTAAAGGGCGGCCTTTTTTACAGAATGACAAAGTCGCCAAGATACGCCTTTAAAGAATTTAAGGCCATGGGACTTTTGGACAAGGCGGCCGACCCGGACATGAGCGTTCAGGGGCAAAACGCGCTCAACCTTTTAAACTCCCTGGCTCAAAGAACGGAGGCCGCCCAATGAAAACAAAATCCTTGTTGTTTGCCATAGTCCTGGCGGCCCTTTCGGCGGGAGCCTTTGCCTTTGAATGGGGCGGCGCCTTGGCAAACTACACCCGCATAAAGGGAAAAGATTTTTCAAGCCTTAAGCTGGACCAAGTTGACGACCTTTCTTTGTGGATAAAAACTCCCTTTGACAAGGACGGAAAGCTTTATCTTGCGGCGGAAGGCCTTTACGAGTTTGAATACGACGCCGCCGCGAAAAAAAACTACAACCGCCTTGACCTAAGCCTTTTAAAGTTTCAAGGCTCTTGGGATTTTTCGCAAAAAAAGATTTCCCTAAGCGCCGGCCGCTTTGTTTTTTCGGACTACACCGGCCTGATAATGAGACAGGGCTCAGACGGCCTTTTTCTTTCCTGCGAATTTTCCCGCGCCGCGGTTCAAGCCTACGCCTCATACACCGGCCTCTTGAACGCCAACATCGTAAAAATGCTGGACCATCCAAAAGACACCTTTAAGGTGGACTCGGAGTCCGTTTACTGTCTGGCGCAAAAATACGCCGCGGCCGCGCTTTCTGTGTCCTTTCCAAGCCTCTTTTCAAAACACACCCTGGCGCTGCAAGCCTTGGGAACCTTTAAGCTTGAAGGCGTTTCTTACAACAGGATTTACGCCACGCTTTTTATGACCGGCCCGGTATGGCAAAGCCTTTACTACAGCGCCTCCGCCACAATGTCCTTTGCCAGCTACGACGGAGCGGCCGCGGACATTTCAAATTTGTCCAGGGCTTGTCTTAACTATTACTTGCCCTTTAAGTCCTTGGCTTTTGGACTTGGAGCCGTTTACGCCTCAAAGGATTTTAGGGGCTTTACAAAATGCGACGCTTTCGCTTCGCTGGCAGACCCCCAATACAGCGGACTTGTAAAGGTCGAGGCCACCGCCTCAATCAAGCCCATAAGCGTTCTCTTGGCCAAGGCGGGAGCGGGCCTTGTTTTTGACGCCGGGGATTCAACAGGATACAGGGGAGTTGAATGGAGCGCCAGCGTTGACTGGCAAGTTTTCAGCGACGCGAAGATTGGAGCGAGCTACGTTCAATACCTTGACAAGGACAAAAGCGAATCAAACAAAGTTCAGTTTTCAATAAACGCCTTGATAACTTTTTAGGAGGATTTTTATGAAAAAGATTTTTGCGTTTTCTTTCTTGACGCTTTTTGCGTTTTGCATTTACGCCTACGACGCGGAAGTTTTGGCGCTTGACGGAAAAGCCATGGCTTCTTCCAACGGAAGTTCTTGGACGGCTCTTTCCGTAGGCTCAAAGATTGCTCAAGGCTCCATAATTCAAACAGCCTTCAAAAGCTCCCTTAAACTAAAACTAAAGGGCTCGCAAATTGACCTTGGCCCTATGACCAGAATAAGCCTTGACGAGCTTTCCGAAGGCTCGGAAAGGGACAACGCCGTCCTTTCAATGAAAACAGGCAGCGTCACTTCAAACGTTAAAAAAATCGAAGACCGCCGAGTGGGCTTTACAATAAAAGGTCCGGCCGCAACCGCTAGCGTTCGCGGAACAATTTTCAGCGAGGCTTGCGGATACAACGGCGACACTGTTACGGCCATAGAAAGCCAAACGGCGGTTTGGCCGTCCCAAAACCAACAGAGCCAAAGCCTTGTGGCGGCGGGACAAGAAACAAGCGTAAACGCCTCCGCGGGAAAAACTTCCGCGCAGTCAAAAGCCGCCGCAAAGGCGGCCGACTTGGGAGCGGCTTCAGTCTCAATGGCCCAGGACGAGGCCGTGGGCGCCCTTGACGGAGCCGCGCCCCTTCCCAGCGGACCCGCCGGAGGACTTGGCGGAGGAACGGGCGCCATAGCCGTAGCGATAAGCCTTGAACTTGACTAAAAAACTGGAGAGAAAAAAATGAAAAAAAATTTATGCAAAATTTGCGCCGCGCTTTTGGCCTTTGCAAGCCTCGCGTTTTTTTCTTGCGCGCAGGGCCAGTTTTCTGACGGAGGAAGCATTTCTTTTGTCCTTCCTGACAGCGGAGAGATGAGTTCAATGAGCGCAAAAAGTCCAAGCCTTTCAAGGTCTGTCTACTCAAGCGGAGCTCTTGTTGGAAACGGAGACATAAGCGACTTTGTCGTCGTGGCAAGAAATTTTAGCCTAAAAAAAGAAGTCAGGCAGACTGTCTCTCCCGGCTCCTTGGTGACCATAGACGACTTGGAGGCGGGAACTTGGGAAGTTGCCGTCATGGGACGGGATTCAAGCGGAGGAGTCCTCTTTTATGGATTTAAAAGCGGCATTGACGTCGTCTCCGGGCAAACCTCCGACGCGGCCCTGTCCATAAAAAGCGTGAGCGAGCCGTATTTGAGCCTTGAATTGGGCTCTCCCGCGGTCGGAGCCGCCGACAGAAGCGACGCGAGTTGCGCGCTTGTCGCTTTTTCTGACAGCCGCATGGCTAGGAGCGTCCAGGCCTTTTACGAAATGGATCTTAGTAATAATAATGACATCGAGCAGCCGCAAAACGACAATTCAAAAATCAACGTTCCCTTGCCTGACTTTTTGGAGCCGGGCCACGCCTACGCCGTGGACGTGACCTTGTATAGCTCAAGCGGCCGCGAATATTGGAAAAATAGTTTTTCCGCGTCCGTTCCTTCAGACGGCGGCGCCATTGGCGGAGAGTTGGCCTATTGCAGCGAGTATTTGGAAACTGAAGGCCAGCTTAACAGTACTGTCTTTGTTGACGACAACATTTCGGACGTGTTCGCCTACGCCGGAGTGACCTTTAAGTTTTATGCCGAAGGCGACACAAACGGCCAAGACGTGTCCGTGGCCTTGAAAAAGCTAAGCCCCCTTTGCGGAAAAATTCCAATCATAGCAAGCTATCAGGGCCGCACATGGTGCATGACCCGTGAAATTTACCGCGAGCCTGACACGCCCGCTTTAAAAGCGAACGACATTTACGTTCCGCTAGGCCTTTCTGTCACAAGGGACGCGGCTTGGACTTATCCTTCAAGCGCCCCCATGCATTCCGTATTTAAAACAAACGTGAGCGAAGACGGAATCACGGTCTACGACATCTACGGCTTTTCAAAATACGCGGTCCTTCAAAACCAGGTCCAAGACGATTGGAGCTACGAGATTGATTTTTCAACCATAGAAAGCCCAGACGCTCCTAATTCAGTAGTGAGCTACAACAACAACATGGGAGAATGGTTCGGAGTCTCCGCCGGAATACAAACTTTTGTGGCCAAAAAAACTGTGAGTGCGGACATTGACAAATACAGCGCCGTAAAAAATCCGGAATCTGGAGACGCGAGCGTTTCGCAGGCTTTTAGCGCGACTTGCGTTCCTTGGACGGTGAGCGCTCCAAGCGATATAGTTCAATCTAGCGAGTTTAACGTCACCCTAAAAAACTCGGCGCTTCAAAGGTCTGACTTGGATTCGATAACGGATGAGTCGCTGACTTTTGAAGTGGGCGAAGAAGACATTGCCGACGTTCAAATTCTTTCAAAAAGCGCGGGCGCCGTTGTCGTCCGATTTAAGGAAAGCGCGGTGTCAAGTTGGCAATCAGGCGAGCAAAAGGAAATAACAGCCAAGATTAATGGCAATGAAATTGGAAGTTTCAATGTTTATGTTAACCAGTTCTAACCTTAACGCTTTGGCCGCTTAAACTATGGCCGCGTCCTGTTGGACGCGGCCGCAGTTAGGCTTCCGCAAATGCCGTCTCTGGAATCTGCAGGAGCGCGGCAATTTCTTCCGCGCCGTATTTTCCGTCGGCCAAAAGTTTTTTTGCCGCGTCCACGGCCTTTTGTCGCGCTCCCTCCGCGCGGCCTTGTTTTATTCCTTCCTGCAGTCCTTGCTTGTGTCCTTCTTGCAGTCCTTGCTTGTGTCCTTCCTGCAGTCCTTGCTTGTGTCCTTCTTGCAGTCCTTGCTTTATGCCCTCTTGCAAACCGCGCTCAAGGCCGCGCTTTTTCATGGCCGACATTTCGCTGTTGTAGTCGCGCCAAAAGGTGTCGATTGAATTTTGCCGGAACCAATTGGATTCCTCTTCGCTCATCCTTCCGATTATTGCCTTTGCTTCCATAATGCCTCTTTCGCTTTCAGCAAGCCGCTGAACATAGTCCGCCCTGCTTTCGTCGTCCGCATAAGAAAGATACAACCCCCATTTTTGAAGCGGAGTAAGACTTTCCACTGGGGTTCCGACAAGCTTCTTTATTGTTAGCAGATCCACATAGATGACGTTCATTCGTCCTGCCAAGGAATTTCCCCTTGCGTCTCGCATAGTATACCACGACATTTCGCTTTTGTCACTTCTTTTGTAATGGAAATTCAACGCGGAAATTTGATAAACGTTCCGAGCGTTCCATTCATCGCCTTTCTTTGAATTATTGGTCAAAAGGCGGGCGGCTTGAATTTCGCTTCTGCCTGCGTAGTCGTACGCGCGGTCGCGGCCTTGAATTTCTATGTCAGCCTTTTCGCCGTCGTCAAATGTCGCCGCGACATCAAAATACATCTGCCTTTGGCTTGGAGCGCTTGCGGCGGGCTCGTTGGCCGTTAGTTTAAGATCCTTGACCGCCCGGCCAAGAACGCTGGACAAAAAAGACATTAAGGCGATTTTTGACTCCTCCGTTTCTTGCGTGAAAATCGCCTTAAAATTCACGTCCAAGCGAGGATTTAAAATGGCCGTCGGCGACGGACGCTCGCTTTTTCTTTCGCTCATATCGCTCCTCCATATAATTTTTACATATATAAGATACAAACGATTGAGCTTTTTTTTTGCTTTTTTGGAGAAAAATCAAAAATTTTTTTTGCAAAAAGGAAAAAGCCTAAAAGACGCAGGCCATTGTCATTCCTCTTTTAGCCACAAAAGCGCGTAAGGCTCCAAAACAAGGGGGTCTTTCGCGTCAAACTCTTTTCCTGTAAGCAAGTCAACAAGGCGGCTTGATTTTGCCCAAATCTTAAAGCGCAAATGCCGCTCGCTGAAATTTGCCGCAATGTGGATTTTTTGGCTTCGGCAAAAGGCAAAGGTTTCCGGCTGTTGCTGCTCGTAAAAGTAAATTTCGCTTCCGGCAAAAAGGCTTTCTTTTGAGCGCGCCTTTATCATGGCCTTTATTTCTTGGCGGACGGCCTTTTGTTCCGGCAAAAGGGCCTTGGACCAATCCTTTTTTATCCTGTGAACCCAGCGGCTGTCGGCAGCCTTGCTGGGGTCGTTTTTGTAGGAATAGTCGTTGAGCATGGCCTCTTCGTCCCCGGCGTATAAAAGGGGAACGCCCGGCAGCGCGAACAAAAGGCCGTAAATCATTCTGATTCTGGCCGCGGCCATTTTCTTTAAAAGACTGTCGTTTTTTTCCAACGCCTCTTCCAAACCCGCAAGGCTCGCCATGCTTCCGCAAACGCGGCAGTCGCCTGTGGCCGGGTTTTCCTGAAAGGCTTCGCCCCGCGCGAAAGTTCCCTCAAAGCGGCCGGTGTAAAAGCGGTTTAAAAATTTTCTGTGCTCGTAGGGGTTGATTCCCAAAGACCAAGCGTCCTCGTCGCTAAAAGTCCAGCCTATGTCGTCATGGCAGCGAATGTAGTTGACCCAAGCGCAAGACTGGGGGATTGCCCAGCGCTTTCTTAGGCTCAAGGTCAAAAGCCGCGCGTCCCGGCTTGCAAGGCTTGACCAAAAAAGCGCCATCTGCAAGGGGTTGTAGCTAAGCTGGCACATGTCCCGGCCTATGTATTTTATAACTTGATCCGGGTGGACAATGGCCTCGCTTTTAAACGCAAGGCTGGGCGCGGCGATTTTTGCGGCAAGGCTGAAGGCTTTTATAAGAGTGTAGGCTTTGGGAAGGCTTTCGCAAACCGTGCCTTTTTCTTTCCACACAAAGGCCAAGGCGTCAAGGCGCAAGACTTCGATTCCTGCGTTGGCCAAAAAAAGCATTTCTTGAACCATGGCCAAAAAAACTTCCGGGTTGGAATAATTTAGGTCCCACTGAAAGGAATTGAATGTTGTCCAAACCCAGCCGCCGGCCTCTTTAAAGTAAGTGAAGCTTCCCCGTCTGACGCTGGGAAAAATTTCCCGCAAAGTTTTGTTCCATTCGTCGGCGTCTTTTTTGTCCTTGTAAATGTAGTAAAAGTCCCGGTATTTTGGGTCGCCCTTGCAGGCTTTTTTTGCCCATTCGTGCTCAAGGCTTGTGTGGTTGAACACAAAGTCGATGACGGTGTGGATTCCTTCTTTGCGGAAGGCGGCGGCAAGCGCCTTTAGGTCGCCCATGCTTCCAAGCCTTTTTTGAACTTCCCGGTAGGAAGAAACCGCGTAGCCGCCGTCGTTGTCGCCCTTTAGGGTTTTAAAAAGCGGCATAAGGTGGACGTAGTTGATTCCCATTTCCTTAAAATATTTTATCTTTGACGCAAGATTTTTTAGGTTGTCGGCGAACAAGTCCACATAAAGCATTGTTCCCACGGTCTTATTTGAAAGGAACCAAGGCTGGCCGTTTTTTTCTTGGGCCGCCAAACAACTTTGGTCCAGCTTTTTTAGGGCGGGGGAGCGCTCCTTGTCCGCGGACGCCAGTATTTTTTCCAGCCGCTCAAGAATAAGGTAAAAGTCCCAGCGGCTTCCATACAATTCAAAAAGCGCGGCGGTCAAGGCCGCCATGTTCTCTTGCAATTGCGTCTTATACATGGCTTGGATTATAGCGCGCTTTGTTGAATACTAGTTATGATAATAGTTTGACGAATATAAAAAAATTCACTTAAAGGCTTGCGAAAGGCAAGCGACGCGCGCTTTTGCCAAGCGGAAATTATTGACGTTTGCGCCTTCGGCTCGGGAGAAAAAAGCGCGCTTGATTATATGCCTTTCTTTTTGTATAATTAAAGTTCACAATACGGGAGAGGACGCGCTTTAATGGGCAAAATGACAAAGGTAAAAGAGATTCTTCATCTTTCTCACAAGGAAGAGCTTCCCCAAAACTTGCCCCTGCTTTTAAAAAAGCGCGCCGCCGAATGCCCTTCCACAACCCTTCAAGCCTTTAAAAACGAACTTGGCAAATTTGAATTCCACGGATACCAGCTGGTCTACCGCCGCGTGTTAAACTTGGCTTCCGTCTTGCGGGAACTGGGCGTGGGGCGGGGCGACTTGGTTGGCCTCATAAGCGACAACCGGCGGGAATGGCTTTTGACCGACATGGCGCTTTTGTCCTTGGGCGCGGCGGACGTTCCCCGGGGCTGCGATTCCATGGGAACAGAAATCCGCTTTATTTTGAGCTTCACAAACTGCCGCCTTTGCTTTTTTGAAAACGAGCGCCAGCTTAACAAGGTTTTGGAAAAAATCGAGGAAGTTCCAGACCTCAAGGACGCGATTTTGTTCGACACTCCCGGAGAGCTTACCATGGAGCGGGCGGCCATGGCCGGCCTTCGCGTCCATAAATTCATAGACCTTGAGGACATGGCAAAAAGGGCCGACGACCAAAAGCGGGCGCAAGTGGAAGAGGAAATGGAAAAGACCCAAGGCTCGGATGTGGCCACAGTCATTTTCACTTCGGGAACCACAGGAACGCCCAAAGGCGTAATGCTCACCCATGACAACATCATCGCCCAGTGCGAGGTAATAAAAGACGTTTTGGTCACCGCCCGGGAAGGCGACTTGTGGCTTTCCGTTCTTCCAATATGGCACATAATGGAACGGGCCTACATGTATTGCATTATGGCGCTGAAAAGCGGCGTGGCCTACTCAAAGCCGGCCATCAGCATAATGACCCAAGACATACAGGAAGTGAATCCCCAATGGATTGTGGGCGTGCCCCGACTTTGGGACGCTTTTGTTCAAAGCTGCTACCGTTCCATAAAAAAGAGGGGAGGCTTCCCCCAGGCGCTCTTCAACTTTTCAATGGCCGTGGGCCTTTCTTGGGGTTGGGCCTACCAGCGCTTTATGGGCCAAGTTGTCCGCTATTCAAAAAGGGCGCGCTTCCTTGACCACATAAAGGGCTTTGTTCCCCTTATACTTTTGTCGCCGCCGCAACTTTTGTGTTTTTTGATTTGCTTCAAGCGCTTTAAAAAGATTTTGGGAAAGCGGATAGTGGGCGTCATTTCCGGCGGCGGCTCCTTGCAGCGGGACACAGGCTCTTTCTTTTATTCAATACGGGTTCCCCTTTTGGACTGCTACGGCATGACAGAAACCGCGCCCTTCTTGGCCTTGGGAAATCCCCGCCATCCAAGAAGCGGCTGCATCGGAAAAGTTTTTCCCAGCGCGGAAGTCAAAGTTGTGGCGCAAAAAGACGGAGTTCCTTTAAGCGGAACGCCCCTCAAGCCCGGCAAAAAAGGAATTCTTTTTGCCCGAGGCCGCCAAGTCATGAAGGGCTACTACCGCAGGCCCGACCTTACCCAAAAGGCCATTGACAAGGACGGCTGGATAAACACCGGCGACTTTGCCATTCTTTCTTCCCGCAACGAAGTGACCATTACAGGCCGCGCCAAGGACACAATCGTTCTGCTTGGCGGAGAGAACATAGAGCCGCAAGTCGTTGAAAGCGCCATTTGCCGCTCAAGGTTCATCGAGTCCGCGGTTGTGGTGGGGCAGGACAAAAAATACATCGCGGCTCTCATCGTTCCATACAAGGACGCGATTCTTTCTTACGCGGCCGAAAACCGCATTTACTACGACAGCTATGAAAGCCTTTTGACGGCCAGCGAAATATACAATTTGATTCGCGGAGAGATAGACAATCTTGTTGACGACAAGAACGGCTTTAGAACTTGCGAGCGGGTGGCGCGCTTTGTTCTTTTAAGCGAAAGCTTTAAGATTGGAAAAGAAATCAACGGAAAGCAAATAGTCATGCGGCACAAGATAGAAAAAATCTACGCCAAGGAAATCCGCTCCCTTTTTTACAAAAGCTAAAAGTTTTCCGCTTTGTAAAAGTCAACTATGCTGCGGCCGTAAACCCGCTTGTCGCATCGCTTAAGATTTTCTATTTCGTCGGGCATAAAATGCTCTTCCGGCCTGTGAACCATTATAAGGCCGCCGGGCAAAAGCAAGTCCCGCTTTGCGGCTTCCGCGATAAGCTCTTGGTGAAATTTGTAAGGGAAGGGCGGATCAAAAAAAATGTAGTCATACTTGTTCTTGCATCTTTTTACAAAAAGTTCCACCGCCATAAAATGACATTTGATTTTCACGCCCATTTCTTTTTCTGTTATGGAAACGTTGTCCAAAACAGTTTTGATTTTAAGCCTGTCCTTTTCGCAAAGTTCCACTCTTTCAGCGCCTCGGGAAACCGCTTCTATGGCGATTGTTCCCGAACCGCTAAAAAGGTCAAGCCAGCTTTTTCCGCTCAAGTCGCCTAAAATTGCAAAGACGCTTTCCCGCATTTTGTCCATGGCCGGACGGATTATTCCGTCTGGGCATTTTATGACTCTTCCCTTTAGTTGGCCGCCAGTTATCCGCATCAGTTTTTCTCCGGATTGTTAAGAGACCAATAAACGTCGTTTTTTGGCAGGCTTGGATTTTGCGACGCGAACCAATAAGCGTCCTTCCAATCGCTTGAAAGCATCGACTTGTCGGCGCCTTTTTCCAAAAGAAATTGTATGCAGTCCGTGTGGCTGTTGCTTTCGGCGGCATACATCAAGACGCTCTTTCCCTTGTAGACCGTGTTGGCGCTCATGCCGCCGTCAAAAAATTTCTGCAATATAGGATTTGGCCTTCCCAGGCCGACGGCCGCCACAAAGGCTTTTTTTGCGTCTGCCTTTTGGCTTTTTGCCAAAATAGCCCCGACTATTTCAGGGCTTTTGCTGTCGGCGGCGGCGATTTCTATGGCGGTCAAGCCAAAACGATTCTTGGCCTTTGCGTCCGCGCCGGCGCTGAAAATCAAAGCCACAGTCTCAGGCTTTTTTGCAAAACGGGCGGCATACATCAAAGGCGTGTAGCCTTCATTGTCGGCCAAATTGAAGTTCGCTCCAGAATCCCGCAAAAGAGCTATCGCCGCCGCGTCGTCCTCGCTGGCCGCCTTGTGCAAAAGGGTTCTGCCGTTTTTTCCGGCCTTGTCAGGATCTTTTATCAAACTGGGCTTTTGCTCTTGAACGGCGGCGTATGTGTCAAAGGCTTCAATTCCGTCAAAAAGGTAGACGCGGCGGCTGGGCTTTTGGGCCCTTTCAGCGGCTTTTTTGGCGGCCTCTTGCAAGGCGGCTCCGTTTTCAGGAACCGTTATCGCGGCCACCGTCGGAGCGGCCGCGACCGCTTCTTCGGCGACCGTTTCATCAAGGACGGCGGCTTCCTCCCGCAAAGGCTCTTCGGCTTTTTCCGGCTCTTCTTGAACAGGACTTTCTGCAATCTCGGCCTTTTCTTCAGGCTCTTCGATTTTCACAACGTCAGACTTGTCCACCAAGCCCAAGTATCGGTTTATCACTTCCATTTGGCCGCCGCCGGTCTTGCTGGCATAGTCATAGGCGCTCATTCCTTCGGAGTTCTTTTTTAGAATTCGGCTTTTTCGCTGAAAGGGAAGGACAGTGTCGTATGAAATCAACTTGTCCAAAATTTTGGGATCGGCGCCAAGTTTGGCCGCGACGCTTACCGCTGTGTCGCCGTTGGCGTTTTGAGCCTTGGGGCTTGCCCCTGCGTCAAGCAACAGTTTTATAACATCGTAGTCGCGGTCGCTTTTTAGGGCCACAATCAAGAGCGAGTCCTTGTCGTCTCCGTAGGACGCTCTGGCCAAGCTTTGGTTTTTAATTATCATGCTTTTGATTTTTTTCACGCTTTCGCTTTTTACCAAAGCTTCCAACTTTTGGGCCTTTGTCTCGGAAAAAATCGAAGCGGAAAAAATGGCGGTTAAAATCAAAAAAATTGCGGAAAATCTATTTTTCATATTTCTACATATTATATATCGGCAAATTTTCTTTTGTCAAGACTTGACAAAGGCGGCTTTTTTTTGATAGACTGCTGAAACACCACCTTGAAGCTGCCGTGGGCAGTTTCCGGGCGCAGACGCGCCTATAAAGACCATAAGGAGTTTTTATGAGAAAGTATGAACTTATGACCATCTTTCCGTTAGACGAAGATCGGTCCAAGAAAGGCTTGGAGTCTGTTCGCCAAGTTCTTTCTCAGTTTGGAGCGGAAATCGAAAAGGAAGAGCCCTTTGGCGACCGCGACTTGACCTACGAAATCAAAAAGCAAAAGAAAGGCCGCTTTGTTTTGATGAATGTCAACGCAAATCCAGGCAAAATCGCTGAGATTTCAGCCCAGTTTAAATTGAACAACGACATGCTCAAATACATGTTCGTTCTTATCGAAGAGTAAATTTCTAAATCTCCAGGAGCTCTTGTATGACAGACTTGAATCATGTGGCGCTAATTGGACGACTTACCCGCGACTTGGGAACTGACGAACGCTCGTTCGCCTATTTGCCCAACGGAACTGCCCGCGCAAACGTAAGCATTGCCGTAAACAGAAGCCGCAAGGGTGCGGACGGCTCTTGGAGCGACGAAGTGAGCTACTTCGACATTACAATTTGGGGAAAAACAGCGGAGAACCTCAAGCCCTATCTTTTAAAGGGAAAGCAGATAGCCATCGACGGCTACCTTAGGCAAGACCGTTGGGAAAAGGACGGAAAGACTAACAGCAAAGTGAACATTGTGGCCAACAACGTTCAGCTTTTAGGCGGAAAAGGCGAGGGAGCCTCTGGCGGCTCCGATTCAGGTGGCTCGCCCAGATTCCAGCCAAGGCCTCAACAGCCCGCCCAAAACTATTCGTCCAACGACGCGCCTTACCCTGCGGATGACGGCGGTTTTCCAGAAGACATTCCATTCTAATTTTATAGGAGTAAATTATGTCAGACCAGACAGTAGAAACTGTTGAAAATAAAGACGCCGACGCGTCTATCGTAAACGAAAAGAACCTCGCCGAAGCCGGACGCGACGGAGAGGGACGCGGACGAGGAGCCAAGGGCAAGTTCGCTTTCCACAAAAAAGTGTGCCGCTTTTGCTCTAACAAAACAAAGATTGACTACAAGGACGCCGACGGTTTGCGCCGCTACACCACAGAACGAGGAAAGATTCTTCCCCGCCGCATCACAGGCACTTGCGCCAAGCACCAAAGAGAGCTTGCCAGCGCCATCAAGCGCGCCCGCAACATTTGCTTGCTTCCGTTCGTGGCGGACTAATTTTTGGACTAGGAGCGAAAGAAAATGAAAGTAATTCTTAATAAAGACGTTAACCACTTGGGCGAAGAGGGCGACGTAAAGATTGTCGCCAACGGATACGCCCGCAACTATTTGTTCCCCCGCAACTTGGCCCTTCCGTACACTCCGGAAGTTGTGGCGATTTTTGAAGGCCGCAAGGCAGAAATCGAAGCGCGCAAGGTCCAAAAGAGGGAGGCCGCCAAGAGCGACAAAGAAAAGCTTGAAGCCTTGGCCCTTTCTGTCACGGTTCCAGCCAGCGCCGGCGGAAAGCTCTACGGAGCCGTCAGCGCCCAGACAATCATCGACTTGCTTGCCAAAGAAGGATTTGAATTTGAGCGCAAGAGAATCGAGATTCCTGGCAACGCGATCAAGCAGACTGGCGCTTACAAGGTCAATGTAAAGCTTTACGAAAACGCCGTCGCCGAAGTTCATGTTGAAGTAAAGGGACAAGTTGACGAAAGCAAAAAAGAGCCGGAGAGAAAGCCCCGCGCCGAAAAAAAGGCTGAGGAAAAGGCCCCCGAAAGCGCCGAAGGCGCCCAGGAAAAGGCCGAAGAATCCGCCAACTAAAATGTCCGCCGCTTGAATTGGCGGCGCTTGTTTTGAGTTGCAAAAAGCGATGGATTTGCCTGCAAGTCCATCGCTTTTGTCGTCTTTAAAGGCGCGGGAACTATTGTTGATAATTTGTTGAAAAACAGTAGATAAACGGGGGATAAATAGTGGAATACCAAGGACTAAAGGACAAGGCTCCGCCGCAAAACCTTGAGGCTGAGCAAGCCGTTCTAGGCGCCATGCTTTTGGATTGGGGGGCGGTCAACAACATAGTCTCGGTCTTGCAAAGCGACCGCTTTTTTTCTTACCAAAACAAAATCATCTACGAGGCGATGATTTCTCTTTTTAGCCAAAACATTCACGGCGACGTTTTAACCCTCATCAACGAGCTGACAAAAAACAACAAGCTGCAGGAGGCGGGCGGGGCGGCTTACATCGCGGCCCTTACCGACACAGTTCCCACCAGCGCCAACATAGAATACTACGCGCAAATAGTTTTGGACATGGCCATCAGGCGGGACTTGATAAAAATGTCGGAAGAAATCAAGGCCACAAGCTTTGACAAAAGCCGGGAAAGCCGCCACATCTTGGAAGAAGCGGAAAAGAAAATTTTTTCTTTAAGCGAGCGGAACGAAACGGTCCAAGTTCACGAAGCGAAAAGCCTTATAGGCGAAACCCTCAATTTGATTGAGGAGCGATACAACCGCAAGGAAGCCTACACCGGAATTCCCTGCGGCATAGGAAAGCTGGACATAATGACCAGCGGCTTTCAAAACGAAGAATTGATAATCTTGGGCGCCCGTCCTTCAATCGGAAAAACCGCCATGGCGCTTTCAATGATGCAATACATAACCGTTGAAAAAAAGATTCCCTGCGGCTTTTTTTCTTTGGAAATGTCATACCAAATGATTGGACAGCGCCTTTTAAGCCAAGAAGCCCGCGTTGGGGGAGGCAAGCTTAGGTCAGGAATGCTTACAGTAAGCGACTTTCAAAAATTGCAGGACGCGGCGGGCCGCATTTACAAGGCGCCGCTTTACATTGTTGACCAGCCCAACATGCAACTTTTGGACTTGAGAGCCTTGGCCCGCCGCCTCGTGGTGGAGAGAGGCGTAAAAATCATTTTCATAGACTACATGGGCTTGATAGGCACCGAAAACCCAAACGCCAAGGTTTACGAAGCCCAAAGCGAAGTTTCAAAATCCCTCAAGGCCTTGGCCCGCGAGTTGGGGATTCCCATCGTGGCCTTGTGCCAAGTTGCCCGGGACGCCGAAGGAAATGAACCCAACTTGGCGCAGCTTAGAGGCTCCGGCTCAATAGAACAGGACGCGGACGTGGTAATGTTCTTGCACCGAGAGCGCCTAAAGTCAGAAGAGCCGGCGCAAGAGGCCAAGCTTATTGTGGCCAAGCAAAGAAACGGCGCCACGGGCGACGTTAAGTTGACCTACCTTCCGTCATACACTAAATTTGAAAACGCCGCGGGCGAAGACGAATGAAGCGCAAAAAAAGGCGCCTCCTAAAATTGAACTCTATTTGTCCAACTTTAGGGGCGCGCTTCAAAGGCGGCGCCTTTTTTTTTATAGTTTTACTTTCCAGTGTTGGTCAGATTCTTTACGGCGCCCGCCGCTTTCTTGAATGTCAGCGACAAATCGCTTGAATTCAAGACCAAGGGGTTTCCTGTCAAGTCCGTGACCATGTAACCGGCCGAAGTCTTTACAATCGGCGAAGAGGGGTTGATTGGAACTGGACTCTTTACCAAAAGCTTTAAGTCCGAACCATACTTTCCAACCACATATCCAAGAGTGTCCTTGATTACTACAAAGTAGTTTCCGCCGTCTTCCAACAACACAGAATTGTCGGAAAGGGTTTCTTCCGATTCCTTTATGATTTCAAGAGAGTCTTGGTCGATGATGACAAGCTTTACGGCGCCTTTTCCTGAATTTTCTCCTGCCACAGCGATAAAGCCGTCAGAGGAGGGATACATGGCGCGGCCCTTGATTACCTTCACCGCGCTTTGCTTAAGGATAACTCCGTCATCGGTGTTGACCTGAACAATTTGAGAGTTGAGGGCCTTGGCGTCGGCAAGCTTAAGTCCGTAAACGCTGGGAGCCGCGGCCGCGGCCTTTTCTTGGGCGGCCACCACTTCTTGGTCTTTTGCTATTTCCTTTCGCTCCTCTTGGGCTTCCGTCTGCTTTTTGTCGGCGGCGGCCTGGGCGCTTTCGGCTTCCTCCTTGGCTTCGTCAGCTTCCTTTTGGGCTTCCTCAGCCTTTTCTTCGGCCTTTTCCTCTTCCTTCTTGGCTTCCTCTACGGCTTCTTTAGCCTCGTCAGCTTCCTTTTGGGCTTCGGCGGCCTCTTTTTGGGCTTCCTTGTCCTTGGGGTTTTCCTGGGCCTTTTGCTTGGCTTCGTCAGCCTTCTTCTGGCTTTCTTCGGCCTTCTTTTCGGCCTCCTTTGTTTCCTGCTTCTTTTCTTCTACCTTTTTCTTTTCCTCGTCGGCGGCCTTTTGCTTTTCAGTGGCTTCCTTTTGGGCTTCCTGGGCTTTTTCTCCGGCCTTTTCAGCCTCCCGCTCCTTTATGTCAACCATCTGCTTTCTGTCGTCGATGTTCTTTCCATCTTCCTCTTTCATTGAATCCACAACTTCTTTGTCGCTGATGACGCTTGTGTCAACCGCGCTAAGACCGCCTGAGGCGTCGGAAACAGGAATGACAATTTGAGAGGCTCCCGGCCATTCCGAATACTTTGTGGAAAGGCCGCACTTTTCGCCGTCAAGGTTGTTCAAAACGACGTCCTTGTATTTGCCTTTAAAAGCGTCAAGGTTCTTTCTGTAAACTGCGTTGTATACAGTGACAAAAGTGGCGATGGTTTCCGCGTCCCGCTCTTCGTAAGAATAGGCGGCCATAAGGTATGAGGCTATGATGTGGCGCAAGTTTCTGATGTGGTCAACTTCCGCGTTGGCGCCCAAAACCAAAATGTCCGCGTCAAGCTTTTCCTTTGAAGAAGGGTCAACGGCGTGAATCACAAAATACTTGGACTGATTTCCGGCGCTGGCGGCTTTTGTGGAATCCGCGCCGATGACTTTTCCCATGCCGCTTCCGATGGCTTTGATGGCCTCAAGGGTGTCCACTCTGGCGTGGGGGCCGGTGTAGTTTTCAAATTCAATGGTCTGCTGAACAGACTTCAATTCATTTTCATCGACTTGCGCCGCGAAAATAGTGGAGGCCGCGAAAACAAGCGCCGCCGCCATTGCTGCAATTTTTTTCATCGTTATACACTCCGTATGTTTTTTGTGAAAAACACAAATATTATAGCGCTTGTTCGTCAAATTGACAAGGGAAACTTAAGGAAGGCGCGCCATAAAATCTTATGGGTATCTCTAAAAACTCACCTTTGGTGATTTTTTTAGAGAACCCGACGAGTTTTAATTCCTGGTAATAGCAGGAATTAAAACAT
>CALDIB010000002.1 GCA_937902125.1 uncultured Treponema sp.
AATGAGTTCATCTTTTGCGTTAAGCAAAATTTCTTTTTTCTGAGCTTCAGCTTCTCTAATTGCATCCTGTCTTAAACGTTCAGCTTTTTGTTCTGACGCAGATAATTGAAATCTGGCATACAGCCAGCGAATTGTCCATCCAAGAACCACTCCAGCAAGGGGGAGAGCGATAAATAACACTAGATTATTCATTTTGTTCTCCTGATTCTGCTTATAGTAATTCTATCCTATAATAACAGACTGCAGGCATTTTGTCAAATATAATTTGAAAAAATTTCGGAAAAAAGCGCCGGCAAATTCACGAACCGCTTACATAGAAAAATCCCGGCCCAAATAGAACTGGCGGGCTTTTTCGTCGTTGAGAATGTCATCCCGCCGGCCTTGGGCTATGATTTCGCCGTTATTGATGATGATGGCGCGGTCTGTTATTTCCAAAGTGTCGCGGACATTGTGATCGGTGATAAGGATTCCGATTCCGCGATTCTTTAAGATTTGAATCATTTTTTTTAGGTCGCTTACCGCGATGGGGTCGATTCCGGCAAAGGGCTCGTCCAAAAGAAGAAATTTTGGGTCTATGGCCAAAGACCGCGCTATTTCGGTGCGGCGGCGCTCTCCTCCGCTCAAGGTATAGGCGTATTGGCGGCGGATTCTGGCTATGGAAAACTCGTCTATCAACTCCTCTAAAAGCGCCTTTTTTTGCTTTTTGTCCAAATCCTGGCGGTTTTCCAAAATGGCCCAAATGTTGTCCTCAACCGTAAGCTTTCTAAAAACCGAAGGCTCTTGGGGCAAGTAGGAAATGCCCATTTGGGCCCGCTTATACATGGGCAGAGGCGTTATCACTTGCTCGTCAAGAAAGATTTCGCCGTTAGTGGGCTTGTAAAAGCCGACTATCATATAGAAAGAAGTTGTTTTTCCCGCGCCGTTGGGACCCAAAAGGCCCAAAACCTCCCCTGTTCGCACTGAAAAATCCACGCCCTTTACGACTTGTTTTTTCCCAAAGGACTTGTAAAGGCTTGAAACTCGCAAAAGGTGGCCGCTCATTCTTTTCTCCCGCTGTCAATGACCGAACCGCGAACGTTTCCGTCCATCGTGATTTCCTCGCTGTCCATGTTGAAGGTTATGGATTGGGCGGAAAAAGAGTCGTCGTCTTGAACCACTTTGGCGCTTCCGTTAAGCTCAAGCATTTGCTCTTTTTTTCGATAAATAGCGTAGGCGGCCGAGCAGACGTTTTTCTTTTGCTCAAGTCTGACTTCCATTTGCAAAATCGCGATGTCCGTGTTGGAATTGTATTCAATCATTTGGGCGGCCGCGGCAACATCGTTTTCAAGGTCGCGCAATTTGACGTCGCCCAAAAGGGTCACAATTTTTGACTCCCGGTCGTATTTTAGCTCAGAGCACTCAAAGTCCAGGTTTGACTCGCGGTAAACGCCCTTTATGTTGCCCAAGGCGCCCACATATCTAAAATCCTTTCCGCTCAGTTCAATTGAATCAGCGGAAATCTCTATGGTGTCCGTGGCGACTTTAGCGTTTCCCGCAAGGCGCGTGACGTCCTCTTTGGAGCCTGCGCGGCCGCTCATTGTGTCGCCGCTAAAGCTTATGTTTTCGGAAAAGATGAAAAAAGAGGACATCAAAAGGCTTGCAAAAAGAAATTTTTTCATTCTTGGCCGTCCTCTTCCTTTTCCTCAGATTTTTTTTCAACGTAAATTCCGCTCACATTGGACGAAAAGCTGAAGGATTGGCTTACGGCGCTGGCCGAAAAACCGCTTCCCCGCAAGGTCATTCCGTCTTTTTTTATCGTCAAAGGCTTTCCCCTTTCGCCCACAAGCTGCTCGCTTTTTCCGTTCCAACGCAAGCTTTCGCCTTCTATGACAAGGCCTTTTTCAGGAGCCTCGATTTTAATTCCGTTAAAAAACTCGTAGACTTCTTTTTGCGGATCGGCTTTCATAAGTCCGGCGCTGCCAAAAGAGCTTACCTCGCCCCCATCGGTTTTTGTCGTAAATTGAATGTCCTTTGCCAAGACCACGCCGCCGTCCTTAAATTCTTCCAAGCGCTTGCTTTGAATCTCGGCCACAGACTTGCTGTCCCTGACACGGCTAAAAACGGCGTCGTCCAGCATCAATTCGGGAACGGTGCCCTCGGTTTCGTAAACGGTGTCATAGTTGACGCTGCAAGAGGCGGCGAGCAAGAAAAAAATGGCTCCTAAAAAACAAAAGGACTTCATCTTTAAATTATCGGCAGAATTCCGTTATTTCTGCAACGCCGCCTGGATGAAAGCTGTAAAAAGCGGATGCGGCTTTACAGGGCGGGAAACAAATTCCGGATGGAACTGAACTCCTATTCCCCAAGGGTGCCCGTCCCACTCAAAGGCCTCGATTTGCCCGTCGGCGGCGCTGGAGGCCGTGACTAAAAGTCCAAGGGAGACAAGGCTTTCAATGTAGCGGCGGTCAACCGAATACTTGTTGCGGTGGCGCTCAAGGACAGAGTTTTTTTTGTAAACGCCGTTAAGCTTTGAGCCCTTGACTATTTTCACTTCGCTGGCGCCAAGCTTCATAAGGCCGGAGGCGCTCAAGCCCGCCTGCTCTTCCGGCAAGCTTACCACAGGATGGCTTGTGTTTTGAATGAATTCCGTGGAGTCCGCGTCTTCCCATTTTGCCAAGTCCCGGGCGGCTTCAATGGCCATCAACTGCATTCCCAAGTCAATCCCCAAATACGGAATTTTGTTTTCCCGCGCGTAACGGACGGCGGCCAAAAGGCCCAAGAAGCCTCGGTTTCCCATGTTGCCGGGAATCACTATTCCGTCAACGCCGTTAAGGGCGGCTTTCGCGTCGCGGCTTCGTTCAAGGCCTTCCGCGTCAATTTTTTTTATTTCAAGCTGGGCGTTGCAAGAAGTTACGGCGGCGTGAAAAAGGGATTCCTTGACGCTCTTAATGCAGTCGTCCAAGTAGTCCCGCTTTCCGATAAGGCCTATGGTGACTTTTTTTTGGGCGGAATTCAGCTTGGACAAAAATTGCGTCCACGGCTTGATGTTGCATTTTAAATCCGTGAATTTCAGTTTTTTCAATATTTCGCCGTCGATTCCCTGCTTGTGAAAAAGAACGGGCAATTCGTAAATTGACTTTTCAACGTCGGCGCTTGTGAACACAGAAGATTCGGCCACATTGCAAAAGAGCGCCAGCTTTTTCTTGATTGACTTGTCAAGGTCAACTTCGCAGCGGCACAAAAGAATGTCGGGTTGGATTCCCGCCTCTTGCAGCTGCTTCACCGAATGCTGGACAGCCTTTGACTTGAGCTCGCCGCCGGTGATGACGGGAACCAAGGCCAAATGGACAGCCAAGGCGTTTCCCTTTCCCAATTCGTGGACAAGCTGGCGGGCGGTTTCAAGGTAAGGAATGGCCTCGATGTCGCCCACCGTTCCTCCGATTTCCACAATCACAACGTCCGCTCCGCTTTGGGCGCCCACATTCAAAACGCGCCGCTTGATTTCGTCGGTGATGTGGGGAATGACTTGAACGGTGCGGCCGTTGTAGCGGCCCGCGCGCTCGTTCTTTATTACTTGCTCGTAGACTTTTCCGATTGTGACGCAGTTGTCGCTGGTAAGGTTGAGGCTGGTAAAGCGGGAAAAGTTTCCCAAGTCCAAGTCGGTTTCCGCTCCGTCTTCCGTTACATAAACTTCGCCGTGCTGGTAGGGGCTGATGTTGCCCGCGTCAACGTTTACATAAGGGTCGCATTTTATCATCGCGATTTTCAAGCCGTGGCATTCCAAAAGGCTTCCGATTGTGGAAGACGCCACGCCCTTTCCCAAGCTTGAACAAACTCCGCTTGTCACCAGAATGTATTTACTCATATCCTTTTATTTTAGCGCGAAAAACAATGAATGTCTAGAAACGGGACGAACGCCGCGCGCTCAAAAAAAAATCCCCTGCCGTTTGGCAAGGGATTTTTTTATACCGGAGAAGAGACTTGAACTCTTACGCAGTCGCCCGCAACAGATTTTGA
>CALDIB010000003.1 GCA_937902125.1 uncultured Treponema sp.
CTCTTTGTCAGGTACTCTCCCATCGTGCGGTCGATGCTGGGCGGGTTGACCAAGTACTGCGCGGGCTTGTGATTGTCGCCGTCGTATTCCATCATTCCGGCGTACTCAACTGCGGGAACGCGCTTTCTGTCAAAATGCGGAAAGTCCTTTTCCTCAAAGGCGGCGGTAATTTCCAAGGCGCGGTCGCCGCGGAAGTTAAAGTAAACGACACTGTCTCCGTCCTCGATTGTTCCGACGGGCTTTCCGTCTTTCGCGATTACAAACTCATGCATGTCCTGGTCAAGGACGCCGGGAACTTCCTTGCGGTAAGTTTCAATGGCTTCGACCGCGCTTGAAAACTGGCGGCCTTCGCCCAAAACATGGGCCTTCCAGCCCCGCTCCACCATGCTCCAGTCGGCGTTGTAGCGGTCCATAGTCATATACATGCGGCCGCCGCCGGAAGCGATTTGGCAGTCCGCTCCAAGGCCGGCCAAAAATTCCTGCAAGGGTCCAAAGTAGTCCAAGGCGCTTGTAGGCGGAACATCGCGGCCGTCAAGAAGAGCGTGAACGCGAATCTTTTTTACGCCTTCCTTTACGGCTTGGGCGCACATGGCCTTAAGGTGGTCGATGTGGGAGTGGACGTTTCCGTCAGAAACAAGGCCGATAAAGTGGAAGGTTGAATTTTTGTCGTTGACGTTCTTTACCAATTTTTTCCAAGTGTCGCCCTGGTACATTGAGCCGGAGGCGATGGACTCGCCGACCAATTTGGCGCCTTGGGCAAAGACGCGGCCGCAGCCCATGGCGTTGTGGCCTACCTCGCTGTTTCCCATGTCGTCGTCAGTGGGAAGGCCTACGGCAGTTCCGTGGGCCTTGAGCTTTGTGTTGGGGCAGTTGGCCTTGAACCAGTCAAGGTACTTCATTTTTGACGCCTTTACCGCGTCGCCCTCTTCGTATTTTCCGTAGCCAACTCCGTCCATAATGACAAGAACCACAGGACCGCGACGGCCCTTCCAATTGGGATTTTTCTGCAATGGATGCATAGTGTCAGACATATTGTTCTCCTAGACGCGGCGCGGGGCCGCAAAATTTGCATAGAATTTAATGGGAATTATTGTAGCGCATTTCATGCGCTTTTGCAATTAGGAAGTTATTGACGTTCACGCCTTGCGGCGTGGAGGCAATAGCGCATTGACTTTCTTTCCGCAAGCGAAGCGTTGCGACTTATGCGGCGACAAACATTTTAGGTCTTCATTCAGTTTTCTCGCCGCTCTTTTGCTAGTGGCAGTTTATTCAAGCGGCCGCAGTAGCGCTCTTTTTGCCGGACTTCAATTTTTCAAGCAAAAGGAAAAGAAAGCCAAAAGCGACAAGGCCGACTCCTATTCCTAAAAGCATAAGACAAAGGCCCTTTAGACTGCGCCCGTTGTCAAAGTTTGTAAAACCGTAAGGGTAGTAGTTGTCCCAAAAACTTTGCGGAATCGAGCCGCCAAATGACGAACGGGCCGACAAGTTTCTGACGATTATGACAAACCAGTAGGCAATTGGAAGCGCAGCTCCCCAAAGCGGAAACGTTTTTTTGTAGCGGCCAGGAAAAAGAATTTCGTCCGAGATTGTAAGAAGAGGAAGGACAAAATGCTTGGCGGCCGACTCAAATTCCCAATAAGCTCCCGTCCAAATCTTGTCAGGAAGAACAAATGCGGCCACGATGAATGTAGCTATCATCATTATGGCGGCGCAAAAATTCAGCAAGGAGTGAAGAACTCCCTGGTCCGAAGCCTGTGGATTTTGAACTTCCTTCGCCTTTTTAAAAATCTCAAAGGCAAGGCTTAGAGCCGCGGCCGCGCAAGAAATCCAGACAGACCAAGACGTAAAAAAAAGCGCCACGGGCCGACCGTCGCCTCCAAGCGCTTTTAAATGATCGGTGAAAGTACAAACAGTCGCCACAAGCGCCGCCAAAAACCAAAGGATTCTGAATGACAAGCGGACATGATTATTTTTCGCGCCACAATTTTTGTTTTGAACGTCTTCCATCAAAACAATAGTAACGCTTTTTTGAGACAAACGCAATAGGCTTTGCGTATTGACTTTCTTTCTGAAATGAGATTATTCTATATACAAGGATGAAAGAGAAAAAACATGCGATTTTATTTTCCTTGGTTCTCCTAATTGAACTTGCGGATTCCCTGTTTAATTTTATCCGATATTTTAAAATCAGAGAGAACAATCTTTCTGTCGCCCTGTTCAGCCTGCTTCATTTTATTCCGCTGGTCGTCCTTATCGCGCTTTCAAGAAAAGTCCAAAAGATTGAGGACAAGAAAAAACTTTCCATAATACAAAAATGCCTTGTCTCCTACCTAGCGATTGACGTGATTCTTGGGCTTGTGACTTTTAAATTCGCCCTTCCCCGATACATAGGCTTTTTGTTCTTTTCAAAAAATTGGTGGTTCTGCATCGTTTACATTATTCGATACGGGCAGTTCCACTTGGCCGTGGATTTGGCCATAGACTCGCTTTATTGGGTTGCCTTCGGATTTTTGCTTGCGGACATTTCAAAACTATCCGATACGCCAAAAGAGGCCGCCCCTTTGGAAAACGAACTTCAGGGCACAAACGGAAAACTGAAAACTTCTCCGTCATTTAAAATCGCGGTAGCCTGCATGGTTCTTCTTGTCTTTCAGACGGCGCTGAATTATTGCGCCGTCAGCGTTTGGAACGAAAACAACTATGCCACAGGAATGCAAGCGATAGGCTTGGCTTTTCTCTTCTTTATTCTTGTGGCGGCAAAATTTTTTTTCTTTTTGCCTGTCCTCATTCTCGCGATAGTTGGAATCGTCAAAGCCAGGCGTTCTAAAAACAAGCCGCTGGCGCGAAACGGAGCCGGACTAAAAATAAACATAGCCTGCCTTGCGGTTGGCGTTCTGGAAACTTTTCTTTGGTGGTAGAAAAAAGGAGTTAAAATGAGGTCGGATTTTTTTACGTTTTTGCCATTAATATTTTGTCTTTGCATTATAATTGCCGCGATCATTGTCGTTGTTTTTTCTTTAAAGGACGTCCTTAAAAACTCCAAGGAAATTTTTTCGCGCCTTAAGGAAAGCGCCTCCCATTTTGCCGGGGAAAATTCCAAAACTCAAGGAAGTCACTTTTTAAAGCTTGTTTGGATTGTTGCCGGCGCCCTCGTCATGTTCGGCTTGGGACGCTTCATTTTCTTTCCCGCAGCGCTGCTTGTCGCTTTGGCGGCGCAGGCAGCCGCAGTTTATTTCATTACCAGAAAGGACAAAAAAAACGGAGCGGCAAAACGCAAAGGGTATTTTGTCGGAGCCGCTTTGGGATTGGCGGCCTTTGTTTTGGTCGCGCTTGTTCAGCTTGGAGGAAGCGAAGATCCCGGAAAAATTTTGTTTCACTTTGCGTTGATGGCGGCCCTTACGGTCTTTATCGCGCTAAAGGAAAACCGGAAAAAAGTTTTGAGAAACGACACGGCGACAAGACAGACTGAGGGAACAATCACAAGGCATGAAATCACAACTCAAAAATTCTTTTTTTTGACTTGCTTTAAAAGCCACAGTTACGAATACGAGTTCAACGCGCTGGGCATGACTTACAAAGGAATGGACGGCGAGACTCACGGCCTTTGGAAAAAGCGGGGCCGCGACTTGGAAAACCCGGTCAAAGTGGTTTACGATTTTACCGCGCCTGAAAATTCCTGGCTTTTGGACATAAAGCATCGGGGGAGCCTTGCGGTCTTTTTGGCGACTCTTTTTTGCCTGGCCGCCATCGCCTTTCATTGTGTCATGACAACCGACGTCGCGGCCACGGCAAAAGAAGTTTTTGCGATGCTTTCCGACAAACTGTAGAAGAAGTTCAGCGCGCTTAACACAATAGAGGAAACAAATGAAAAAAGGAGATTCTATGGCAAAAGCAAAAACCGCATTCGCAGCCTGCCTTATGGCGGCCATGGCGCTGGCCTCGCTCGGCGCGAAAGATTTTTATACCGTGGAGGAATTTTCCTCGGTAGAAATTGATTCTGGCAAAAGCGTGAAAATCGTGGATTCCCTTGACGAAGGAACGCAAAGAAAACTTGTGGCCGCCTGCAACAAGCTAAAAGGCAAAATCGCGCTTGACTTGTCCGCCTGCGACTTTGGAAAAGACGAAGCCAAGATAAACTTTTTTCACATTGGGAACGTCCGCTCCTGCGTTTTGCCCGCGCGGACAAAAACCGTCGTCAGCTTTGACTGCGACGATTTGGAAGAAATCAAGCTGCCTGCCGGCCTTGAAAAAATCGCCTGCCACGCGTTTTTTGAAAGCGGCTTAAAGTCCGTTGACATTCCTTCTTCCGTCCAATATGTGGGCGCCTGCGCCTTTGGCGATTGCAATTCCTTAAAGTTCATAAAAACAGGCGAAAACCCCAACATTCAAAACTGGTCTTTGGCTTGGTCGGCTTGGAACGGCGCGGCAATAATCCAGAACGGCGCTTGGGAGGAAAAAGAGACAGAGCCTGCGGACAATCCAAACAAAATTGAATTTGACCACAAGGTCTATTATTTAATCGGCGGAAAGCTGAACATGAAAATCCGCCTTGGAACCCCTCCCGAAAAAAGCCAAAAGGCAAAGCTATATTTTTACGACGCGCACAACGGCTCTTCCGCCCAAGGCTACATTGCGGCAAAGCTAAAAAAGGGCAAAAGTGAATTTGAGGTAAAAGACTTCCCCGCCTTTCAAATAGGAATCGCGGAGTCAGACTTGTTCCGCGCGATTTACAAAGAGCGCGGCGACTACTGGGTCAAGCTTGTGTGCGAGCTGGAACTGGCGGACGGAACGAAGATTCCATTGGACGGCTCTGCTCGGCTTTACTTTGACGGGATGCCAATGTTGTAATGACAAGACGAATGAAAAAACCGGCCATTATATTTTTTGTCGCGCTTATCTCCTCGGCGCTTCTCTCCTCCGCGCTTGCCGGCTGCTCAAAAAAGCCGCGCTCCATTTTTGACTACAAGGATTGCGTTTTTAGCGGAACTAGCGGACTTTTAAAAACCGTCGAGCCGGAAGACAACAACGGCTATTCCTTGGTCTTGCTTTCAGCCGGGAGTCCCGTCAAGCTTTTGGACTGGAACAAAGAGCGGGAGCGCTTCCACGTTCGCGCCCAAAAAGGCTTGGCGAGCGGCTGGTGCGGCGTTGACGAATTGGAATTCAAGCCCAACGTTTTGGACTTTCTTGACGATTTTATTTTGCAAGACAAGGAACTCTTGAAAAACATAATCCAGCAAATCAAGTTTGAAAAGCTTTCTGAAATAAACGACAAGCTTTTAATGCTTTGCGACATTGTTGAATTTGAAACAGAAGAAGACGCAAGGGATTTTTGGAACGGAATCTTTTACTATCTTACAAGAGAAAGGATAAAAACAAACGACTTTGAAAGGCTTAAAGGAAAGCCTTGCGTTTACTTAAAATGGGTTGACTTGGACACCATTCCAGATAGCATAGACTCAAACGCTTCGGCGTTGAACAACTTGGACAAAATCCCCTACGTTCCGATGGGGCAAAACGAAGAAACGCCCTTAATCCGCGCGATGAAAAACGGCTGCAAAAATTATTTTGACGCCGCGCTGCGAACAGAATGGGATTTGACTGTCCAAGACAAGTTTGGAAAAAATGTTTTTGACTACGCGCGCGAGCAAGGCTTTTCCGAAATCGAAAGCGCGAAAAATTCCTCCAACAAAAAGGCCGACTACGAAGAAATAGCCAACAACTGGAGTGAATACGCTCCGAAAATTTTAATGGAAAAATTGAACGAGCCAAAAGAGCGGCGCTTTCACAACTCGCAAAAGCTGGATTTACGATTCCGCGACAAGCAAATTGAAGAGGCGCTGGATTTCGCTAAAGAAAAAACAAAGTTCGACATTGACGAACAAAGCCTTAGCGTCGCGCCTTTTGGCTATTCAATCCGCTTTGGCGCAATCGGCCAGCGCTACCATTCCGTTTGCGACCAACACATCGTCACAAGCCAAAAAGAAAAGATTCCTGTCGCGGCGATGGAACGATTGAAGGTCTTTAAAGGCCTTCCGTTTGAGCATCTTGTGAAAATCGGCGAAAAAACAATTCGCTCCAACTTTCTTCTTGTCCAAAAAGAGGACGGACGCATTGGCATGATTGACTCCCTTTCTTTGGCGCACATCAGTTCCGGACGAACGGATTGGCACGTAAAAGAATTTGGCTGGCATGAAGAGCATGAGGAAGCGCTTAAAGAAATTCAAAAAAAATATCCACACGCGATTTACACGGACATATACCAGGGCGGAATGATTGTCACCGGCTACAAAACGCTTCTTGCCACTTTGTTCACCGCAGGCAAGGGAAAATCATACATTGGAAACCTTTATCTTGTGGAAGAAAATTTTACGGGAGAAGGACTGTCAACAGACCTTGCCGTCCAGCCAGTTTGCTTTGACGACATGATTGAACTTGCAAACATCAATCTTGACAATCGCGGAGGCGACAAAGAAAGCGTTAACAGCGAGATCAGCCTTGAACTAGAAATTTCGGAAAGCGATAAGCCGATAGCAATCGTAAACCGCGAACTCTGCGTCTTCAAAAACTTTGACCGCTTTATCGTGGCGAACAAAAACGCTTATCTTTTGGACGGCGGCCGCCTTTCCCATTTGTTCACGATAAACGCGTGGCCAGACTACTCTTCCCTTCGCGTCCGATTTTATTCCGCGCCAAAAAGCGTCCTATGCCTTTACGGCGACGAGCAATTTAAAAATCAATACGAGGCCTGGCGCTTTTCCGACAGCGGAGAAATTCTCTCGCACCGAGTTTTTCGCGACGACCGGGAATACGAAGAATATTTAAAAACAATTTATAAAACTGAGGATTCAAAATGAAAAAACCAATCGCGCTTGCGCCGGCCTTGCTTTTAGGCGTTTGCCCATGCTTTGCCCGCCTTTTTTTTGCGGTATGATGGGGGAAAGGAGCGAACTATGAAAAAGCTATTTCTGATTTTTGCGGCGCTGTTCGCGCTGTCGTCGTGCGAGAAAAAGTCCGCGCCGCAAAGCGCGCAGGTCGAAGC
>CALDIB010000004.1 GCA_937902125.1 uncultured Treponema sp.
CCAATGTTCCAAGAACCAACTTTTTTGGCGGCCAAAGCCCTCGTATTCTTCTTCGGGGGCTTCGTCAAATTTATACAAGTCCTTTAATTGTTCGTATACGCCTTCGGAAATGTGAATTGCGTTGGGCATTCCTTTTTCCTGCAATCGTTCCGCAAATGATATGGCCGAACTCCAAGCGTTGTAAACAAAATTTTGGTTTCCCACTAAATCCGCCACAAAGGGGCCGTTTGCGATTCCAATTCTAAGCTGCAAGTTCATTCCGTTTGAGTCGTTGGCCCGTTTCAGCGTGTCTAAAATTTCTATGGCAAAATGAAGCAATTCCGAGGCGCTGGAATGGTTTTCGTCGGGAATGCCTGCCACCGCCATGTATGAGCTTCCCACCGAGCGGATTTTTTCTATGTTGAACGTTTCCGCCGCGCCGTCGATTCTTTCGAAAAAGTTTGACATGTATTTTGAAAAGCGTTCGATTCCCATTCGGTTTGAAAAGCGCGCGAAGTCAACCACATCCAATGACATGACGCAGGCGTCTTGGTAAAAGATCGAGTTCTTTTCGGACATGTCAAAGGCTTTTCTGTTGATTGGCGACGTTGAGTAAAAACGGAGCATTTCCCGCGCTTTCTTGTTGGCTTGGGAAAGGCGGGATATTGTCTGCGCGTCTGGATTTTCCACTGTAAAATACATGATGAAGAGGGTGGCCGCGCATCCGTAGCTTACCAAAAGCAGTTCCTTGTTGAACATTTGAACGATGGCTATGGCTCCTTCCATAAAGCAAAAAGAAAGAATGGAAAGGAACTTTGCCTTTTGAATGTTGCGAATGTTTATCAGCATTATAAAAAGGACAAAGGCCACTGAAAAAGTTGAAAAGATGTAAATCAAGTCCGAGGGAAGGCCGTATGAATAAATCCGCCTGTCGTAGCCCGAGTAGTAAAGCGGGTTGGCGCAAATCATCGCGATTATGACTAAAACCGCAAGGGCCAAAAACATGGCTACTCCCTGCTTGATTTTTTTTCTGTATTCGGGAAGTTTTTTGCTCATCGTGCAGGAGATTGTGTAAACGTCGATGAAGTATATGTATGCCAGCATGGCTATCAAATATCCTTTGCTCATGATGTTGTTCAAAACAGGATATTCGTCCCGGTGGTTTATTGTCGCCACGCTGGCGATGTCAAGCGCCAATACAATGAATGTGACAAGCAAAAGAACTTTGTAAATTCTGTTTTGAAGGGACTCCCATTTTACCTTTTTAAAAAAGGCCGCGGCGAGAATGATTGTGTAAATGAGGCCTGCAATTTGAAACTCAACAGATATGGACATAGCAATTCATTATAAGGCGCTTTTGCTCAAAAAGCAATATGTCGCGCTTAAATTCATTGCAGTCAGTCCTCTTTTACGGCGCTTTGGCAAATTCTAAAGCCCAAAAAGTTGTAGGATTCGTTGGGGTCGTAGCCGTAGCGGTCGCCGCAGTAAATGAAGCCTGTATAAGGCGACCAAGAGCCGCCCCTGCAAACTTTTTCGCTTCCAAATTGAGGGCCGGCGTAGCGCTCCACGCCTTCGCTTTCTTTGTAGTCGGCAAGCCAATCCCAGCAAAATTCCAAAATGTTTCCGCTCATGTCAAAAAGGCCCGACGCGTTGGCGCGGCCGCTTCCCGGAGCCGGCTGCTCGTCCTTTGCGAACACCGTTCCTGTTGTGCCCACAACGCGCGCCTCGCTTGAGTTTGCGTCAAACCAAGCCACGTCGCTTTCGGAGGCGTTGTCGTCAATTTGGCCGGAGGCCAGGGCGCCGTTTTGAAAGCCCTTTGGGGTTTTTCTCGCGGCGAATTCCCATTCGGTTTCGGTGGGAAGGCGGTAGCCGTCGGCGGCCCAGTCGCAGACGCATTTGTCCAGGCTGGCCGTGTCGCTTGAGTCCCGCAAGACTTTTCCGTTTAGGGTATAGCAAGGCTTTTTTCCGCTCATTTCGCTTAAGGCGTTGCACCAAACCGCCGCGTCGTGCCAGTTTATCATTGTCACCGGCTTGTAGCAGCCCAAGGCTGTGGGAGCGGCGCCCCGCTTTCCGCCTGAGCCTTCCTGGCCGGGATTGGCGAATGTGTATCCGTTTTGCTCTGCGTAGATGCGGCAAATGTACCACAAGTTGTATGTGGTTTCATAGGCGTTCATCCTAAAAGGGGAGACAAAGCGGGTGGCCGTGTAGCTTTGGGTGTTTTCTCCAATGGTGTAAATGTCGTATTCGGCCTCGCTGTTTGCGGGAAAAAATTCGACCATCTTTATGTCGTTGAATTGGCCTTGCTCTTTTTGGCTTTTTTTTGTCTGCCTGGCCGCGAGGGGCGCCGCGATTAAAAGGGCCGCCAACGCAAAAGCGATTTTTTTCATTTTGTTGCCTCCAAGTTGAGTTCTTGCGCTTCCAATGTTTTTTTGAGCCGTCTTATTTCCGCGCGCTTGGCCCGGTTCTTTTTTTTCTTTTCTTTGTAGGCTGCGGACTTTGTGGTGTCCATGAGCGAAAGGCGCAAGAGGGTGACCACAACCGCCGCAAGGCAGAGCGCCGAAATTATGGCGCAGCCGAACATTCCGTAGCGGGCGAAAGGCAAGTCCACGTTCATTCCCCAAAAGCTTGTTATGAAAGTCGGAACGCTTATGGCCACTGTCACAACGGTGAGCTTTTTCATCACGCCGTTCATGTTGTTTGAAATGATTGAGCCAAAGGTGTCGCTCATTCTGCTGAAAGTGTTGGAATAAGTGTCGGCCATTTCCAAGGCCTGCCGGTTGTCAATCTCGACGTCGTCAAGCCAGTCAAGGTCGTCTTCGTCAAACTTTAAAAGCCTAGTCTTTCTGAGCTTTTCCAAAAGCAGCTGGTTGGACTTGATTGACGTGGTGAAAAAGACCATGGACTTTTCCAAGTTCAAGAGCTGCAAGATTTCCTTGTTTTCCACCGCGTATTGAAGCTCTCCCTGAATGCCCGAAGCTCGGCGGTTTATTTCTTTTAGATAGCGCAAGTAGGTTATGTCGGCGCGGCTCAATATTTGAATCAAAAAGGCCGGAAAGTCCGAAAGGTTTATGTTCTTGACCCGGCCTGCGGAAAAGTCTTTCAGCACTTCGCAGTCAGTCCAGCAAATGGTTATGATGAAATTTTTTTGCAGGATTACGCCAAGGGGAATTGAAAAATACGAAACTTCCGCGTTGGGAACAAAAACCGGGAGCCTTGTGATTGTAAGAATGTAGCCGTCCGCGTCCTCGATTCGCGAAAGCTCGTCGGGGTCAAGAATGTCTATGATGTGCTCTTGCTCGATTTTAAATTCTTTTTCAAGAATGGTTATGTCTTCCCGGGTTACGTTTCTTGCGTCAACCCAAACCCTTTTTCCGCTGACGAGATTTTCTTTTTCCGTGTCAACCAGCTTTCCGTCTTCCTGTTGCCAGTAACTGATCATCAGCGCTCCCCATAACCAAAAAAGTTTGGCAATTATAACAAAAAACGCATTTTTTTGCAATATTTTTAAGATTAAGGCGAATTTTTCGCAAAAGACTTGTATCTTATAGTCAAGGAGTTTTTATGAAAAGAATTGAGTTTTCTAATGGCGAAGAGGATTTTTCCGCCTTGAGGGTTTATTCAATCGTAAAGAGGGAGCGGGGGCAAAAAAGGTTTTTGGCCCGGCCCCCTTTTTCTTGGCCGCCCCAAAAAAAGCCTTTGGCCGTGTTTGACGGCGGGCAAAAAAGGGAGGACGACAAAAAATGACCGGATTAAAAAAAAAGAGCCGGAGGCTGAAAGCGGTTCTTTGCTGCCTTTTGCCCGCGCTTTTTTGCTCATGTCAAAGCCTAAAAAGGGCGGCCGCGCCGCTTTGGGTTTGCGGCGGGAGGATTTGCAAAAGGGACTGCCTTGGCCTTGAGTTTTCAGCGGTCAACCTATGCGGCCGCCCGGTGGAAGGCGCTGTTTTTTTTGCAAGAATAGTTGAAGGCTCCGACGACGGGGATTTTGAAGGCTCTTTTGAGGGAGCGTTTTACGAAAAGTCTTTTTTCTTTGAAGGGCCTTTTGATTGCGGAGGTGAAGAGAGGCTTTTCATTCCCTTTGAGGAGGCGGACCAAAGCCTTGAGGCTGAGGATTTTGAAATCGAAAGCCTTGTCCTTGAAAGCGCGTCCTTTGAGGACGGAGAGTGTTGGACAAGAAATTATTAGCAGTGGGGAAGGCTTTTTTCCGCGCTTTTGCCTTTTGACATGAGCGCCTCTTTCATCGTCCGCCAGCCCAGCTCCGCGCATTTTACCCTGGCGGGCATCTTGGCGATGTCCTGCAAGGCGGCGGCTTCGTCAAGCTCCTCCAGCTCTTTTTCGTCCGCGCCTTCCGTCACCATCCGCATGAAAAGCCCGCAAAGGCGCTTGGCCTCTTCCTCGCTTTTTCCAAGTATAAGGTCAATCATTATGTCGCAGGAGGCTTGGCTTATGGCGCAGCCGCTTCCTTCGTAAGAGGCGTCGGCGATTTTTCCGTCCTGAACTTTTAGGCTCAAGGTTATGTTGTCGCCGCAGCTGGGGTTCACTCCGTTAAGGACGCAAGTGGCGCCGCTCATGGCCTTTTTGTGGGAGGGGTTTAGGTTGCGTTCGTTCAGTATTTCTCTGTATAATTCCTTTGTGTCCATGCTCGCTCCTTAGTAGCCCGCCCATTCCCTGACGCGGGAAAGCTTTTGGCAAAAATATTCCACTTCCTCTTTTGTGTTGTAAAAATAAAGGCTGGCCCGGGCCGTCGCCGGAACTCCAAGCCATTGGCCCAAAGGCTGGGCGCAGTGGTGGCCCGCCCGTATGGCGATTTTTTCGCTGTCCAAAATGCTGGCTATGTCGTGGGGGTGAACGCCGTCAATCGTAAAGGTGACGATTCCGCAGCGCCGGGAAGGGTCCTTGCTTCCGATTATGTTCACATGGGAAATCTTTTGCATTTGTTGAATCAAGAGCGCGCACAGCTCGTTGTCCCGGGCCGCGATGTTTTCCATTCCCACTGACTCAAGGTAGCGCGCGGCGGCGGCCATTCCCACCGCGCCTCCGACGTTGACGGTTCCCGCCTCAAACTTGTGGGGAACTTCCGCCCAAGTGGCGCTTTCCCGGGTAACATACTCAATCATTTCGCCGCCCCGCAAAAAGGGGCTCATGCCTTCCAAAAAATCAAGCTTTGCGTAAAGGCCGCCGATTCCTGTGGGGCCGCAAAATTTGTGGCCGCTGAAGGCGTAAAAGTCCGCGTCCAAGTCTTGGACGTCCACTTTTATGTGGGGCAGCGCTTGAGCTCCGTCAACGACAATCACTCCGCCGTTTTTGTGGACAAGGGCCGCGATTTCCTTTACGGGATTGGTCGTTCCCAAAACATTGGACACATGGGTCACGGCGGCGATTTTTGTTTTTGCCGTTATCTTTGAATATTCGCTTTGGGGAATGGTTCCGCTTTCCTTGTCGCATTCAAGCCAGACAAGCCTGGCGCCCGACTTTTTGGCGGCCATTTGCCAGGGCAGAATGTTTGAGTGGTGCTCCATCACGCTCACCGCGATTTCGTCACCTTCCCGCAAAACGTCCAGCGCGTAGGAGTAGGCGACAAGGTTTAGGGATTCGCTTGCGTTTCTTGTAAAGATTATTTCCTTTGGGCTTTTGGCGCCTACAAAGCGCGCCGTCTGGACGCGGGCCTCATGGTAGGCTTCTGTGGCGCGGACGCTCAAATCGTAAAGGCCCCGCAAGGGGTTGGCGTTGTCGCTTTTGTAAAAGGCTTCCATGGCCTCAAGAACTTGCCTTGGCTTTTGGGCGGTGGCCGCGCTGTCAAAGTAAACAAGGCCTTCGTTTTTTTTGTCCGCGAAAATTGGAAAGTCGTCTTTGAAATTTTTCATCAGTCAAACGCTCCGTCAAAAAAATCCAGCGCCTCTTTTGCCGCCTCTTGGCTGTCAATCAGCGCGGCGACTCTGGCCACTTTTCCCCGGGCCATCATTTTTTGCGCCTGCTTTTCGTCCACGCCCCGGGAGTTCATATAGAACAAAAGGCTTTCGTCCAAGCGGCCCACGCTGGCGCCGTGCTCGCCCTGAACGTCCTCCTCGTCGCAGAGAATTAGGGGGATGGACTTGTTCGCGATGTCCGGGCTGAGCAAAAGAATTTCTTCCTGCTCGTTTCCCACAGCGCCTTGGCAGCCCTTCTTAAAGTCAATGGTTCCCCTGTATGTTTTTTTCGCAAAATCCTTGAGGCTTCCGTAAACCTTCATGTCGCTTTCCGTCTTTTGGCCAAACTGGTCGGCGACAAAGTTCATGTCAAGCTCCCTGTCCTTGTCAAGGAAGTAGGCCTCCCTGTGCCTAAAGGTTGAGCCCCTTTCTTTTTGTGTGGAATGAATTCCTTGGAAGAGCTTCTTGCCTCCCAGCTCAAGCTGGCTTATTTCCACCTCCGAGCCTTCCCCCTGAATTGTTCCAATGTCGTTGGCGTGAATAAAGCCGTCGCCCAAAAGCTGGATTGTGGCCAGCCTGACTTTTGAATTTTTTTCCGCGTCCACTATGGTTTGAAGCGCGTTGAAACCGGCCGCCTTTTTGGGGCTTGACCACAAAAGGACTATTGAGGCTTGGGAGTTTTTTCCGGCCTTTATAAAAAGGCGCTTCAAGGAATTTTCTCCGTGGGAAAGGTTCAGCCGGAGAATGACGCTTTTGTCGGACTTGGCGCCATCAGCGATTTCCAAAAGGGCGGCCGGCGTTTTTGGGCTTTTTTCAAGTTCCCCGTCCAAAAGGGAAGTGAATTCCTTGCCCATGCCGGTCTTGATTTCTTGTCCGGCCTTTTTTTCGTCTTGGTTGAATTCCGAAAAAAAGGAAAAGCCTTGGGAAAGCTCCGAGACTTCAAAGGCGGCGCCGGAATTTTTTGTTTCCTGCCCAAGGCTGAATTCCCCCTTGTTCATTCTAAGCCAGTTCCATGTGAGGGCGGGCAGGGGGTTGACTTTTACGGTTTGCGTCATAGCGTCCCCTTCATTTCAAGTCTAATCAAATTGTTCATCTCCACGGCGTATTCAAGGGGCAGTTCCTTTGACACAGGGCTGGCGAAGCCTGACACAATCATGGCCCTGGCCTCCTCTTCGGAAATGCCCCGGCTCATAAGGTAAAAGACCGCGTCGTTGGATATGCGTCCGATTTTCGCTTCGTGGCCCACGTCGGCCTTGTCGGTCAAAACCGTCATGGCGGGAATGGTGTCGCTGCGGCTCTTTGAGTCCAGCATCAGGCTTTGGCAGGAAACGCTGGCCTTGCTGCCTTCCGCGTTCTTTCCGATGTAGACCGCGCTGCGGTATGTGGAAATTCCTCCGCCCTTTGACACGCTTTTTGTGTTTATGACGCTGGAAGTGTTTGGCGCCAAGTGGAGCATTTTGGCTCCCGTGTCAAGGTTCTGGCCTTCGCCCGCGAAGGTCACGCCGGTAAATTCGGCGCGGGCCTTGTTTCCCACAAGGTCGCTTTCTGGATACAAGTATGAGACGTGGCTTCCAAAGGAGCCTGAAACCCATTCGATGGCCCCGCCTTCTTCCACCCGGGCGCGCTTGGTGTTCAGGTTGTACATGTTCTTTGACCAATTTTCTATTGTGGAATAGCGCAGGCGCGCTCCCTTCTTTACAAAAAGCTCCACGCAGCCGGCGTGAAGGTTGGCCACGTTGTATTTTGGCGCGGAACAGCCTTCGATAAAGTGCAAGTCGGCCCCTTCGTCAACGATTATAAGGGTGTGCTCAAACTGGCCCGCGCCCTTGGCGTTCAATCTAAAGTAGGACTGCAAGGGGAATGAAAGCTTCACGCCCTTTGGAACGTAGACAAAGCTTCCGCCCGACCAAGCCGCCCCGTGGAGCGCCGCGAATTTGTGGTCGTTGGGCTTCACCAAGGTCATAAAGTATTCCTTGACCATGGGCCCCCACTCGGGGCTTTTCAAGGCCTCTTCAAAGCCCATGTATATCACGCCCTGCTTGGCCACTTCCTTTTGAACGTTGTGGTAGACAAGCTCCGAGTCGTATTGCGCGCCCACGCCGGCCAAGGACGCGCGCTCCGCTTCAGGGATTCCCAGCTTTTCAAAGGTGTTCTTTATGTCGTCGGGAACGTCCTTCCAGTCGCCGCTCATTTTGGTCTTTGGCCGAACGTAAGAAGAAATGTTGGCTATGTCAAGGCCTGAAATGTCCGGGCCCCATTCCGGCTCCTTCATTTGGTTGTAAATTTTAAGGGAGGCCAAGCGGAAGTCCCGCATCCACTGGGGGTCGTCCTTTTCTTCCGAGATTTTCTTTATGATGTCTTCCGACAGGCCCGACTCCATGCGGTAAAAGTCCTTGTCGCTTTCTTCGTAGCGAAAGTCGTAGAGGGAGCGGTCTATGTCGTCAACGCGGGTCTTTTCTTCTGCCATAAAAGCCCTTCCGTCAAAGCGGCGCCTGGAACAAGTATTTGTCAAAGCCGTTTTTGTTTATGTCTTGAACAAGCTCTCCGCCGCCGCTCTTTATGATTTTTCCTCTGGCCAAAATGTGCGCTTGGGTCACGCTCAGGCTTTCCAATATTTTTGTGGAGTGGGTGATTATCAAGAGGGCGCCGTTTTGCTCCTTTTGGTATTTTTCGATTCCCTTGCTTACGGTGCGAACCGCGTCAACGTCAAGGCCGGAATCCGTTTCGTCCAAAATGGCCAGCTTGGGCTTTAGCATTAAAAGCTGGAGAATTTCGCTTTTCTTCCGCTCTCCCCCTGAAAAGCCCACGTTCAAGTCCCGGGAGGCGTAGGAGGCGTCCATGTTCAAAAGCTCCATGGCCGCCTTAAGCTCTTTTTGAAAGGCGAAAAGCTTGACCCGCTCGCCGGTCTTTTGCTGAATCGCGCTTCTGATGAAAGTTTCAAGGCTGATTCCCGGAACTTCCAGTGGATTTTGGAATGACATGAAAAGGCCCGCCTTGGCCCTTTTGTCCGCGCTCCAGTCCGAAATGTCCTGGCCGTCAAAAATGATTTTTCCGACCTGCAAAGTGTAGGCGGGGTTTCCCATGATTGTGTTTCCCAGCGTTGACTTTCCGGCTCCGTTGGGGCCCATCAAAACGTGGGTTTCCCCCGCGCCGATTTTCAGGTTCAGTCCGTCAAGCGTGACTTTTGAATCCACGCTCACCCTTATATCTTGAATTTCCAGCAAATTTTCCGCCATAATAATCATAATATAGTGAAAAAAAACGGGATAATCAAGAGGAAGGGGAAAAAATGGCTAAAATTTCCTAGAAAAACTATGGGAAAAAAGAATAAAATAAAGTCCTTGTCGGACTTGCCTAAAAGCGCTATAATGGACTTATGGTAACTGCGGTTTTTCCCGGCTCTTTTGATCCGCCCACTTACGGGCATTTGAACGTGATTGAGCGCGCGTCGGCTCTTTTTGACTCCATAGACGTTTTGGTTTCCGTCAACCCGGGAAAAAATTCCCTTTTTTCTGCGGAAGAGAGGGTTGGCCTTTTGGCGGAACTGACAAAGGGCTTTAAGAACGTCAGCGTCCATTCCTGCGACACCCTTGTGGTGGAATACGCCAAAAAAATCGGCGCCAAGGCCCTTTTGCGGGGCATAAGGAACGCCAACGACTTTTCATACGAATTTGACTTGGCCCTTGTGAACCGCTCCCTGAACGACGGGGTGGAGACTGTCTTCATTCCCACGGAGCCCCGCTTTTTTTCAGTCCGTTCAAGCGCCATCAAGGAGCTGGCGGGGTACGGCGGCAATGTAAGCAAAATGGTTCCTCCTGCGGTGGAGGAGGCCTTGCGGAGAAAGCTTGCGAACTAGAAATTGAAGTTTTCGGCGGCTCCCTTGACATATAGAAAGAAGCGCGCTAGAATCGGTTTGAATTAACTAATACTTAAAAACTTTAGGCAACCTCTAAAAACTGTAATTTGAGGTTGCCGTCGAGTTAAAAAGCCCGAAATTGCGGGCTTTTTAACGCCGCTTTTTCAAAGTTGCCTCTAAAAAGCTGAACTTTTTAGAGGCTTCTTCTTAAGGAGAATGAATATATGGCAACTGCAAAGAAAAGTCCGGCCCCCAAAGCCGAAAAATCAAAAAAAACTGAAAATGGCGCCCCCAAAACAATGAAAAGCGCCAACGCCACAAAGGGAGCGGCCCGCGCCCCCCACAGAAGCCTTTTTTACGCCATGGGCTACACCGACGAAGAGCTTTCAAGGCCCCTTGTGGGCGTTTGCTGCGCCAAGAACGAAATAATCCCGGGCCACTACGAGCTTGACAGAATCGCCGAGGCGGTCAAGGCGGGAATCCGCATGGCCGGCGGCACGCCCATAGAGTTTCCCGCCATCGGCGTTTGCGACGGCATAGCCATGGGCCACGAGGGAATGAAGTATTCTTTGGTCACCAGAGAGCTTATAGCCGACTCCGTTGAGTGCGTGGCCAAGGCCCACCAGTTTGACGCCCTTGTTATGATTCCCAACTGCGACAAAATCGTTCCCGGAATGCTAATGGCCGCCGCGCGCTTGGATTTGCCCACGGTCTTCTGTTCGGGAGGCCCCATGATGCCCGGCCATCTTCCTGGACATGACGCGTCGAACCCTTATTCTGGAAAAAATCTTTCCCTTACCGACATGTTCGAGGCTGTGGGCGGCCTTTCCGCGGGAAAAATCAACGCCGCGCAGTTGAAGGAACTGGAACAGGTGGCCTGCCCGGGCTGCGGCGCCTGCTCGGGAATGTTCACGGCCAACTCCATGAACTGCCTGACTGAAGTTTTGGGCCTTGGCCTTCCCGGAAACGGAACCATTCCCGCCGTGCAGGGCCGCCGCCTTGCCTTGGCAAAACGCGCCGGAATGCAGGTCATGGAAATGTATAATAGGGGAATCACCGCCCGCGCCATGATGACCAAGGATTCTTTCAAGAACGCCTTGACCGCGGACATGGCCTTGGGCTGCTCCTCAAACACCATGCTCCACGTTCCCGCCATCATGCATGAGGCGGGCCTGTCCTTGGACCTTCACGAGGTGAACGAAATCAGCGAGAGGACTCCCAACCTTTGCCACTTGGCGCCGGCCGGCCACACCTTCATGTGCGAGCTTGACGACGCGGGCGGAGTGCAGGCGGTCTTGGCTGAATTGGCCAAAAAGAATTTGATTAAGACCGGCTTGATTACCGTCACGGGAAAGACAATCGCCCAGAACATCAAGGGCGTTGTGAACAGAAACCCTGAGATTTTGCGCCCCATAGAAAATCCTTATTCCGACAACGGCGGCATCGCCATTTTGTTCGGAAACTTGGCGCCCCGAGGAACTGTGGTAAAGAGAAGCGCCTGCGCCAAGGAATTGATGAAGCACACCGGCCCCGCCAGGGTTTTTGACGACGAAAGCCTTGCCATGAAAGCCGTACAAAAGCGGGAGATAAAGCCGGGTGACGTTGTGGTCATCCGCTACGAAGGACCTAAGGGCGGCCCCGGAATGCGGGAAATGCTCGCCGTGACCGCGGCCCTTGCGGGGCAGGGCTTGGACAAGCAGGTGGCCCTCATCACCGACGGCCGCTTTTCTGGCGCCACCAGGGGAGCCTCTTTGGGCCACTGTTCGCCGGAAGCCGCGGAAGGCGGCCCCATCGCGCTTGTAAAGGAAGGCGACTTGATTACCCTTGACATCAACAATTACAAGATTCGCCTTGAAGTCAGCGACGAGGAATTGCAAAAGAGGCGGGCCGCTTGGAAGGCGCCCGCTCCAAAAGTAAAGACAGGATACCTTGCCCGCTACGCAAAGCTTGTTTCCAGCGCGGACAAGGGCGCGATATTGGAGTAGAGAAGAAAAAGGCGGTCCGGATTTGGGCCGCTTTTTTTGGTATTGAATTTTTTATGTCGTTATAGTATAATTTTATAATTACAAGAAAAAGGGTGTGGAAATGAAAATCTCAGGTTCTCAAGTTGTAATCGAATGCCTTGTGGAGCAGGGCGTGGACACTATATTTGGATATCCGGGCGGAGCGATTCTCAACATTTACGATGAGTTGTACAAAAACTCCAAGCGCATCCGCCACATTCTTACGGCCCACGAGCAGGGCGCCGCGCACGCCGCCGACGGATACGCGCGCTCCACAGGAAAGGTGGGGGTCTGCATGGCCACCAGCGGCCCAGGCGCCACAAACCTTGTAACCGGAATCGCCACGGCCTACATGGACTCAAGCCCCATTGTGGCCATAACTTGCAACGTGGCCACAAGCCTTTTGGGAAAGGACTCTTTTCAGGAAATTGACATTTGCGGCGTGACCATGCCGATTACAAAGCACAACTTTATGGTCAAAAAAATCGAGGACTTGGCCGACACAATCCGCGCGGCTTTCCTAATCGCCAAAAGCGGCCGCCCTGGCCCGGTCTTGATTGACATTCCCAAGGAAGTCACAGACCCAAAAAATTTGATAGACTTCAAGCCGCTTAAAAAATTGGACGACTCCAAAAAGCTTTTGGAAAAATTCGCGCCCAACCTTAAGCGCGTCTTTAGCGTGGCAAAGCCCTCCGATTCTGAAATAAAGGCGGCCGCGAAGCTCATAAACTCAAGCAAGCAGCCTGTCATTTACGCGGGCGGCGGCGTTATGATTTCCAACGCCACAAAAGAGCTTTTTGATTTTGCCACAAAGGCAAACATTCCGGTTTCGGAAAGCCTTATGGCCCGCGCCGCCTTTCCGTCTTCAAGCCTCTTGTGTACTTGGATGGTGGGAATGCACGGAACCAAGGCCTCCAACATGGCCGTCACCGAATGCGACTTGCTCATAGCCTTGGGATCGCGCTTCAGCGACCGCGTCATTTCCGACGTTTCAAAGTTCGCCAAGGGCGCCAAGATTCTTCACATTGACATTGACCCGGCCGAAATCGGAAAGAACGTGGAGGCCGACATGGATTTGGTGGGCGACCTAAAGGCCGTCCTTTCCCGCCTGCTTCCCCTTGTGGAGGAAAAGCCCCGCAAGGAATGGCTCAAAAAAATCGCGGCCTGGAAAAAGGAAATTCCTCCCAGCTATTTAAAGGAGCCCAAGGACTCAATCAACCCTAAATTCATTTGCGAAGAAATTCACCGCGTGGCTGGAGACTCCTCCTTTGTGACCACCGAAGTGGGCGAGCACCAAATGTGGACCGCGCAGTTCTATCCCTTCGCCAAGCCCAGGACATTCATCACTTCAGGCGGCTTGGGAACCATGGGCTTTGGAACCGGAGCGGCCATCGGAGCCCAGCTCGCCAACCCCAAGGCCCGGGTTGTGGCCATCGCCGGCGACGGCTCCTTTAGAATGAACTGCAACGAGCTTGCCACAATCGGCCACTACAATTTGCCCATCGTCATTGTCGTAATAAACAACGGAACTTTGGGCAACGTCCGCCTTTGGCAAAAGCTTTTCTACGGAAAGCGATACAGCGCCACGACTCTGGACTTTGGCCCGGATTGGGTCAAGCTGGCGGCGGCCTACGGCATCGACGGCTACAGGGCCAAGAACGCCAAGGAATTCGCGGAGGTTTTCTCAAAGGCCTTTAAGTCAAAGAAGGCCGCCGTAATCGACGCCAAGGTGGACATCGACGAGCTTGTTCTTCCCATGGTTCCCGGCGGAAAGGCCATTTACGACCAAATCATGCAAATCAACGAAGCGGCGTTCAAATGACAGAAAAAAAACGAGTGGGAGTTTTAGTAAACACAATTTACTCGGATTACGCGGTTGCCTTTGAAAAGGGAATCGAGCGCTATAGCGCCGAACATGGCTGCTCTTACTATCTTTTTCCGTTGGAACACGGAAAAAATTCCGGCGTTTACGACTACCATTGCGAAACCTTACTTTCGTTTTTCAACAAGAACAATTTGGACGGACTTGTGTTCGCCTCGGCTACCATGGCCAACAATTTCAAGTCCGATCTGCCCCGCTTGGTTGAAACCATAAAGATGCTTCCGCCCATTCCCAAGGTTTCCGTAGGTTTGGAAATCGAAGGGATACCGACGATAAAAATCAATTCCTCAAAGCCGATGAAAGATCTTGTGGCTCACTTGGTGGAAAAGCACGGATGCAAAAAATTCGTCTTGATGAGATGCGACACCTTCAATTACGAAAGCTTGGAAAGGGAAAAATGCGTTTTAGACGAACTTGCCAAAAGAGGAATTGAGCTTAACCCCAAGTGGACTCTGAACGGAAACTTTTTGTTTGACAACGCCTATTCTTCCATGGCAAGTTTTTTGCGCCACAATCCTGACGCTGACTTTGACGCGGTTATTTGCCTTAACGATTCCATGGCCATGGGCGTCATGAACTGCTTGATGGAGCGGGGCTGCAAGATTCCCGAACAAGTCAAGGTCACCGGCTTTGACAATGTTTTTGAGTCCGCTTCGGCGGAGTTGAGCATAACCACCGTTGATCAAAAAATTGAGGACTTCGCTTTCTTGGCCATGGAAAAAATTTGCGGCTTGATTGACGGCCAAAGAATTCCTCCGCTTGAACTGCTTGACGCTTCGTTGATTTACCGCGGCTCTTGCGGCTGCGAGCCGAATCCTGACGAAAAGAAGTCCATGATGGACGTCAGCGCCAAGCGCCGCTACGACATTTTTAGAATGGGCGGAAACCAGCTTTACATGCTTCATTACTTCTTGATGGAAACGCAAACGCCGGTTCCCTTGGAAAACCTTTACACCCGCTTGCACTACAGCCTTTGCCTTTTTGACATACACGGAATGGTTTTGGCGCTTTACAATCATTCGGTTTACTTTGAAAAAGGAGCCGACTTTAAGAGGCCGGATTCGGCCCGCGTGGCCATGACTTTCTTTGACGAAAAAACTTTTGAGCGGCCCGAAATATCGTTTAATCCCAACGCCAGAATTCTTCCGCCGGAGATCGCGGAAAAAATGGACGGCGGCTACACGATTTTTCCTGTTTACGCAGAATGCTTTCAGTATGGATACATTTTTCTAAAGCTTGGACGCTTTGAGCGCATTTTCTACCAGTCGGTCTTTGAGCTGATTTCAAAAGAAATCGTCACGTCGATAAAAATCACCGGCGAGCAAACAGAAAAAAATTCCCTCAAGAACCAAAATGTGACCCTTGAGCAGTATTCTGAAAAAATGCACAGGCTTTCTTTTACAGACGAAATGACCGGCCTTTTGAACAGACGGGGCTTTTACGAATACGCCAGAAGGCAAATCGCCGCCTCCCTTGAAAACGGCCGCGGCGGCCTTGTCATTTACTGCGACATGGACGGCCTAAAAAAAATCAACGATACTTACGGACACGACGTGGGCGACAGGGCCATAAAATACGAGGCGCAAATTCTAAAGACGATTTTCCGCTCCACTGACATAGCGGGCCGCCTTGGCGGAGACGAATTTGCCGTCCTTGCCTGCGACATGAAGCTTAAGGATTTTCCGAGAATAAAAAAGGCGCTGGCATTGGAATGCGACAAAATAAATTCAGGAAGCTTGGAGCCTTTCACCCTTTCTGTCAGCGTGGGCTGCTCGGAATTCAGCGTCGCAAAAGACGACATTGAGGATTTGCTCAACACGGCCGACAGCTCTCAATACGAGGACAAGCGGGCAAAAAAAGAAGCCGAGAAGAAAAAGAAAAAGCCCTGGTGGCAACGATAAGAGGAGGGCGGCGTGAAGTTTCTTGTCCTTTTGTTTTCTGACTTGAACGAATTTCAAAACCAGAAAATTTTTCCCAGCGCGGCCGGCGGCTTGAAAAGCGCCTTTGACCGTTCAATGGAATGGGCCGCCGCCCTAGATTATGACGGAGCCCAAAAGAAAATTTCCGTGATTGAGGGAAAGGGCTGGACAAGCGGACAATTGCTGGAAAGCGTGGCCGCAGCCGCAAAAAAGGAGGCCGCCGACTTTGTTGTCTTGGCCAGAACTTCATGCGCCTTCTTGGATTTGCCCTTGAGCAAAAAGCTCATTCAAGACCATGTGGAATTTAGGGCCGAATACACTTTTGCCGACGGATACCCCTTTGGCTTCGCTCCAGAAATCATAGACGCTGGGGCGGCCTCCATCATGGCGGAACTTTGCAAAAGCGTCGGCGCGGAGGAAGCGAAAAAAGGCGTTTCAAAGGACAGCGTTTTTAACGTAATAAAGGGCGACGTGAATTCTTTTGAAATAGAAACTGAAATTTCCAGCGTGGACATGCGCCTTTTGCGTTTGAATTTTTCCTGCGACACAAAGCTCAATTGCCTTTGCGCAAAAAACGTCGCCCTCGCTTTGGCGCAAAAGGGCCGCCAAGACCTTTTGGAATTGGACAAGGAAAGCGTCGGCGAAAAAAATGTTTTGGAAATTTGCGCCGTGGCCAAGAATTTGCCGGGCGCCTTAAAGACCCTTCCTTCGTTTTACAACATTCAAATCGAAGGCCGCTGTTTTTCAAAAAATTTCTTTTCACCCTATGAGCCGCGGGAGCGAAGAATGGATTATGAGAGTTTCAAGGCTCTTGCTGGAAAAATCAAGGCTTTTTCGGACAAGGCCGTAGTTTCGCTTTCGCTTTTTGGCGAGGCGGCCATGCATCCCGACTTTGACAAGTTCGCGCTTTGCGTTTTGCAGGCCGGCCTTGGGCTTTTTGTTGAGGTTGACGGCGGTTTTTTGCCGGATTTTTTGCTGGGACAGGCTTATAAAAATTTGTCCGCCTCGTTGACAGAGGAGCAAAAAAAGTCTGTTTTCGTCGCGGCTTCGCTTGACTCTTTTTCGCAGGAAAAATTTTCAATTTTCCATTCGGGAGACCTTCAAAAGTCCGTCCAAGCGGTAAAAGATTTGGCGGCGGATTTTACGGAAACATATCCGCAATTTACCAGAGTCGTTGAAAACGAGGACGAACTTGAGGCCTTTTATCGCTTTTGGTCGGACAAGAATTCTCCCTCAAACGGAAAAATCATCGTTCAAAAATACGACAATTTTTGCGGCCTTTTGCTTGACAAAAAAACGGCGGACTTGGCGCCCTTGGTTCGGGAACCTTGCTGGCATTTGCGCAGGGACATGGACATCTTGCTTGACGGCTCCGTGCCATTTTGCCGCGACAGATTTTTGGAGGCTCCCCTTGGAAACGCCTTTGAGCAAGGCCTTGAGGAAATTTGGCAAATGAAGGATTCGCTTTTGGCCGAACAGACAAAAGGCGAATGCTCCGGCGCTTGCGGAAAATGCGATGAGTACTATACCTTCAATTTTTAACGACAGGCAAATCAATTGCGTGATTTTTGGCGGCCGGCATTCGGAGCGGGAGCCGCTTTTAAAGGCGTCTGCCATTTTGCTCAACAGCGGAAACAAGCTTTTGAGAATGCAAAACCTTCAGGCGTTGAGCGCCCGCGGGTTTGAAAAAGTGATTTCGATAGAAAGCGACGCAAAAAACTACAATGTCGAGGAATTTTCGCAGGAATTTCCGCAAATAAAATTCATCATTTCCCTTGAGCGCGCCGCGGACGGAGACTTGATAAACCTCGCGGTTTCGGAAATAAGTTCGGAGCGCTTTTTGCTTTTGCGGGATTCGCTGAACATTCCGTCGTCGCTTTTGTCGCCGCAGCTTTGCGAGCGTCTTGCCGCCAAAAAAGTTTTTTGCGTGGCTCCAAGAATTTTTTCAAGGACGGGCCAGGCTCTTCCGACTCAGTTTGTTCCCAGCGCGAAAAAGTCCGTCTTAAAAATTGATTCCTCGGTTCAAATTTCTGACGGAATGCCCACCCTTTACCCCTATGATTTTCTTGGCTTTTACGACACGCAAAAATTCAAGGACTTGGGCGGTTACGACGGGAATATAAAAAAATCTTATTGGCAAAATTTGGATTTGGCTTTTAGGGCTTGGCTGTGGGGCGAAAAAATATGCCTTTCGACTTCATTTTCAATGTCTTACGCGGGAGAAATTTCCGCGCCGGACTCTACGCCCGATTTGGCCTCCCTGCGATTTTTCTTAAAGAACATGGCTCCCGTTTACAAGAACGAGCGCGCCGAAATTCCCGCCGTAAAATTTTGGGGCTACAAACTTCGCTCTTCCTGCGGCTTTTTTGAAAGCCTTGCCCAATTTGCCGAGGCGCGCTCTTGGGTCAGGCAAAACAGGTTTAGGTTCAAGATGGACGCTTTTAAGCTGATTTCAGAATGGGGGCGGGAGTAGGATGGCCAGCGGAAAATTCAATCGGACCGCCATTGTGGTACAGTGCCGACTTTCCTCCACCCGCCTTCCTCAAAAGGCCCTTAAACTTCTTGGGCAAAAGGAATGCCTTTGCTGGACTCTGGACGCGATGAAAAAAGTTCCCGCCGCCCGATATTTTTTGGCCTGCGACTACGACTCAAAAAGCCTCTTGGAGCCAATTGCGAAAAAATGCGGCTGGGAAATTTTTGCCGGCGAGCGGGACGACGTTCTTGGCCGCTTTTGCGCTTTGATTGAATCCGAAATTTCTAACTGCGACTTGATTGTTCGCGCCACGGGCGACAATCCCTTTTTGTTTTGGGAGGCGGCCGAGGCGTCAATAAAAGACTTTGAGGAAAATCATTTTGAGGCCGACTACTTTACCTATTCAGGACTTCCCCACGGAAGCGGGGTGGAACTTTTTAAGTCCGCCTCGCTTTTAAAGGCTCGGCAACTAACCGATTCCCCCTACGACAAAGAGCATGTGGGCCCGTCGCTTTACAGGCATCCCGAAAATTTCTTGTCGGTTTTTAAAAGCGCCCCTAAAGAATTTTGCGCGCCAAATTTAAGGACCACAATCGACACATTCGCCGACTACAAGCGGGCGCAAAGGCTCCTTTTTTACTTGCAAGAAAAATCCGTCAAGCCGCCTTTTTCAGCAAAGGAAATTGTCTCCGCGCTGGAAAGCCCGTTTATGCAAAAGGCTTTTTTAATCGTTCCCAGCGTCAAGGCGGGCAGGGGAACCGGCCACTTGCGCCGCGCTCTTTCATTGGCATTAAAGACCAAATCTTTTGTTTACATTCCCCAAGACTTTTCGCTGGCCCAAGGCGCCGCCTTAATTTCCGGCGCGAAGAAAAAGGGCCTTGAGGATTTTCAAATCGTCAGCCAATTGTCCGGAGGATGGGATTTGGTTCTTTTGGATTTGTTCCGCTCCTCAAAGGACGAAATGAAAACATTCAAGAAACTGGGTCCTGTTTGCTCTCTTGACGACGGCGGCGCCTTTTGCCAGGAGGCCGACTATTTGCTGGATGTAATTCCTTCGATGCCAAGAAGCGCCTCGCGGCAAAACCCCAAGGCGGGCGGGGCCAATTTTTTCGCGCCTCAATTTTTGGACTTTCCAAAAAACAGAAGGCCTTCTTTTCCAAAAAAAATAAAAAGCGCCCTTGTTTGCGTCAGCGGAGAAACCCGCTGGGGGCTTTCGCAAAAGGCCGTCAATGCGGCGCGCGCTTTGGGAGTCCAAACCCTTGAGGTCTCGTCCAAAAATCCTGTTGACAATTTGAGCGAAAAGCTTTTTTCCTACGATTTGATTGCCACTCATTACGGCTTTACAGCCTTTGAGGCCGCGGCCGCCAACTGCGCCGTCCTTCTGCTTTCAAGCTCTCCTCTTCACAAGCGGCTGGCAAAAAAATATGGATTCAAATGCTTGGACAAAAATTCCCTTTCGCCAAAAAAAATGCGGACGCTTTTTGAAAATCCGTCCGCTCTGGAAAACAAAGAGTTTAAGACAAAATATCTTTCGCAAGAGGAGCGAAGCCTTGCCGATTTTGCCGCGACTATTTTGTCGGGACAAAAATTTTCTTGCCCTGTTTGCCGCGAAAAAGAAAATGACGGACGGATTTTCGCCAGAACAAAAAGCCATTCCTTTCGCCGCTGTCCAATTTGCAAGAGCCTTTACCTTTCTTTTTCCGCGGACAGCCGCGTTCAGTATGAGGAAGATTATTTTGGCGCGGAATACAAGGCCCAATACGGAAGGACTTATCTTGACGACTTTGGCTCTATAAAGACTCAAGGAGAGCGCCGCTGCAAGGAGATTGTAAAAATTTTCCCCCGCCGCGCAAAAGAAAAAAAACGCCTGCTTGACATAGGCTGCGCCTACGGGCCTTTCTTGGCCGCCGCAAAAGACTTTGGCTTTGAGCCGTTTGGTACGGACATTTCCCAAAGCGCCTTGGAATATGTAAAAAATCAGTTGGGCTTTGAATGCGTTTCATCTTCGTTCGCTGATTTTGACGTGAAAAAAACTTTTGGCTTTGAGCGATTTGACGTTGTGACGATGTGGTATGTGATTGAGCATTGCCAAGACCTAAAAAGCCTTTTGCCCCGAGTTTCGTCCATGCTGAAAAATGGCGGCGTTTTCGCTTTTTCAACTCCAAGCGCCTCTGGAGTCAGCGCCCGCTTTAACAGACAAAGCTTTTTTGAAAGCAGTCCCCGCGACCATTACACGCTTTGGGAGCCAAGAAACGCCGCCAGAATTTTAAGAAGGTTTGGATTCAAACTTATTAAAATCGTTCCCACCGGCATTCATCCGGAAAGAATCGGTTTTTTTAAAAATCTTTGCAAAAAGCCTTTTATTTTTAAGCTTCTTGCGTTATTCTGTAAGGCGTTCGTTTTAGGCGACACCTTTGAAGTTTATTGCAAAAAAATCAAGGACGCGGAATGAAAGACTCAATTTTAATTTTAGGCGCGGGAACAATGCAGCGGCCGGCCATTTTGGCGGCGAGAAAACTGGGGCTTGAAATATATGTCGTTGACGCGAATCCAAACGCCCCGTGCGTTCCGGACGCGGACCACTTTGAGACAATCGACCTTAAGGACCGGGAGAAAATCGCAAGCTTCGCCCAAGAGCTGGCGGCCCAAAAGAACTTGAAGGCTGTCTTTACCGCCGGCACGGACTTTAGCGCCAACGCGGCCTATGCCGCCGAAAAATGCGGGTTCGCCGGGCACAGTCACGCCGCCTGCGTCAACGCCAGCGACAAGGCCTTGATGCGCCAATGCTTTAAGAACGCGCGGGTTCCAAGCCCTCATTTTATTTTGATAGAAAAAAAATATCTTAGAAACACTTTGACAGACCAAGTTGCGGCGGGGTTGAAGTTTCCCTATGTCATTAAGCCTGTGGACAACATGGGCGCCCGGGGCTGCAGAATGGTCAGAAACCGCGAAGAGCTTTTTTTGTCGGTTGACGAAGCCTTGCGGAATTCAAGAAGCGGAAGGGCTCTCTTGGAAGAATACATGGAAGGCCCAGAGTTTTCAATTGACGCGCTTATTTACGACGGAACTTTTACGGTGACGGGATTCGCCGACCGCCACATAACTTTTGAGCCTTACTTTGTGGAATTGGGCCATACAATGCCCACTAAGATTCCCTGCCAAGAATACCTTCAGCTTGTCAAGACATTCGCGCTTGGAGCCAAATCCTTGGGGCTTTCGAGAGGCGCGGCCAAGGCTGACATCAAGTGGACAAAAGACGGCCCTATGATTGGGGAAATCGCCGCGCGCCTTTCCGGCGGATACATGTCCGGCTGGACGTTTCCTTACGCAAGCGACTTGAACCTTACCGAGCAGGCCATAGAAATCGCCTTGGGCCGAAGGCCGCTCGCGCTTGAGTCCAGCCGCTTTCCCCTTGCCATTGACGGCGCGGGCTATCAAATGTTCTCTTACGAATGCTCCCGCTCTTCCGCCGAGCGCGCATGGATTTCCATTCCCGGTCGCGTCAAGGAAGTTCTTTTTTTGCAGGACGCGGCCAAGATTCCCGGCGTGCGGGATGTTTTTCCCAGAGCCAAGGCCGGCGACGCCGTCGTGTTTCCCAAAAACAATGTTGAAAAATGCGGCAATGTTGTGGCTGTGGCGCAACGTCGGGATGACGCCGTCAAGGCCGCGGAAAACGCCGCCAAAACGGTGACTTTGGTTTTGGAAAAAGGCAATCCCCTGACCGACTCTTTCTTGGAGATGAAGAGGGCCAAAGAAGACGGACATTTTCCGCCCGAGGCTTTCCAGCTTCCAAAAGAGGTTGACCGCGCCTTTAACTTTGAGCTTGACTGCGAGTCCGAGCGAAAAATCGGACAATACGATTTGATTTCCTCTTGCGTTCCAAATTCACTTTCGTCCTGCATGGACATAAAGGACTGGAACAATTTGACCCTCTTGGAAACAATCGAAAAATTTGACAAAATGAATCCTAACCACGGCGAGCTGAATTACAAAAAATTTTGGCTCGCTTTGATTCGAGGCGGAATTCAAGGAGCTTTGTATGTTTCGCGCTAAAATAAGTTTTATGCTTTTGGCGGCCATTTTCGCCGCGCCTTTTTTTAAGCCGCTTTCCGCGCAGGAGCTTTCGCTTTTGGAGCAAAGCGCCAAAAAAGGGCAGACGCTATATTGGGACACTTTGACTCAAAGCGGAGTCTTGGAAAAAAACGGAAAGCAAGTTTCTTTCCGCGCCGGCTCCAACATCATTCTTCTTGACAACGAAAAATTCGCGTGGACAGACGCGCCTCAAGTCGCCGGCGGAAAAATTTCTGTAAGCCAAAAATTCATTCAAGACTCGGAAGAATGGTTCAACTTGGCTCCGTCCTCCGGCGAAAATTTTAAGGTGGGCGCCATCTTGATAGATCCAGGCCACGGCGGAAAAGATCCGGGCGCCTTGATGACCCACAAAATCAACGGCAAGAATGTGACCATAAAGGAAAAGGACATAAACTTGGCTGTGGCAAAAAGTTTGGCGGCCCGCCTCAAGACTGCCTATCCGCAAAAGCAAATAATAATGACGCGAAACTCCGACGTTTTCATTACCCTCCAGCAAAGAACGGAAATAGCCAATTCCGTCCAGCTCAAAGACCGGGAGGCCGTCCTTTACGTTTCCATTCATGTCAATTCTTCCCTTGACAAAAAGGCCAGGGGCTACGAGGTTTGGTACCTTTCTCCCGGTTACAGAAGAACCGTTCTGGAGCGGGGAAAGGCCGACGATCCCAAGCTTTTTCCGATTTTAAATTCGATGATGGAAGAGGAATACACAACAGAAAGCATTTTAATCGCCAAGTTCATCATGGACGGCTTGTCGGCCCAAATAGGAAATTTAAGCCAGGCTCGGGGAATAAAGGCCGAGGAGTGGTTTGTGGTCCGCAATTCCAACATGCCCAGCGTTTTGGTGGAAGTGGGCTTTGTGTCCAACTACGAGGAAGCCAAGCTTTTGAACGACGAAAGCTACTTGCAAAAAACGGCCTTTGGAATATATAATGGAATCGCCGCGTTTGTGGCTCACTTTGAGCGTTCCCGCGGCTTTACGGGAGCAAAATGAAAATACAGTCGCTTGCTAAAAAATTGAACGTCGCTCAAAAGGCTTTGGCCGCCGCTTTGGCCTTGGCTTTTTTGTTTTCCTTGACGGTGTATTTTTTCAAGACCCCAAGGATCAGGCATGTTTTTCGCTTTCAGTCCGTGGACACAGGCCGCAACAATGTGGAGTGGAGGCTTTTGCCGGTCAAAAAGGGCCAAGACAAAATTTCGCTTTATGTCCAAGAACTTTTGCTCGGCCCAAAAAACGAGCGCAGCCGGCCCTTGTTCTCGCCTGGAACTAAGGCCAACTTTTGCTTTGAGCGGGGCAAAAGCCTTTATGTGGATTTTAGCCCTGAGATTCTGGAAATGTCAGGAAACGCCAGCCAAATCATGGAGGGCCTTGAATTGTTTAAAATGAACGTCAAGCGGGCTTTTCCCCATTTGAAGAATGTTGAGGCGTATATCGACGGAAAGCCCCTTGTGGAGGAATTTTGATTTTTTTTTGATTAAAACCTTGACAAAAATCTTATCTTATTAGATAATAATAGAAAATAGACAAGGCTACATCTATAAAATAATTAAAGGAGTTTTTCAAATGAAGAGAACTTTCTATTTGTTTGCGACAGCGCTCTTGTTCGCCGGTTCGTTAATGTTCGCCGAAGAAGCGATGCTCATCGACTTTACGCAGCTCCAGGCGGATTGCGTCAATGACGAGCAGACTGGCAACCCCACGCAGAACAAGCGCACTGTAATGGATTTTTCTGTTGCCGCCGGCGCCACATTCACCGATGACCAGAAAGAGTTGATGAAGACATCTCTCGCTTTGCCTGAGTGGGAAGTTGTCTTGAACTCTTCCGCCCGCAACGTGGGAAGCTTGGCCGATTCAAGAGTAGTCGCCGCCCCCGTAAAGGACAGCGCCAACGTTCCGTTCGCAGGAAAAGAAGTTATGGGCGTTCGCATCATATTCCCCGAGTGGGCCAACAACGCCAACGCAAAAATCACTCCGGCTTTCGACATTCCCGCCTACGAGCCTTTGGCCGACGCTGACGACAACGGCGTTCGCCAGGAACCCACAGACGAGCAGAAGGCTTCTGGAAAGACTTTGTTCGAAGACGGATTCGGAGTTGTAAAGAACGTCGGAACCCTCAAGTCAATCGCCGTCACAACGATGGGAATGAACTATCCCCACTCATTGTATGTTCTTCTCAAGGACAACGACAACATCGAGCGCCGCTACTTCATGGGCTACCTCGGCTTTGACGGATGGAAGACTTTGATTTGGAACAACCCGCAGTATATTTCAGAAATCCGCAACCGCGAAATTCGCGTATACCCCATTTATCCTCGCGGACTTCCCTTCGTCAAGTTCACAGGATTCCAGGTTTGCCGCGATGGCGCGCACATCGGCGGAAACTACATCGGATACTTCAAGGACGTAAAGGTTATTTACGACAAAGCCTTGCTCACATCTGACCGCGACATCGCCGACGAAGACTTGTGGGGAATCATCACAAAGAAAGAGTCTGAGCGCCAGACTGCCGAAATGCAGCGCTTTGGAAACAAGCAGGTCAACCGCTACCTTGAAAAGGCTAAGTTGGCCACAGAAACAGAGTTCTCTTCAAGCTTGAACGAGGATTCTTCTTCCAACGCTCAGTCTAACCAGGGACAGGCGGCTCAATAACTCCAGCTCTTTGACAGAGATAATTTCGTAAAATTAGTCTTCAGCATAAAGGGCTGTCCGACATTGGGCAGCCCTTTTTCTTTTCCATTAGTTTAGGAGCGCTTTATGGATTCCCAAATGCCAAGCAAAAGCAACATAGAAGAGCTTTACAATTCTTACTATCCGATTTTTTCTTGCATTTTAAACAACGTTCAAAATATGCTTGCAGGCGATTTGGATTTGAATCCCCGGCCTGTCCTAAAGTCGAGAATAAAATCATTTAAAAGCTATTATTCCAAAGTCGTTCGCCAACGCTCCGACGCGATTTATCAAACCAATCAATTGGTTTGCCTTACCGACATGATTGGCGTTCGCGTTGTCTGCGCCTTTTTGGAAGACATCTCAAATGTGGTGAAGCAAATTTCCGAAAAATACTCAGTCCGCGAAATAGAGCGAAAGGGCGAGAGCATGAGCTTTAAGGAATTTGGCTACGAGTCGGTTCACATTTTGATTGACATTCCCGCGGAATGCTTGGATTTGCGGGTTCTGAATCCCAGCCTTGTAAAAGACTTGCCGATTCCAAAAGAATTGTGTTGCGAAATACAAGTGCGCACTATTTTGCAGGACGCCTGGGCGGAAGTGGAGCACGAGCTTATTTACAAGACCGAGTTCACTCCCTTTGACGCGCCTTTAAGAAGAAAGTTGGCTTGCGTCAACGCCTCCTTGTCTTTGGCCGACACGATTTTTCAGGAAATCCGGGACTACCAAAAGAATTTCCAGCGGGCGGTGGACGAGCGCAGGGAAACTTTCTACAAGCAGGCCGACGTCATAACCGACAAGGAGAACGCGCTTGTTCCTTCCGACAAAGAAAAAACTGAGCCGCCGGATTTGACCAAGGCCAGCCCTTATGTTCGCGGAACTATAGACGACATGATTTTGCGCGCCCTGCAAGCCCACAACAGCGGCAACTTGGATTTGGCTGTAAACATTTATTCTGAAATTCTTTCCTCAAAATCCCAATTGAACGACACTGTGCTTTCTGTAATCCACAAGCACAGGGGAATGGCTTACTTCGCGCAAAATAAATACAACGAGGCCCTTGCGGACTTTGAAAAAAGCGCGAGTTTTGGAAGCGACAATTTTCGCTCCATTTATTACATGGGAATTGTTTACGGAGTCTTAGGTCAAGAGCAAAAGGCGCTTGAGGCTTTTACAAAGTCCCTTGAAATAAACGCCTTTCAATCCCACGCTTTTTACCGCCGGGCCTTGGCCTACTTTAATTTGTCGGACTTTCAAAAGTCCCTTGAGGACTTGAACCAAGCCGCCCGCCTTGGCCTCGACAACGACGAGTGCAAGGCCCTGCGCGCCAAGCTGAACAAAAAATTCGACATGATGTAGCCGCTTTTGTGTAGAGGCCTCTGTTTTAACGGAAACGAAAATACTCTCGCTTTCTTCGGCCGCCTGTTGCCCTTATTTTCCTGTTACATTTTTCTTTTCGCCACTTGACACTTTTTTTCTTTTGCGCTACTATCAGATTCGTTGACATAATGTCAGCGTGTCTCCTTCGTCTAGTGGTTAGGACATCGGGTTTTCATCCCGACAACATGGGTTCAATTCCC
>CALDIB010000005.1 GCA_937902125.1 uncultured Treponema sp.
AACAGAGCACTTCCGTAAAGTACGTGAGGTATGGTACTTTGGGAAAGTTCCTCCCAACTTGTATAGTTCTTGAATCCAAGTGTGATAAGAATCTGCATGGCAAGTATAATTACTAAGCTTAGCACCATCCCCAAGGGGACAATCTTCCTTGCGTTCTTGACTTCAGAGGAGATTGGGACAATAAATTCCACTCCTATAAAGAGGAAGAATGAAAGTCCTAACAGCGAGAATATGTCTTTTGCTTTTGCAGAAAGAACAGCCGGTTGCTGTATTACAGCAGAAGGATTTATTTTTATGTAGCCCAATATTCCCATTACAATAAGTGAGGCTATAAGGGTGTAGGCAACTATGTTTTGTATTTTTGCGAACATATCTACACCCCTAAGGTTAAAAAGGCAAAGAATAAGCACTAGGCATATTGAATAGGCTGATCCTGGAAGAGGAATAGCAGGCAGTACTTGGCTTAAAGTGTTGCCAAACATTGCGGCTTCTGAACTGCCAAGGATTACTTGACAACAAAGGAAACCCCCAACGTTAGTTACTATAGTGATAAGAGGACCACAGCAAGCAAGAGTGAACTGCGCCATGCCTCCTGTAAGGTTTGGCATTAATGCGTTGAGCTCACATATTGAAAGGGCTGTTAATATGTTGAAAATGCAGGCTAGTGTCATAGAAATAATAAATGGGGTTCCGATGGCACTAGCGCCTTGCCCTATAGAAAGCAGGCAGCTTGTTGCAACAATTAAGCCTACACCAGTCGCAATAACACTGCCAAGCCCAAGATTCTTTTCCTTCTGCATATAACCTCCTACAGCCCATCATCTATTAGGGCAGCTTTTCCTTCTTCCCCCGTTCGGACACGGACGATGTTTGTAATATCAGAAATAAAAATCTTTCCGTCTCCAATATGGCCTGTGTAAAGGGCTTCCTTTGCCGCTGTCACCACAAGGTCAACGGGAACTTCGCTTACCACAATGTCAACCTTGACTTTTGGAAGCAGGGTTATGTCCATAGGAACTCCGCGATACTTTTGCGTTTGCCCATGCTGAACTCCGCAGCCCAAAACGTTTGTCACTGTCATTCCCGTAACGCCAATGTCGTTCATTGCGGCCTTCAACTCGTCAAACTTGCTTTGCCTTGTGATTATTGTCACCATGTGGAATCTGGCGTCGGGCCGGGCGCTTGCCTTGACTGTGGGAACCGCTTTTTCCACAGGAACTTTTTCCCTTGAATTTTCGCTGGAATTTTCTCCGCCCAAAACTTGAGGGGCCAGCATAAAGTCGGCGTAGCTTGAATCGATTCCGTGCTCAAGCTTGTCAAGGCCCACAATTTCTTCTTCCCGGCTTGCCCTCAGTCCGTGGAATTTTCTTATCAAGCTGAAGGTGATTGTCATGCAAACCGTTGTCCACGCCAAAATCGAAACTTCACCCAAGCATTGGATTCCCAAATGGTGGAAGCCTCCGCCGTAAAAAAGTCCCGACTCCACGTTGAACAAGCCGTCGCTCAAAGTTCCCCAAATTCCGTTGGCAAGATGGACGGCCACCGCGCCCACCGGGTCGTCAACATGAAGCTTCAAGTCCAAAAGCTCAACCGCAAGAACAACGACAATTCCTGAAACAATTCCAATCACGCTGGCTCCAAGCGCGTCAACGGTGGCGCAAGTGGGAGTGATGGCCACAAGGCCTGCAAGGGAGGCGTTCAATGTCATTGAAACGTCAGGCTTTCCGTTTTTAAGCCAAGTGAAAATCATTGTGGTCACGCAGGCCAAGGCGGGCGCTATTGTGGTTGTGGTGAATACGGCGGCCAGTCCGCCCACGCCCAAAAGTTGCGTACAAGCCGCGCCGTTAAAGCCGTACCAGCCAAACCAAAGGATAAATGTTCCCAAGGCTCCAAGGGTCAAGGAATGTCCCGGAATGGCTCGAACCTTGGACACTTTTCCGTCTTTTCCCAACTCGTACTTTCCGATGCGGGGGCCAAGAAAAATCGCTCCGATTAGCGCGGCCGTTCCGCCTACGGAATGGATTGCGGCGCCGCCGGCAAAGTCCACAAAGCCAAGCTGGGCCAGCCAGCCCTGGGAGTTCCAAACCCAGCCGGCTTCAATTGGATAGACCACGGCGGAAATCACGGCGGAATAAATGCAGTAAGCGGAAAACTTTGTTCTTTCGGCCATGGCTCCAGAAACTATAGTCGCGGCGGTGGCGCAAAAGACAAGGTTGAAGACAAAACTTGACCAATCCAATTCGGCAAAGTTTGTGAACAACTGCATGTCGGGCTTTCCGATAAAGCCAAAAAAATAATTTTCGCTCATCATAAGGCCAAAGCCTAAAAGCATGAACATTGGCGTTCCTATGCAAAAGTCCATCAAGTTTTTCATAATGATGTTTCCGGCGTTTTTTGCCCGGGTGAATCCTGTTTCCACCATGGCAAAACCGCATTGCATAAAGAAAACCAGCGCGGCTCCAATCAAAAACCAAACGCTCCAAACTTCATTCATATTTTCCTCCTGAATAAAAATTTGAAAAAACTAGGGCATGTCAGAGAATGCCCGCGAGTTTTAAGTCGTTGTAATGTCACGGCTTAAAACATCGCATTTTTAAAGGTTCCAATTATCTTACGCTGTATAAAATCTCTCCGTAGCTTGGGAATGGCCACAAGTCTTTTGGAGTTATCGTTTCAAGTTCGTCCGCTGAAGAGCGAAGTTCGTTCATGGCGGCAAAAACTTTTTCCCGGTAGAACATCGCAACCTTGCCGGATTCCGCTCCGCCGGAAGCCAGCGCCTTGGCCTCTTCCACAGCTTTTTCCAAGGCCTCCGTTTTTTTGTAAATGCTAGAGGCCAAGGAAGAAACTTTTTTTAGCGATTCGCTTTCGTAAAGCAAGTCGCAGTCTTTGCAGGCGGCTTTTTTTAGCTCCAAGGTTTTGGCAAGCTTGTTGGCGAAGGCGCTGGCGCAGGGCAAGATGTCTTTTTTTGCCATTTCAAGCATTGTTTCCGCTTCGATGTTCAAAATCTTTGAGTAGTTTTCGTTGTGAATCTCGTAGCGGCTTTGAAGCTCCGTCTTGCTGTAAACTCCGAACTTTTCAAAGAGCGCGATGTTCTTTTGCTCAAGAATGTGAGGCAGCGCTTCCGGCGTGGAGCGCAAATTTAAAAGCCCCCGTTTTTTTGCCTCTTGAACCCAAGAATCGTCGTAGCCGTTTCCGTTGAAAATTATCCGCTTGTGTTCCTTGATTGTCTTTAAAATCAACTGGTGAAGTTCGGCCTTAAAGTCCGAAGCTTTTTCAAGCGCGTCCGCGAATTGGCTTAATTCTTCCGCGACGGCAGTGTTCAAGAACACATTGGCGCAGGCGATTGACTCGTTGGAACCCAGCATTCGGAATTCAAATTTGTTTCCGGTGAAGGCAAAGGGCGACGTGCGGTTTCTGTCGGTGGCGTCCTTGTTGAAGTCGGGAAGAACTGTCACGCCGATTTGCATTTTTTCTTTTTCATGCTTTCCGTAAGGCTTTCCTTGCTCCACGCATTCCAAAATTTCTGAAAGCTCGTCGCCCAAGAAAATTGATATGATGGCCGGCGGCGCCTCGTTGGCTCCAAGGCGGTGGTCGTTTCCCGCGCTGGCCACGGAAATGCGAAGCAAGTCTTGGTATTCGTCAACGGCCTTGATGACGGCGCAAAGGAACAAAAGGAACTGCGCGTTGCTTTCCGGCGTGGCTCCAGGGTCAAGAAGGTTTTTTCCAGTGTTGGAGCTGATTGACCAGTTGTTGTGCTTTCCGCTTCCGTTCACGCCGGCAAAGGGCTTTTCGTGCAAGAGGCAAACCATTCCGTGCTTGGCGGCGACTTTTTTCATCATCTCCATTGTAAGCTGGTTGTGGTCGCAAGCGATGTTTGTCGTGGAAAAAATCGGCGCCAACTCGTGCTGGGCGGGAGCCACTTCGTTGTGTTCTGTTTTGGCCAAAATTCCAAGCTTCCACAATTCCTTGTTCAAGTCCTTCATAAAGGCTTGGACGCGGGGCTTTATCATTCCAAAATAATGGTCTTCCAATTCCTGGCCCTTTGGCGACTTGGCTCCGAACAAGGTGCGGCCTGTAAAAATCAAGTCTTCCCGCTTTTCGTAAACGCTTTTGTCAATTAAAAAATATTCTTGCTCCGGGCCGACTGTGGTTTGGACGCTTGTGGCGTCTTCGTTTCCAAAAAGCTTTAGGACTCTGAGCGCCTGCTTGCTTAAAGCTTCCATGGAGCGCAGAAGGGGAGTCTTTTTGTCCAAGGCTTCTCCTGTGTATGAACAAAAGCAAGTGGGAACGCAAAGAACTCCATCCTTGATGAAGGCGAATGAAGTTGGGTCCCAAGCCGTGTAGCCTCTCGCCTCAAAGGTCGCTCGAAGGCCTCCGCTGGGAAAGCTTGAAGCGTCAGGCTCTCCTTGAACCAATTCCTTGCCGCTAAATTCCATAATCACTTTTCCGCCCTCAAGAGGCTGAATGAAGCTGTCGTGCTTTTCCGCGGTCACGCCTGTAAGCGGCTGGAACCAGTGGGTAAAATGAGTGGCGCCTTTTTCCAAAGCCCAGTCTTTCATGGCGTTGGCCACAATGTTCGCCACGCTTCTGTCAAGTTTTTCTCCGCCCTCAATGGTTTTCATCAACTGCTTGAAAGTTTCTTTTGGAAGGCGGGCCTTCATCACCGTTTCGTTGAAAACGTTCTCACCAAAAATCTTTGTCACCTCGTCCATTTTTTCCTCCTTGACAGGGCGATAAAAAAAAGCGCCGCGAAACAAGAACGACCGTCTTCAAGCTTTAAAAACCTGAAGACAGTCGCGCTGAACGCGGCGCCTTTGCCAAAAAAAGATGAGGCCGCAAGAATTTTTCTTGCGGCCTCTTTGTCGTCTGACGATGACCTTTATACTTTTTTGAAAAAAAAATGTCAATAGCTTTTTAAAAAAAAATTGTCTTGACACTTTGGCGCAAAAGTTTTATAACTGTCGCGAAATCAAAGAGCAAAGGCGCTCATTCATTTCCGGGATTATTGTTTGCCGGATTTGAGCGGGCGCTTTTTTTTTCGGGGAAAAAATGAACAAGGCGTATTTGATTCTTGCGGACGGAACTTGCTTTGAAGGGCGCTCCATTGGCGCTTTGGGAACTTCAATGGGGGAAACGGTTTTTGCCACGGGAATGACGGGCTGTCTTGAAACGCTTACCGACCCCAGCTATTATGGGCAGATAGCGGTTCAAACTTTTCCTTTGATTGGAAACTACGGAGTCATTCCCCAAGACTTTGAAAGCCAAAAATCTTGGGTCTCAGGCTATGTGGTCAGGGAACTTTGCGACCAGCCTTCAAACTTTCGTTGCCAAGGACCCTTGGACGATTTTCTAAAGGCGCAAAAAATCGTTGGCGTTTGCGGAATCGACACCCGGGCTTTGGCAAAGCGCCTTAGGGAAAAGGGCGTTATGAACGGAATGATTTTAAGCGAGGACGCTTTTAAAAAGCAAAAAAGCCTTGAGGACCTTCTTCAAAAAATTCGCTCTTACAAAATTCAAGACGCCGTTCAAAGCGTTTGCAGGGCAAAAGAAATTCCGCTTGTTCAAAAAAAATCAGAAAAAAAACTTGTGGCCCTTTACGATTTTGGCGCGAAGGAAAACATTATGCGGGAACTGAAAAAGCGGGGCGCGGAGACTCTTCTTCTTCCGTTTGACGCAAAGGCGGAAGACGTCCTTTCTTTGAATCCAGACGGAATCATGCTTTCAAACGGTCCCGGCGATCCGGCGGAAAACAAGGGCTCCATTGATGAAGTCAAAAAACTTTGCGCCTATGGAAAAATTCCAATTTTTGGAATATGCCTTGGCCACCAAATTTTGGCGCTGGCTAGAGGCGGAAAAACTCTCAAGCTTAAATACGGACATCGAGGCTCAAACCATCCGGTAAAAGATGAAAAGACAGGAAGGGTTTACATCACAAGCCAAAATCACGGTTACGCGGTTGACCCCCTTTCCCTTCCGTCCTTTGCGAGAATGACTTTTTCAAACGCCAACGACGGAACTTGCGAGGGCTTGGAATATTCGGACATTCCGGCCTTTAGCGTTCAGTTCCACCCGGAAGCTTGCGCCGGGCCAAGGGACACAAACTTTTTGTTCGACAAATTTTTTGCCATGATGAACCAAGGCGCCGACGCGCGAGGAGGCTTTGACTTTCATGCCGCTCAATAAAGACATTCGCAAAGTTATGATTATCGGAAGCGGCCCAATTGTGATAGGGCAGGCGGCGGAATTTGACTACGCCGGAAACCAAGCTTGCAAGGCGCTGAAAGAGCAAGGCCTTGAAGTTTGCTTGGTCAACTCAAATCCCGCCACTCTTATGACCGATCGGCAAATGGCCGACCAAATTTATCTTGAGCCCCTTTGCGCGGAAAGCCTTCAAAGAATCATTGACAAAGAAAAGCCGGACTCCCTGCTTTCAACTTTGGGCGGACAGACAGGCCTTACCCTTAGCATGGAGCTGGCCAAGTCGGGCTTTCTAAAAAGCAGGAACGTCCGCCTTTTGGGAGCGCGGCCTGAAACCATAGACAAGGCCGAAGACCGCCAGCTTTTTAAGGACACGATGGAAGCTATAGGCGAGCCTTGCATTCCGTCAAAGGTTGTCACAAGTTTTGAGGCTGCGGCGGATTACGTTCAAAATCAAATAGGTTTTCCTGTGATAATTCGTCCGGCCTTCACTCTTGGAGGGAGCGGCGGCGGAATCGCAAAGAACATGCGGGAGCTTGAGGAAATCGCAAGGAACGGGCTTCACCGCTCGCCCATCCATCAAATCCTTGTGGAAAAATGCGTGTCGGGATGGAAGGAAATTGAGTTTGAAGTGATGCGGGATTCCGCCGGAAATGTGATAACGGTTTGCTCAATGGAAAATTTTGATCCGGTTGGAATTCATACCGGAGACTCAATTGTTGTCGCTCCCACCATGACTCTTTCCGACAAGGAATTCCAAACATTAAGAAGCGCCGCCTTGAACATAATCAGCGCCCTTAAAATCGAAGGCGGCTGCAACTGCCAGTTTGCTTTGAATCCCCAGAGTTTTGAATACGCCGTAATCGAAGTGAATCCAAGGGTAAGCCGCTCTTCCGCGCTGGCCAGCAAAGCCACCGGCTATCCCATCGCGAAGGTGGCGGCGCTGATCGCTGTGGGCTACACGCTGGACGAGATTCCAAATTTTGTGACAAAAAAAACAAAGGCTTGCTTTGAGCCTGTCTTGGATTATGTTGTGGTCAAAATGCCAAAGTTTCCCTTTGACAAATTTGTTTACGCCAAAAGAGAATTGGGAACTCAAATGAAGGCCACCGGCGAGGTTATGGCCATTGGACAAAGTTTTGAGGAGGCGATTTTAAAGGCTGTCCGGGGCCTAGCCGTCGGCGCCAAAGACTTGAATCTTCCCGCCTTTGAAAAAGAGGGGGGCAACAAAATTCGCGAGCGGGTGGCCAAGGCCGACGACCAAAGAATTTTCGCCATTTACCAAGCCCTAAAGAGGGGCCTTTTTTCCGTTCAAGAAATTCATCAAATGACAAAAATCGACAAGTGGTTTTTGAACAAGCTTAAAAACATTTGCCGCATGGAAGAGGAGAGGGCGGCCAACGGCGAAAAAAAAGGACTTTTGTTTGAGCCCCGCTCTTTTAAGATGGTTGACACTTGCGCGGGAGAGTTTGACGCTGAGACTCCTTACTTTTATTCCGCTGTTGGCGGCGAAAACGAAGCCTTGGAATACTTGCAAGAAAGGCCCCAAAAAAAAGAGCGGATTCTTGTCCTTGGGTCAGGGCCTATTAGAATTGGTCAGGGAATTGAATTTGACTACGCCAGCGTCCAATGCGCCCGCGCCCTAAAAAAATTGGGCTGGGAAGTTGCCATTGTGAACAACAACCCGGAAACCGTTTCCACGGACTTTGACACCGCCGACCGCCTTTACTTTGAGCCTTTGACACCTGAAGACGTTATGAATGTCATCGCCGTTGAAAAGCCCGCCGGCGTTGTGGTGGCTTTTGGCGGCCAGACGGCCATCAACCTTACAAAATTTTTGGACGCTCAGGGAATAAAAATTCTTGGAACAAGCGCGGATTCCATTGACCTTGCCGAAGACCGGGAACGCTTTGAGGAACTTTGCGGGCGGCTTGACATAAAAAGGCCCAAGGGCTTGACGGTTTTTTCCGAAAGCCAAGCGCTGGAAGCCGCGGCCCGCTTGGGCTATCCAGTTCTGCTTAGGCCAAGCTATGTTCTTGGCGGACAAAATATGATTGTGGCCAACACAAGCGCCGACGTAAAGGAATACATGAAAATCATTTTGTCCCAAGGAATTGAAAACCCGGTTTTGATTGACCGCTACATGGAAGGAACTGAATTGGAAGTGGACTGCGTTTCCGACGGCCAAGAGGTTTTGATTCCAGGAATCATGGAGCATGTCGAGCGCGCGGGCATTCACTCAGGGGACTCAATAGCGATTTATCCCGGACAATTCGCCGCGGGCATGGAAGAAAAAATTGTCCGCCAGTCAACGGACTTGGCTTTGGCCTTGGGAACAAAGGGCCTTGTGAACATTCAGTATTTGATTTTTGAAGGGGAACTTTACATCATCGAAGCCAATCCCCGCTCAAGCCGAACCGTTCCATACCTAAGCAAGGTTTCCGGCGTTCCCATGATTGAACTTGCCACCCGCGCCATGCTGGGAGAAAAAATTCGGGACATGGGTTTTGGAACGGGCCTTTACAAAAAGCCTGAGTATTTCGCGGCGAAAGTTCCTGTCTTTAGTTTTGAAAAGCTTCCAGACGTGGACATTCACTTGGGTCCTGAAATGAAGTCAACCGGCGAAGTTTTGGGAATCGCGAAGACGCGGGAAGAGGCGATTTTTAAGGGTTTGGCGGCGGCGGGTTGGAAAATGAAACGGCCCAAAGATTTTAATTCTTTAGGCAAAGACGCTCCTGGAATTTTGTTTTCAGTCCGCGCCTCGGATTTGCCTGAGCTTCCTGCCTTGGCAAAAAAGTTTTACGACTTGGGCTTCAATCTTTACGCCACAAGCGGAAACGCGGACACAATAGAACGAAGCGGAATGAGCGTGAAGCGGACGGCAAAGGTTCACGAAAATTATTTTGACAATGTGATGACCTTGCTTGAAAGCTCAAAAATTTCTTATGTGGTTTCAACTTCGGCAAAAGGCCGCTCCCCTTTGGCCGAAAGCGTGAAGCTTCGCCGCCTTGCCGTGGAGCGGGACATAGACTGTTTTACCGCTGTGGACACGGCCAATGTTTTTGCGGATTCCTTGGCTTCAAAAAATTCTTTGGCCTCCGCAAGTCTTGTAAATATAAACAAAATAATTTAAATTGAATCATTGAGTTTTGGAGGAAAGATGTATTCGCAAAAAGAAGTTCTTGACCTTGTTCGTGAAGAAGACGTGAAATTTGTCCGGCTGGCTTTTTTTGACTGCAAGGGCCGGCAAAAAAACATTTCGATTATGGCGGACTGCCTTGAAAAAGCCTTTAAAGACGGAGTGAGTTTTGACGCTTCCGCGGTTTGCGGTTTTGAAAGCCCTGACAAGTCCGACTTGTTTTTGCATCCAGATCCCTCCACAATCACCATAATTCCTTGGCGGCCCAACACAGGAAAAGTTGTGCGAATGTTCTGCAACATTCGCCGGCCGGACGGAAGCCCTTACCAAAAGGATTGCAGGACGACGCTGCAAAAGGCCATTGAAGCCATGAAAAGGGAATGCGGCTGCGGCCTTAACTTTGGCTCCGAAATTGAATTCTATCTTTTTAAGCTTGACGAAAACGGAAAGCCCACAAAAGAGCCTTTTGACAGCGCGGGCTACATGGACATCGCTCCCGAAGACAAGGGAGAAAACATCCGCAGGGAAATTTGCTTCACCTTGGAGCAAATGGGAATCACGCCGGAAACAAGCCACCACGAAGAAGGGCCGGGACAAAACGAAATTGACTTTCATTACTCGGACGCCCTTGCCGCCGCCGACAACGCGGCCACATTTAAATGGATTGTGCGGACAAAGGCGGCGGCCGCCGGCCTATACGCGGACTTTTCGCCAAAGCCTTTGCCCGACCATGCCGGAAGCGGATTTCACATCAACGTTTCTTGCTCCGATCCGTCAAAGCATCAAAACGTCTTGGCGGGAATTTTGGCCCACATGAAAGAGATGGCCTATTTTATGAATCCCGCGGAATCTTCATACCGGCGCTTGGGCTCCCACAAGGCTTCAAAATTTCTTTGCTGGGGCGAGCAAAACCGCTCGGCCTGCCTCCGCGTTCCGGCCGCAAAAGACGGGCCGCGAGTTGAGATTCGTTCCGCCGATTCTGAATGCAATCCATACATTGTTTTTTCGTTGGTGATTTACGCGGCCATGGACGGCATTAAAAGAAACTTGACGCCGCCAAGTCCTGTCAACGAAAATCTTTTTGAGCGCAAGGATTCTTCAATGGAGCGCCTTCCCGACAGTTTGGATTCCGCAAAAAAAATCGCGGAAGAGAGCGAGTTTGTAAAAAGACTTTTTGAGGAATAATGCCTGAAGACGCCCGCAACGTTCTTGTTGTGACAAAAGACAAAAAAATTTCCTCGATGATACGGGCCATGCTTGTAGAGCCCTTGTTCAGCCTTTGCGTTTCCGAAGATTTCAACGACGCGCGCAGAAAATGCGTTGACCAAAGTTTTAGCATTATAATTGTGGACTACGGGGAGGGGGAAGGCTCGGACTTTGCCATTGACATTTCTTCGTCTTTAAGCGCCGTTCTTTTGCTGGCGCCCCTTTCAAATTTTGACCAGATAAGCTATCGCGTGGAATGCTATGGAATCATAACCATGACAAAGCCCTTTGACCAATTTTATTTTTACAACATGATAAAGGCCGCGATAGCATTTCAGTATAAAATGGCGCTTATGTCAAGCCAGACCACAAGGCTTAAAGTGAAAATGGACGAAATAAAAATCCTCAGCCGCGCCAAAATGCTTTTGATGCAAGAACTTTCTTTGACGGAAGAAGAAGCCCATCACTGGATAGAAAAAGAGGCGATGAACCGGGGCGAAAAAAAACTTGAGATTGCCAACGAGATTGTAAAAAAATACGGCTAAAGGCCGGTGGGAACGTCGATGAAAATGCCTTGGATTCCTTTTTCTTCCTTGAGCTTTTTCATCACAAGCTGAACGCCCACCGTTTCCGTGTTGTAGTGGCCGCCCGCTATGACGTTCATTTTTTCTTCTTTGATTGGATGCCAGTCCGTGTGGCCGATTTCGCCGGTGATGTAGCAGTCAAGGTCTTCTTTCCAAGCCCACCAATGGTCGCCGCCGGCGCCGCCGGAAACAATTCCCACTGTGGAAATTTTCTTTTTTCCAAAAGAAAGAATTTGATTTGGCTTTGCTCCCAAAAGCGCAGCCTCCGCCAATTTTTCTATGGTCATGGGGCTGGACAGGCGGCCCTTCACTCCGATGGTCATTCCCCGCCAAGGGCAAAATTCCTTTAGGCCTTTAAGACCGATGCGGCGGGCAAGGCCGTAATTGTTTCCGGCTTCCTTGTTTGCGTCAAGGGGAATGTGGTAGCCAATCAGCGCCATGTCATTTTTGATGAATGCGGAAACCCTGTGGTAGTGGTTGTCGGTCATAATTTCGCAGCCGTCCCAGTAAAGGCCGTGGTGGACAAACAAAACGTCCGCTCCAAGGCGCGCGGCTTCTTGGGCCGTTTCAAGGCAAGCGTCAACAGCAAAGGCGACTTTTTTTATTTTCTTTTTGTCAGGCTCGGAGTTTTGAATTTGAATTCCGTTTCTGCTGGGGTCGGCGCCGTAGTTTTCTTTTTTTAGAAAAGAGTTGAAGTAAGCGTCAAGTTGATTTAAGGTCATTTTACATTTCTCCTTCTTGTTCCAAAATTTTTATTGTTTGCGTGGCGCACCAGCTGGGCTCAAAGGAAGTTTTGTCCCGCCTTATTCCTAAAAAGAACCATGAAAAGAAGGGGTTTGTTTGGGGAACAAAGCCGAAGCCCGGCGTCTTGTATTCGTGAACCCTTTGCAAGTTCAAAAAATCCGCGTCCGAAAAAATTGTCCTTAACTTCGCTTCCGGCAAAAAGGCGCTTGAGTCGGCGGCCACTAAAATTTTTTTGCCGGGATATCGCTCCTCCGCGATTTTTTTTAGGGCCCGGTAAGAGCTTTCGTAAACTTCGTGAAAAAGGCGGCTGCGGGATTCTTTTCCCTTTTGCTTGCGAACGCCTTCAATTCCGCCGGAAGAAAAATAGTCCCAAAGCAGGGAGGCCCGGCGCAAAAATTTTGTCTTTTTCAAGCCATCGGCGCTTTTTATGTTCAAGTCGTACAAGTCGGCGGACAAAACAGTCCAGCCCTTTCTGGCCAGCAAAATAAAGTATGGCTCGTAAGCCAAGGATTCGGCCAAAACGTCAGGAACAAAAAGAATCACGCCGTCCTTTTTTTGGGAGCCGTCCTTGTTTGAAAAAGTGTAAAGGCTCATGTTCCTTCTGTCGTAAGCTTCCTTGGCTTTTTTTAGCTCAAAGCTGTCGCTTAAAAGGGGAGCGGAAAAATATTCCCGCTCTATTTTGACATTGTAGCGCCGGGTTTGCAGGCGGACAGGACGGCCTTTTATCTCCACCGCCAAGAAAAAAATCGTGATTGCCAAAAGAAGGGCCGAGGCGACAAAAAATTTGACGCTGTATGTGTCCACAAAAAGGCTTTGGGAAAAGCGGACGACGCTGCGGTAGTTTGCGAGCGCGCACACAAGGGCCAGCGCCAAAATCGCGACGTTTGAAAATCGGATTCCCCAAGCCAAAATTTCAAAAAGGACTGTCAATACGCTAAAAGGCCCCAAAAGGCTAAGCGCGTCGATTCTTGTGCGCCTTGTCCAAAATATGCGGGCGTTCAACACAAGAAGCATGCTTAAAACAAGAATTTCTCCAGTCCAAGGAGTAAGGATTTCCATAGGATGCATTCTAGCATAAAACGCAAAAAAATGCTAGAATGGCGCTTATGGCAGACTACCACAAATTTGATCCCGCGCCCGAAGGAACTCCAGTGGCGGGTTTTGTTCACTTGCACGTTCACTCCGACTATTCCCTTTTGGACTCATGCGCCACTTTGGACAAGCTTGTGGCCAAGGCCAAGCGCCTCAACATGCCCGCCTTGGCTTTGACCGACCACGGAAATATGTTTGGCGCGCTTAACTTTGAAAAGCTTTGCCATGTGAACGGAATCAATCCCATTGTGGGCGAAGAATTTTATGTCGCCTACGGAAGCCATACGGAAAAAAACGACGTTCCTTTTTCAAAAGGAAACGGCCACAAGGCGCATTACTTTCACTTGATTCTTTTGTGCGAAAACCAAACCGGCTACGAAAACCTTTCTTGGCTTTCAAGCCGCGCCTTTTGCGACGAAAACGCCTTGTATTACGGAAAGCCCCGCATAGATTTTGAAATGCTCAAAGAGCGCCACCAAGGATTGATTTGCCTTTCCGCCTGCATTCAAGGAGAAATTCCTCAATATCTTTTGGCGGGAAAAAAGGACGAAGCCTACAAAATCGCAAAAGAATACAAGGAGCTTTTTGGCCCCGACCATTATTACATCGAGCTTCAAGACCACGGAATTCCCGAGCAAAAAATTGTCGCCGAAAAACTGATTCAGCTGGCGCGGGACTTGGACATTCCCCTTGTGGTCACAAACGACATTCACTATGTTGAAAAAGAAGACGCGGAGGCCCAAGACGCGCTTCGCTGCATTGGATTCAAAAATCTTTTGAACGAGCCTCACCAAAAAATGGGCGGCGACATGGACTTGGACAATTGGTATTTTAAGACCGAACAAGAAATGCGCCAGCTTTTTCCCAACGTCCCGGAAGCTTACGAAAACACCATAAAGATTGCCAATATGTGCAATCTTACAATCAAGCAATACACAACGCCGGAACTAAAGGCTTGTCTTCCCCGCTTTGAGCTTCCGTCTGAGTTTAGAACCCACGGCGACGACTACCAGAGCGACCAAAACGACTATGTGAAATACCTTGTTGAAGAAGGCCTTAAAAAGCGCTACAAGGAAATCACTCCGGAAATCCGCGAGCGCGCCGATTACGAAATGAACACAATTTTCACGATGGGATTTTCAGGCTACTTTTTGATTGTTTGGGAATTCATTCACTGGGCCAAGTCGCTGACCGACACCGTTCACAATTGTCCAAAGCATTACATCCCCATAGGGCCGGGGCGGGGTTCCGGCGCGGGAAGCCTTGTTGCCTACTGCATGGAAATCACCGACCTTGACCCCTTTAGATACGGATTGATTTTCGAGCGCTTCCTGAATCCTGAGCGCGTTTCAATGCCTGACTTTGACGTGGACATGGACTTCGACTTTAGGCAAGAAATAATTCAGCACACCCGCGACTTGTATGGCGACAGTTGCGTGGGCCACATAGTCACCTTTGGAACCCTAAAGCCCAAAAACTGCATCGCCGACGTTGGCCGCGTCTTGAACATTCCTCTTAGCGAAGTGAACATTCTAAAAAAATGCATTCCCGACGACGACCTTAAAATCACTTTAAAAGACGCGCTTTCCGAACCCACTGAAAAGCATCCCAAGGGCGGCGGCCTCATTCCCTATAAGGACGACCCGCGATACAAAAAACTTTTTGAGCTGGCCTTAAAGCTTGAGGGCGTAAAGAGGAACACCGGCCTTCACGCTTCGGGAATGGTAATCGGCTTGACAGACCTTCCCAACTGGGCGCCTGTTTTTAAAGACCCAAAGACTGGCGAGGTGGGCGTTCAATACACAATGGACATCATCGAGCCTTGCGGTTTAGTAAAGTTTGACTACTTGGGACTAAAAACCCTTTCCCTCATTCGCTACGCCGAAGACATAGTGAACAAGCACAAAAAGCCGGGAGAGCCTGCATTTAAAACCGAAGATATTTCTGAAAGCGACGCCGAAACTTTTAAAATGCTTTCCAACGGAGACAGCGTGGCAATTTTCCAATTTGAGTCTCCGGGAATGCAAAAAATTCTAAAGCAGTTCCAGCCTGAAAAATTGGAAGACCTTGTGGCCTTGAACGCGCTTTACCGGCCCGGCCCTATGGATTACATTCCAAAATACATGGAAGGAAAGTGGCATCCAGAGACAATTGAATATCCCGACCCTTCCCTTGAAAATTTGCTCAAGGAAACTTACGGCGTAATGGTCTACCAAGAGCAAGTTATGAAAGTGGCGCAAATCATCGCGGGCTTTAGTCTTGGCGGCGCCGACATGCTCCGCCGCGCCATGGGAAAGAAAAAAATCGACGTCTTGATGGCCAAGAAAAAAGAGTTTGAAGAAGGCGCGATGAAAAACGGCCACACAAAAGAGCACGCCGACAACATCTTTGACATTATGGTTCCCTTTGCGGGCTACGGCTTTAACAAGAGCCACGCGGCGGCTTATTCGGTTTTGGCCTACAGAACCGCTTGGCTAAAATGCCACAAGCCCGCGGAGTTCATGGCGGCCAACCTTACAAACGAAATCACTTCCACCGACACCTTGCCGGTTTACATTCAGGAAGCGCGGCGAATGGGAATTCCGGTTGACGCTCCTGACATCAACCGCTCGGACATTGTTTTTGACGTTGTTGACGGCCACATCGTTTTTGGCCTTAAAGGAATCAAGGGCATGGGCGAGGCCGCCGCGCAATGCGTTGTGGAAGAGCGGGCCAAGAACGGGCCGTTCAAAAGTTTCATGGACTTTTTGGAGAGGGTTGACTTAAAGACCGTGAACAAGCGGGCTCTTGAAGTGTTGATAAAAACCGGCGCCTTTGACGCCCTTGGGCAAAACAGGCCCACGCTGATGCAAAACTGCGAGCGCGCCGTTTCTTATGTGGAACAAATGAAAAGAAGCAAGGAAGAAGGACAGAATTCCTTGTTCGAGGCTGTGGGCGAAAAAGAATTCAGCGACTTTGTTTTTGAGGAAGTTGAAGACCTTCCAAAAATGGAAAAACTGAACCAAGAAAAGGATTGCATAGGCATTTACGTTTCTGGCCATCCTCTTGACGATTACAGAAAAGTCATTGAAACATGCGCCACGGTAACAAGCGCGTCCATCGAGCGTGAAGGAAAAAACGCCGAGGCGCTCAAGGCTTCGATTCCTCAAGAAGAGCGCTGGAAGCATCGCGATTCCGGCAAATCCTATGTGGCCGTGGGAATGATTGGAGATGTCAGACCCTTCCGAACAAAGAAGGGCGACGACATGGCCTTTGCGAAATTGCAGGATATGACAGGCTTTATGGACGTCACAATTTTTGCCAGAACGTGGGGAGTCATAAGGTCTCAAATCGCAGACGGAAAGGTTGTGGCGCTAAAGGGCAAGGTGGACGGAAGCCGAGAGACTCCTTCGTTTTTGGTTGACGAACTTTTGGACATAAACTCATTGCAAGAAAAGTCAGTTCAGCAAATTCACATTCAACTTCAAGATTCCTTCTGCGATGAGATTAAGACCCACCGCTTGAGGGATTTTTTGCTTTCAAAGCAGGGTGATTGCGTCTTGTATTTTCATTTGGACACAAAACAAGGGCCTTACATTGTCAAGGCCAACAATCAGGCTAGGGTTCCAAGCGACTCGGATTTTATAAAGGAACTTGAAACGATGGAGGGCGTCCAAGAAGTTTGGACTTCGTGAGGTTTGTATGATTTACGTTTTTAGATTTTTGGCGGCGGCGCTTTCAATTTATTCTTTGATGTGCGCGGCCAGAATTGTTTTGTCATGGATTCCCGGAGCGCTTTACACAAAGGCCGGCCGCTTTTTATGCTTTGTTTGCGATCCATTTTTGAACTTATTTAAATGCGGCTGGCTATGCGTCGGCGCGCTGGATTTTTCGCCGCTCTTGGCCTTTGGCGTTTTGACGATGGCCGGCTATGTCCTGCAAAATTTGGGAGCGGGAATGGCGGTGACATTTTCTGCGGTCTTGACTCTTGTCATTCAAATCGCATGGTCAATCGTCGCGTCAATACTTATTTTTTTAATTGTGATTTTGGCCATTCGCTTGGTTGTCTTTTTGACAGGCTCGGACAGGGCTTCTCCCCTTTGGTCTCAAATAGACATGACGCTTAATCCTTTTGTTTATTCGATAACAAGATTTTTTTCCGGCGGCCGCCCTGTGGCTTACAAAAACGCCTTGCTTTTTGCGATAGTCTTGTGCTTTGTCTTGCGCGTCGGCGGCCATTTTGCCATCTCCGCCCTGCTCGCGGTTTGCAAGATGATTCCGTTTTGATTTAAGAAAATGCGACTTTCAGAAATTCAAACGCCTGTTTCCTCTTTGCCCGGAGTGGGGCCGGCCATGCAAAAGCAATTGGCCGCTTTGAACATTTGGACGCTATGCGACTTGCTCAAATTTTTTCCCCGCTCATACAAGGACAGGACAAAAAGAATTTCTTTGAGCCAATTTGAAAGCGCCGCGGAAGTCCACACGATTGCGCGGGTTCTTGGCCACGAATGGTTTGGCTACGGCCGCATGAAGACCCTGAAAATCTTGATTTCCGACAACAGCGCCCGCGCCGAATTGATTTGTTTTAACCGGCCCTTTTTGGAAAAATCGTTTCCGGTAGGCTCAATAATTTGCGTCACTGGAAGCTTTTTTGTAAAATACAACGCCTTGCAGTCAAGTTCCTTTGAGGCCGAGCGCTTGGCGGATTCCGGCTCGCTTGAGGACTTTAGAGGCGCGGCCATTCCCGGAAGCGGAATAATTCCTGTTTATAAATTGACGGCGGGCCTTACGCAAAAAAAATTGTCAAAGGCCGTTTCAGCCGCCATAAGCCAATGCGGCGCCGCGATTGACGACGAACTTTCCGACGGCATTATAAAAGCCCGTTCCCTTATGCGAATGAAGGACGCGATTAAGGCTGTCCACCAGCCACAAGATTTTGACCAACTGCAAAGCGCGCGGCGAACTTTGATTTACCAAGAACTCTTTGACTTGCAAAAAACTGTTTTGCTTAGGGCCTTGGAGCATAAGGGCTCTTTTGAGCCTGACGCTTTGGAAAGGCCGCCGCGGAACGATGAAAAAACTGATTTTTCTCCAAGGCAGGCCGCTCTTTTGGAGCGCCTTCCCTTTGTCTTGACAAAAGACCAAATGTCCGTGATAAGGCAAATCAATTTTGACATTGACAGGGGCTACGAAGAAAGGGCAAGAATTTTAAAGGCTCAAGACAAGCGGACGCCTGAAAAGGCGCCTTGGACAATGCAACGGCTTTTGCAAGGCGACGTGGGCTCTGGAAAAACTTTGGCGGCCCTCTTCGCTTGTCTTAGGGTTGTGGACTGGGGCGGCCAGTGCGCGATTATGGCTCCCACAGAAATTTTGGCCCGCCAGCACGCCGACACAAGCGCCCGCTTGCTTGAAGCGGTTGGCGTCAGGGTTGCTTTTTTAAGCGGCAACATATCGGCCGCCCAGCGCGCTCCTCTTTTAAAAGCCTTAAGGGAAGGAGAGATAAACATTTTGGTCGGCACCCACGCGCTTTTTAGCAAGACAACCGTTTATAAGGACTTGCAGCTTGTTGTGGTGGACGAGCAGCACCGTTTTGGCGTGACCCAAAGGCAGGCGATTGTTCAAAAGGGCCGCGCCTTGGCCGGATTGCAGAACAAAAATTTTTTTGTTTCCCCGCACTTGCTGATGATGAGCGCCACGCCAATTCCTCAAAGCCTGGCCCTTACCGTTTACGGCGACCTTGACGTAAGCGTGATAAAAAGCCTTCCTGTTGGAAGAAAGCCGATTGTCACTTATTTGTCGGAACAAGGACATGAGGGAAATGTTTATTCCGCAGTTTTAAGGGAATTGCAAAAAGGCCGGCAGGCCTATTTTGTATACCCAGCCATAGGCGATTCTGGCGCGACAATCTTTGACGCGCCAGAAAAGGAACGAGTCAAGGCCTTGAGCGAAGCGCGCCTTGACCGTTCCTATGGGGATTTTGAAAACGGCGGTTCGGGTGGTGGTTCCGAGCCGTCTCTTAAGAGCGCCGTTGACGCTTTTGAAAACCTTTCAAAAAATATTTTTCCAAATTACAAATGCGCCTTGCTTCATTCAAAAATTTCTGAGGAAGAGCAGACAAAAATTTTGAATGATTTTAGGCAAAACAAGATTCAAATCCTCGCGGCCACGACTGTAGTTGAAGTCGGCGTTGACGTTCCCAACGCCACTTGCATGGTTGTGGAGCAGGCCGACAGGTTTGGCCTCGCTCAGTTGCACCAATTGCGTGGCCGTGTGGGGCGGGGAAGCGAACAAAGCTATTGCTTTTTGGTTTATTCAAAAAACATAAGCCAAAACGGAATTGAGCGGATGAAAATTTTGCGGCAAAGTTCCGACGGCTTTTACATCGCGGAGGAGGACCTTAAGCTTCGCGGCCCCGGACAAATAACAGGAACGGCGCAGTCGGGAGTTTTGGAATTGGGCTTGGCTGATTTGGGACGCGACCGAGACCTTCTTATGCTGGCCCGTCTTGACGCCCGCGACGAGATTGAAAGAGAAGTCATTGCGGCGCGATAATTTTATTCGCGCCGCAAAAGGAACGAGTCAAGGCCTTGAGCGCAGCGTGCCTTGACCGTTCCTATTTTATATACCCTGAATCTTCCAGGTACTTGCGCCTGGTCATTACAAGGCTAATCAATTCTTGATACATGTTGTAGTCAACTTCAAGCGCGATTGGAAAAATAAAAAATTCCGTTTCGTCGCAATAGCGCTCGATGAATTTTGGATCGTTCACATAGCCCAGACTTATCATGTTTGAAATGCGGTCGGCAGTTTTTAATATTTTTGCCTTTTGGCTTCCTTCATTTATTATCCGCCGTAAAAAGGCGCTTTTGTCTTCTTCCTTTCTTCTGGTAACTTCAAGAACCAAGCGGTAAACGTCCTCTCCCTCTTCGTCGGCGTTTATTATTTTGTTGGCGTCAAAGCCGGGAACGTCTTCCACGACATCGTGAATGCAAGAAGCTTTGAGCAGCGCGCTGTCGATGTATCCGTAGTCAATCAAAATGGCCAGGGTGTCCATTTGGTGGCGGAACATGTTTCCGCCGGCGTGCCGCTCCTTTCCGATGAGCGCGGTGGCCAGCTGCATGTAAGGGGCAAGGTAAATGTCCCGCAACATGAGCATGGCCTTTTGTCCCATGGGGCCGCTTCTGTTAACTTGCATTTCATACCTTGACATCTGGCTCCGCTCCTTTTTGTTCCGTTAAAGGCTTTGCAAATAGCCCGTCAGCTTTTGGATTCTGTCGCGGCACTGGGCAAGCTTTTGCCTTTCCGCTTCCACCAATTCAGGGCTTGCGTGCTGGGCAAAGTTTCCGCCAAGTTTTTTCTCGGAGTTTTGGGCGTATTTTTCTTGGGTTTCAATCTCCTTGGAAAACTTTGCCTTAAGCGCTTCTGTGTTGATGTTTTCGTCAACAAGCAAGAAGGCTTCAAAGCCGTTTCCCACCGTGCCGATGGCGCGCTGGGGCTTTTTGTCCGCAAAGGCCACTCCCTTCATTCCGGCAAGCAATTCAATCATGTCGGTCTTTTCGCGGCAAACTTCTGCGGGGCTTCCGCTTTGGACAAGAATCGCCATGTTGAGCTTTGCCGCCGGGTCAAGGCCGCATTCTGTTCTAAGCGCGCGGGTTTTTCCAATCAAGTCTTTAAGAACGTCAAAGCGCTCCGCGACGGCGGCGTTTTGGCGCGCCTCCAAAAATTCGGGGTAGGGCGCGTTGATGAGCATTCCGCAGTATTGGCTGTTTGAAGAAATTTTTTGCGCTCCGGCCTTCTTTCTGTTTGCCGCGATTTCTTCCACGGGAAGCTTTGAATAAATCTCTTCCGTGACAAAAGGAAGGAAGGGGTGGAGCAAGCGCAAGTTTTCCTCCAAGATGTTCATCAAGACGCTGGCCTGCCTGTCCTTTTCGCGCTCGTCGCCGTTCTTAAAGTTGAGCTTTGTGGCTTCCACATACCAGTCGCAGAATTCGTTCCAAAAGTATTCCATCAAGGCGCTGGCCGCGTCGTTGTAGCGGTAGCCTTCAAGGGCGGCCCTGGCGTTTTTGGCGGCCTCGTTAAGGCGGGCGTAAATCCACTTGTCCAGCTCGGTCAAATCATTGTCGCTGACAGGAATCAAGTTGCGGCCTTCCAGATTTCCCAAAAGGTAGCGGCTTGCGTTCCAAACCTTGTTGCAAAAGCGGCTTCCCAACTTAAAGGAATCTTTGTCAATCAAAATGTCTTGGCCTTGCGCGCACATAAAGCCCAAAGTGAACTTGAGCGCGTCCGCTCCATACATGTCGATTATTTCAAGGGGATCCATTCCGTTGCCCAAAGACTTGGACATCTTGCGGCCCTGCTTGTCGCGGACAAGGCCGTGAATGTAAATGTCCCTAAAGGGCGCCTTGCCGGTGAACTCAAGGCCCGCCATAATCATTCGGCTTACCCAAAAGAAAATGATGTCGTAGGCCGTGACAAGCGCGGTTGTGGGATAAAAGTTTTTAAGGTCTTCCGTTTGTTCCGGCCAGCCCAAAGTGCTGAAAGGCCAAAGCCAAGAAGAAAACCATGTGTCCAAAACGTCCGGGTCTTGCTTTAAGTCCGAAGCCCCGGCACCGCACTTGGGGCATTTGGTTGGATCTTCGCGGGAAACGATTGTCTCGCCGCATTTTTGGCAATACCAAACAGGAATTCTGTGGCCCCACCAAATCTGGCGGCTTACGCACCAGTCGCGAATGTTGACAAGCCATTGCTCGTAAGTGTTTTCCCATTTTTGCGGAAAGAATTTAATCTCGCCGGCCTTCCAAGCGGCCAAGGCTTTGTCGGCCAGCGGCTTCATCTTTACAAACCACTGGTCGCTTAGATATGGCTCCACCACGGTTTTGCAGCGGTAGCAGTGGCCCACGGAGTGAACCATTTTTTCTTCGCCCTTAAAAAGGCCTGCCGCGTCCAAGTCTTCGATGACCAGCTTTCTGGCCTCTTCCGGCTTTAGGCCCTGGTATTTTTGGGGAACGTTTTCGTTAAGGCGGCCGTCGGGAGTCAAAAGGTTTATCACTTCAAGGTTGTGGCGCTTGCCCACTTCCCAGTCGTTGGGGTCGTGAGCCGGAGTGATTTTCACCATTCCAGTTCCAAATTCCTTGTCAACATATTCGTCGGCGATGATTGGAATTTCTTTTCCTGTAATCGGAAGCTTTAGCTTTTTTCCCACAAGCGCCTTGTAGCGCTCGTCCGTGGGATTCACGGCCACGGCGGTGTCGCCAAAGAAAGTTTCAGGGCGGGTTGTGGCCACTTCTATTTTTCCGCTGTTGTCGGCGTATTCGTAATAGATGTGATACATGGCGCCCTGAGTGTCCGTGTGGTCAACTTCGTCGTCGGCCAGCGCGGTTCCGCAGCGGGGGCACCAGTTTACAAGGCGCTTGCCCCGATACATAAGGCCCCGCTCGTAAAGGGTCACAAAAACGTCCCTGACCGCGCGGCTCAAGCCTTCGTCGTAGGTAAAGCGCTCCCTGTCCCAGTCAGTGGAGTTGCCAAGCTTTCTCTGCTGCTTGACGATTGTGTTGTGGTGGTCTTCCTTTACTTGCCAGGCGCGCTCCAAAAATTTTTCCCGGCCAAGGTCGTTTCTTGTCTTTCCTTCTTTTTTAAGCTGGCGTTCCACCACGTTTTGCGTGGCGATTCCGGCGTGGTCGGTTCCGGTAAGCCAAAGGGTGTTGTCTCCCTTCATGCGGTGGTAGCGGACAACGATGTCTTGCAGGGTGTTGTTGAGGCCGTGGCCCATGTGCAAAACGCCGGTGACGTTTGGCGGCGGAATGGCCACGGAGTAAAGGTCGGTCTTGCCGCATTCCTTGCATCTGCGTTCCCATTCCGCGTGGACTGGCGAGGCGGCGTCGCTTGCGGGCTTGAAGCAGCCCTTTTCTTCCCAACTCTTGTATATCCTGTCTTCAAAGTCTTTTGGATTGTAGGCTTTCTCTAGTTCTATGGCTTTCATAGCGAACCATTATAGTGAATTTGATTCGCTTTTGCTAGTGTTTGCTTCTGTCCGAGCGTCTTTAACAGGCCGGCCGCCTTTGCGCCAAAAACGTTTTTTTCTCCATTTTCTCAAAAAAAATTCTTGCAAAAACCAACCAAAGAGGGTAAAATACAATAATTATTAAGGAGAAAAAAAGTTGGCAAAGAAACGATTTTTCCAGTATGTGGGCAAAACGCCCATAATTCCGATTTCGGTCAAGGTTTTGGCAATTTTCATTCCTTTAATTTTGATGTCAAACTTTATGACCAATTTGATTTCCGTTCAATTGTCTCAAAGGCAGGTGACGGAATTGACCAACCGCCTTACTGTCACTCAGCTTAAGGAACTTTACAAAAACGCTTCAAGCCAATACCAAATTTATTCTTACAAAAAAAACAAGGAAGAATGCCTTGAGACGCTGAAGGCCACGGTGGCCGAAGAGTTTTCAAACCCCCACAGCATCGCGCTGGGCTTTGACAGAACCGGCAAGGCCCTTTTTTGCGCCAGCGCCGAGGGCTTGGACATTTACGAGTTTCCCGACAAGGACGCTTTGGCCGCGCTGAACGAAAAATATGACGGCGAGGTTAAAGAGGGCCAAATCAGTTTTGAGTTGCGGGGCGAAGAATATTACGGCGTTTACAAGTATTCCGAAGACTGGAACGTTTACCTTGTCCGCGCCGAATCCCGCAAGGACACCGCCCGCTACAAAGTCGCCATCATGCTGATCATTTCCGCGGTCATCCTTGTCTTGACCGTCGTGTTTGTGGCGCTGGGCGTGTATATGTTCAAGGCCATTTTCTCAAGCATTTCCAGCATGACAAAAAGCCTTTACGACATGCAAAAAAGAAGCCAGCTTGAAACCATCGACATTTCAGGCTCTTCCAACGACGACGTGACTTACATGGCCGCCTCCTTCAACTCGCTTTCGGTTTCGGTGAACAACCTTTTGACCACATTCCAAAAGTTCGTTTCAAAGGACGTGGTTTCAAAGGCCTACACCGACCACACCATCAAGCTTGAGGGAATGCAGCGGGAACTTACGATTTTGTTCAGCGACATAAAAAGCTTCACTTACAGAACCGAAACTTTGGGAAACGAAATCATCGACTTGCTGAACGTTCACTACAACAATGTCATCCACGACGTGCACCAAGAAAACGGCGTTGTGGGCTCCATCATCGGCGACGCGATTTTGGCCATTTTTGGCTCTTACAAAAACTCAGAGCTCAAATCCCTTGAGGCCATCGACGCGGGCTGGCGGATAACTTATGTCACCGCCGAGCTTAGGGAAAAAATGAAGGCGCAGCGCAAAAAGATTGAGGAATCAAGAAAGCTTACCGCGGCGGAAGACAGAATTTACAAGGCGGTTTTGCTGGACATAGGCGTGGGCATTGACGGCGGAACGGTTTTCTACGGAAACATCGGAAGCGACGAGCATATGACAAACACTGTAATCGGCGACAACGTAAATTCCGCCAGCCGCTTGGAAGGCGTGACCCGCATTTACCATTTGCCCATTGTGGTTTCCGAATACATTGTGAACGACGTCAAGGACAAGAGCGACCGCTACAAGTTCTACGAAATTGACACGATTCAAGTCAAGGGAAAGACAAAGGGCAAAAAAATATATTTCCCCTTGGACACGGACAACGAAGTTCAGCGCGGACTTATGGAAAAGTTCGACGTTTACGAAGAGGCCTTGCAAGCCTATTATTCCGGCGATTGGAAAAACGCCAGAAAGCTTTTCAAAAAAGTTGACATGGAAGTGGCCGACGTTTTTATGGAGCGCATGGGAGCCAGAGGCAACGCGCCTGACAAATGGAGAGGAATATGGACAATGACGACAAAGTAAAGGAACTGACCTTGTTCTTGGGCGACGAGCTTGAGCCTCTGCGCCGTTCAAAAAAAGTAAAGGTTTACGACCTTGAGACTGAATACGCCAAGACGCGAAAGAACAGGCTTTGGTCTGTTTGGGTGACGCTGGGCTTGACTTTCTTGGTTTTTGTCCTTGTCACTGTCTTTACGATTCGGGGAATTGGAAAAAGCAACGACAAAATCGACGTGAACCTTTCTTCTTTTGAAGACTTGAACTTGCAAAATTTGTTCAATCAGTTGGAGCGGGCTCAAGAGAATTTTGACGAGGCTTCAAAACGCCGCGCCAGCCTTCAGGGAAACCTTGATTCCCGCATCGCCCGCGCCAAGCAAAAAATGCAGGCTGACCTTGAGCTTTTGGCCAACACCCGCCTTTCCCGCGCTTCTTTGGCCGAGCGGCGGAAAAAAATTCAAAGCGACTACAATGCCGAAGTTCAATCCGCCCACGACGAGCTTGACGCGCAGCTTTCCACCGCCGACGCGGAAGTGAAGCAATACGAGGAACAGCTTAAATCATACGACAGCGAAAACGTGGCCCGCGCGCAAGAATGGGAAAAGAAAATGGACAGCGAGCGGCAGGCCCGCCAGCTTGAGAGGCAAAAATTGGTGGATTCCTACGAAAAGCAGTTGGCGGACGCCAGCGCCCTTTTGGAAGAAACCCGCAAAAAGGACTTTGAGGAGCGCAAGAACGCCACCAACGAAATTACCAAGCGATACGAGCAGGAAATCGCAAGCTATGATCCTGTCATAAAAGACTCAAAGACAAGTGGCGTCATTACAAGCGCCAACCAAAAGCCCTTGGGCGTTTTCAATTCGGAAACCCTTTTGGGCGAGGACGCTCCCGCCTTGAGCGAAGAATTTTCGGCGGCTTTGGCCAACGCCCAAGCGGACTACGCGGACTTGGAATACCTTCTCTCAAAGTCCGCGGCGATTCCCCAGCGCAATACGATGAAAAACGTTGTGGCCGGCGAAAAAAAGCTTTCTTACACAATCGCCAACGGTTTGGCCCGCGCCGCCATCGCGGAAATAAAGGCCAAGGACGAGCAAAACGCCGCTTCAGCCCAGGAAATCGAAAGCCTGAAGGCTCAGGTTTCAAAAGCGCAAGATGCGGAAGCCGCCGCTAGCGAGGAGCGGGACTTTGAAAAGACAGCCAGCCAAGCCTATGTAAACATTTTGAATTCTTCGTTGGTTGACGAAAAGACCGCGGGCTATGTCCTTGATCCCGCCAACGAGCGGGGGCCGGCAGTTTTTGTCCGGGATGCATGGAAGGCCCTTGTGGCGGAAGACGGTTCCACAAAAGTTGACGTTTACAACGGAAGAAGCAAAGCTGCCAGCGGCGTTTTGCTCTTTCATAACCAAAACTATTACATTTCCTTGGACAATCCGGCTGACGCGGCCCTTTTGTCTGTGGGAAGCTCTTTCCGCGTCAAAAAATAAGGCGGAAATTTATAAATCGGCGCTTCTGTAAAAAAGGGCTTTAGGGCCTTGTTGCCGTCGATTTATAGGGCACCTCGAAAAACTCACCTTCGGCGATTTTTCGAAAGTGCCGGCGAGTTCT
>CALDIB010000006.1 GCA_937902125.1 uncultured Treponema sp.
CTAAAAAAAGTTTTCTCTTATAATATAATACCCCCCCCGAAAATTTGTCAAACAAATGGCGGCCGGCTCGCAGGACAAACGCGCCTTCTTGCGCAAAATGAAAAAAACTGTTACTATGCTTTCATCGCCGAAATGGTGGAATTGGTAGACACAAGGGACTTAAAATCCCTCGGCCGTAAAAGGCCGTGCCGGTTCAATCCCGGTTTTCGGCACGTCTATTAGGAGCAAAAAAAATCCGCCCGGCTTTGGGCGGATTTTTTTTGAGTACCGCTGTTCGCGCGAGTCTTACCACGAGCGCGATTGCCCGCTCGCGTAAGCGAGCAAGCAGATAACTACTTTGCGCAAAACGGCAACGCCGTAATGTTGCGGCTTATGAGGCCAGCAAAATGTTATAGGCTTACAATCAATTACATTGCCGCTACTTTACTTTAGAAAAAAGCTCGGCCATTTCGCCCCGCCAAGAAATTGGCTCGTTCTTGTCTTCCCATTCAATTATTTTTTCAATCTTAAAACGCTTCACGTCCGAAGGATTTTCCCGCTCTATGACGGCAAATCGGCCTTGTCCGATGTAGGCGATGTTTTGGTTTGCGGCCAGCGTTTCTTGCTGGGACAATTTTTTTAGGACGCAATCAAAGTGCGCGGGACTTTTGCTGGCCTTGTCCGAAATGGCGCTGGGCAAATCTTCGATTGGATTTCCGCAAATCGGGCAAATCACTTGCCGCGCCTTAAATTCCCTGATGGCGCTTTCCCGGGCGGCCATTTCCTCAGGGCTTTCAGGGTTAAAGCGGCTTCTAGGCGCCTGCTTCGCTTCAGGCCGCGAAGAAGCCCAAGGACTTTTTTGGCGGCCGTTTCTTCTGTTGTTTCTGTCTCTTCTTCCCATTACAAATACAATCCTTCCCTTGCATTTAAATGCAATTCGTCAGGATTGTCAACCATGTTGCGGCTTATTACAGACGCAATTCTGTTAATGGCGTTGTCCAAGTATGAAGAGTCGTGAATTTTTTCCCGCAAAGCCATTAGTCTCGGAGGCAAATCGTTGTATTCAAATTCCGCCTCGGCTACATCGTAAGCGGCATAATCTAACGCAGCGCTCATTTTTTAGGATCTTCCTCCCGACACCCATAGGATAAATTTCAATTTTCTGAAAATGCATTCTCAATCAGATGGACTCGCTCAAGCCCCGGAACACCAACGGCAACAACGTCAAATCTGATTGTCTTGTTACTATATTGTCGATGATTTTTTAAAAAATATTTAGCGCTTTCTATAATCTTGCGCTGTTTTCTTTTTCCCAATTCATGGGCCAAAATTTCGGCGTTTCCGTTGGGAAGGGCTTTGACTTCCGAAAAAACAAGCAAGTCGCCCTTTAACGCGATTATGTCAATCTCACCCACTGGGCTTCGGTAATTGCGCTGGACAATTTCAAAGGCGTTTTTGGCGTAATGTTCGGCCGCCTCGCTTTCGCCAGACAAGCCCAAAATCTTTGTGTTTCCTGTATTTTTCATGGAAAATTAAAGTTCTTCCAATTCCTCAATGTCGGACGCGGCCTCCGAAGAAGAAGCGTTTTTGGCGGCGGCCAGCTTTTGCTTGTCAAATCCAGCCATTCGCTCTATGTTGACGCCCTCTGACGGCTCAATGGCTTGTCCGCTTGTCAACAAGTATTTTATGTTCCAACGCTTTATGGCCGCCAAATGATAGGGCTTTACAGTCCGCCCTTCGGCCAAAAACATATTCTTTCCGTCTTCAAAATAAACAGGCGCGGAAAACAGCATGTTCAGTTTCGCGTCGGAAGCGTTGATTTTTTTCATCATGCCCATACAAATGCCCTCTATTTTTTCAGCTTCACAACAAAGGCGAATATTTTTGCCACAAGCTCCCAAGTTTCGGGAGGAATGGCCGAGCCAATTTCCTGCAAGGTCAAAAAGTCGGCCAAATCCTTGTCCCGCTCAATAGGAACGCTTTCCTTCTTGGCAATCTCAAGAATTTTTTCGGCCAACGCGCCTTTTCCGCTGGCGCTTATAATCGGAGCCAAAGCCCCTTCAGGATATTTTAGCGCCACGGCCTTTTTTCGCTCTTTCATGCAAAGCCCTCAACGCTAAAAAGCGGCAAATTCTCCGCTCCAAATTTTGAAAATTCCTCGCCGTCCGCCAACTCAACGTCAACGCCGCCAAAAGACTCAGACAAGGATTCCAAAAGGCTTTCGTCCATTCCGTCAAGCGTTTTTTTATCGTCGCAAGAAAGAACAAGGCGGCGAACGGCTTTGCCCTCAAAGTATACCGCAAAAAAAAGATTTGCGCTACCGCTTTTAAAGTTTATCACTAATTTTTCAAGGGAGGATTTTTCAACGTCCAAAAAAAGCCTTAAAACGCCGCGGCCCTCTTCGCCTCTCTGGCTCCCTTGGGCCGCGATTTTGTATTCAAAAGGGAATAGCGTCCATGTCTTTCCGCCGTTTTCCTTGGAGGAACGCAAATGGTTAAAAAGCGCCAAGGCGCCGGGCTCTGTTTTTGCGGACAGAAGGGAGTCTAAAAAAAAGCGCTTGACTTCCAAAGCGATTTCGTCTCGCTCCGGCAAGTCGTTTTCGTCGTCCTCAAAAGCGCCGCCGTTTTTGCCGTCTTCCGCTCCTTGCTCAAGCGCGGCCATAATCAAGTCCAAGGCGGCTTCGCTGTCGATTCCCTTTTCTTCCAAAACAAGCGCGGCTTCGGCAGCCTCTATTTCGCGGCCCTTAAACTTTTGCGCCAAACGGCGGACTTTTTGCATAAGGCGCGCGTCGATTCTTCTTTCGCTTTGGGTTAAAAACTGCAAAATCCGTCCGCTTAAATTGTCCGGCGGCAAGCCCAAAGCCGCCAAAAAGTCCGCAGTTTCCTGGCCTTGCGCCGAAAAGGCTTGGACAAAATTTTGGCCGCCGCCGGCCTGCTCGCTTGACAGGATTTTCAACTGGACGCCGTTCGCCGCCAAGGAAATTTGGGCCCTAAAAGTCTGGCCCTCAAAAAGACTTTGCGCCGAACGCGCCGAAAAGCGGCCTCCAGCAAAAGAAACCAAATAGTTTCCGCCGCCCAAATTTTTTAAAACCCTCGCAAAAACAAAATCGCCCTCGCGCAAGCTCTGTTGAACTTGAGGAAGGGCGCCTTGTGATTTTACGCTTAGTATTTGCATAAGTCCGGTCAAGGCGCGCTACGCTCTCAAGGCCTTGACTCGGCCTTTTTGAGGCGCGAATAAAAATCATCGCGCCTCAATAACCCCCGCGTCAAAAAAACGCAGGCGCGCGCCATCAAATTATTTCTTGGCGGCGGCGGCTTCGGCGGCGTGCTCAGCCTTTTGCTCGGCCTTAATCTCGGCTTCCTTGGCTTGAGCGGCGGCGTCGGCGCGGGCGTTTCTAGCGGCGATGGCGGCGGCTACGGCGCCTCCAACCAACTGCTTAACCTTGGCCTTCTTTCCGACTCTGTCGCGCAAGTAATAAAGCTTGGCGCGGCGAACTTTTCCAGGGCGAACAACCTCAACCTTTACGATGCGGGGAGAGTTGATCGGGAAGATTCTTTCAACGCCAACGCCAAAAGAAATCTTTCTGACAGTAAAGCTGCGGCGCGCTCCGGCGTTCTTCATGCAAAGAACGATTCCTTCAAAAACCTGAATGCGCTCAGTCTTTCCTTCGATGATTTTAAAGTAAACCTTAACGGTGTCTCCAACGTTAAAAGCCTGGGCGCCGGGGCGCTTTTGGCCTTCTTCAATAGTTTTAATCAAGTCCATCATTTTCTCCGTTTAGGATTATGCTTTTTATAGGCAAAACCCGTAATTTCCTCAATCATACGCTCTGCCTCTAAAGTAAGGCTGCCGTTCTTTCTAGCTTCGGCGATTAAATCCGGCCGATGCAAAAAAGTTTTTTCAAGGCGCTTCTTTAGACGCCACTTTCGGATTTCTTCATGGTTTCCGCCGGTCAAAACCTGCGGAACTTCCATTCCCTTATACACAGGCGGCCTGGTGTATTGAGGGTATTCCAAAAGCGAGCCGGTGTAGCTTTCTTCGTCAAGGGATTCGGAAGAAATAACGCCGTCAATCAATCGATACACAGTGTCGATTATGACCATCGCCGCAACTTCCCCGCTTGACATGACATAGTCGCCGACGCTTATTTCGTCGTCAACATATTCATCGACAATTCGCTGGTCAATGCCTTCGTATCGGCCGCAAATTATCACAAGCTCTTCTTCCCGGCTCAATTCTTTGGCCAGACTTTGTGTCAAGGGCCTTCCAGAAGGAGTGGCGTAAACAACCCGCTTTTCCTTTTTGTAAGCCTTGACGCTGTCCAGCGCCTTTCCAAGAGGCTCCGGCAACATAAGCTGCCCGGCCCCTCCGCCATACGGACTGTCATCACAAGTTCGGTGTTTGTCAAAGGCAAAATCCCTGACATTCACCAGATCGTAGGCAATAATTCCCTTTTCAACCGCTTTCGCCATGATTGAGGCTTCAAAAAAAGCGCGCGGAATCTCAGGAAACAAGGTCAGCACGGTAAATTTCATGGACTTACTCCAGAATCCAGAGGTGCGTCAGTTGAACCGTCTTGCCTTCAACGTCAACCTTGCCGACATGCATTTCGTTGAACGGAATCAAAACCGTTCTCGCCTTGCCGCCGGCAGTCTTTTTAACGCTGTCATCAAGAAGGCCGCAACTCTCGGAAAGAACAACCTCCAACAGGTCGCCCGCTCCGCCTTCCAATACGTCTGTGATTGAACCTATCACTACAGGCGCGTCACAATTGGCCAATCCGTTTTCGTTCTCATAATAAACAAGAGAACATTGTTTTAGATCCTCAATAAGCCATTCGCCTTCTTTAGGCTGAACAGCCTTCTCGCGGGAAACGCGAAGCTCGGCGCCGTTAAGTTTTTTCGCCGCTTCAGGAGAATCCACTCCCGCCAATTTCATGTAAAAGGCGTTGCCGGAACCTTCAACCCGCTCCACTTTGTAAAGCGAACTTTGTCCCTTCAGCCTCAAAGTCACTTCCTCTAACGCTGCGATATGCTCATAACGGCCGGAAGCGCTCTCAATTCTAAATTCACCCGAAAGGCCATGCGCGCCTCGGACAAAAGCCACTGTCAAATCCATCGGCGCTATCAGTCCAGAATTTCAAGGCTGTATCGCTTGCCGTCTTTGTTAGCCGTGGCGCTCAAAACTGTTCGCAGGGCTTTGGCAATGCGGCCATACTTGCCGATTACTTTTCCGATGTCGCTGTCGGCAACCTTCAACTCCAAAACAGGACCGCGTTCGCCTTCAGTCTCATTCACAGAAACCGCGTCCGGATTATCGACCAATGATTTAGCAATGTATTCAATCAGGTCTTTTTCCATTTGCGATTCCTACTTTGACTGACCGTTGCGGGCCAGGCCTTTTTTGTTGAAAATGCGAGCCACTGTGTCAGTGGGCTGGGCGCCGACTGAAAGCCAATACTTGGCGCGGTCTTCTTTGAAAGCGATTTGCTTTTCCGCCACTTCGATGGGCTGATAAACGCCAATCTCTTCGATCGTTTTTCCGTCGCGGGGCTTTCTCGCGTCCATGACAACGATGCGGTAGCAGGGCCTTTTGGCCGCGCCAAATCTCTTAAGTCTGATTTTGACCACCTTAAACCTCCATCTAGAACTCAAGACTTGAAAAGAAGCCAAGTTCTAATTTAGACAATAACACACTATACAGTGTAAGCGTTAATTATAATGAATTGAATAAACTTAATCAAGTGTATAATAAGGGCACCTCGAAAAACTCGCCTTTGGCGATTTTTCGACTGTGCCTGCGAGTTTTAAGTCGTTATAATATCACGACTTAAAACATCGCATTTTCAAAGTTACCTCGAAAAACTGAAGTTTATCGAGGTCCCCATAAATAAAAAAAGCGGCTCCCAGTTGCGGCGGCGAACGACTGCCAGCCCGCAAAAGCGGGCAGTTGGATAGCATACCTATAGCAAAACGGAGCGCAGCGACGTAGCGGACTTTTAGGGCAAAGAGATTAGCTTAACGTGTCCTAAGTTCGCGCCGCTTGCCTTCCCGCTCCGCGTTTTTTGCTTTATTCTTCCTACCCTAATTTCTTCATTATATTAACGCAAAAGACAAAAAAAAAACGCCGCTGCCAGTTGCGGTTGCGTCCGATGAAACCGCTTGATATCATCGCCACAGGTAAAAAAAACGCCGCCTTTCGGCGGCTTTTTTCCGCTTTCTTGAGCGGAGGCTCTTCCTTACTTTAAAGGGTTCTGGCCAAGCGCATTCCAAGATAGAAATTTGAGAAGTCCGCCGGATCCCAGTTGCGGTTTGTGATTTCGTAATACATCGTGTCTGTTCCGGCGTATCCGCCGCCACGGTTGGCGCACTTTCCGTTTGTGGTCTTAAGGTCGTTGCACCATTCCCAGACGTTTCCGCTCATGTCGTAGATTCCCAACTCATTGGGCTTTTTCTTTCCAACTTCCCGGGTTTTGTTTTCGCTGTTAAAGTAATACCAAGCCACATCGTTCACGTCGTCGCTTCCGGCATACATGTAGCTGGCCAACTGGCTTCCTCCGCCGGCCGCCAATTCCCATTCGGCTTGGGTTGGAAGCCTGTATCCAGTTTTGGTCATGTCGCAGGTCACGCTGGCGCTGATTATTTTTCCGCTGTCGTCCCGCTTGATGTCGTTAATCGTATAGCACTGGGCGGCGGCTCCCAAAGTTTGGGCCGTAAGCTGGTTGCAAAAATAAACCGCGTCATACCATGTGACGCTTTCCACAGGCCGCCGGCCTTGGACTTCTCCCGAAGCCGGGTTGCTCTTGAACGAACTTGGATTGGTGCCCATCACGCTGTTATATAAATCCTGAGTGACCTCAAATTTGCTGATTGAAAAACCCTTGATGCTCTGAGAGCCGATTGTTCCCGCAAAATTGTTCACTTGAACGGTCTGTCCAGCCGGTATCACGGTCACAAAATCCTGGGCGACAGTAGAAGCGCTGGGGACCGCAAAAGCGAACAAACTTTCAGCTGCAAACAAGGCGCACAAACAAAATGATTTTGCTTTCATTGTCATTCTCCTCTAAAATCCAACGGATTCATCCCCATATTTTAAATCATCTCATATTTTAGCGCGCTTTCTATAAAAAATCAAGTTTTCGTTAATTTTTTTTTATTTTTTTTATGGCCCCTAAAAACCCCTCTTTTTGCAAAACCGCGTGACAAAAACCAAAGCATGCGCTATAATATCTCGGTTCCTTTGCGGAATTTTGGAGGACAAACATGGTAAAAGAAGCCGGCTACAAGCCGCTGGATATGAAAACTTGGGCCAGAACCCCCTACTACAACTATTACGCCCACGGCTCAAAGGGAATGTGCGCCGTCACAGCGGAGCTTGACATTTCGGCCTTGGCAAAAAAATGCGGAAACGAAAACATTTTCGTTCCCCTGCTTTACGCCATCACAAAGACAATCAATTCAAGGCAGGAATTCCGCGTGGGCTACTGCAAGGAAAACGGCGAGCTTATGATTTGGGACTATGTTTCTCCAATCCACCGGGTTTTCCATCCCGCCACGGAAACCTTCACCAGGGTTTGCACTGAATGGAAGGAAGACTACGCCTCCTTTGCCAAGGGAGCGGAGGCCGACATAGCCAAGGGCGAAAAATCCACCGCTCTCAACGCCGAAGAATTTCCCGAAAGCGTTTTTGAAGTTTCATACGTTCCTTGGCTCCACTACAGCTCGGTCAACATGAAAATGTCAGAAAGCGGAAAGTATTTGGCGCCAATCGTCACAATTGGAAAGGCCCAAGAAATTTCAGGCGCGGTAAATATTCCCCTTACAATGCAAATCAGCCACGCGGTGGCGGACGGCTTTCACATCGCCCGCTTTTTTGAAGAAGTCAAAAAAGAAAGCGAAGCGTTGGCCGCCTCTCTGTAGGAAAGAACAAGGCTCCTGTAGGAAAATTTCCGCAGCAACAAGCCGACAACAAAAAAGCCGCTCGTTAAGAGCGGTTTTTTTGTTTCTTAAGAATATTTCTAGAAAACTACTTTAAAGCCGCGCTTATTCGCTCAAGAACCTTTTTCCGGTCAAGAGGCTTGATGATGTAGTTCTTGGCGCCAAGAAGCAATGATTTTTTAACCAATTCCTCTTTTCCAAGGGCGCTTACCATCACCACGCGGGCGTTCTTGTCAAAGGCCATGATTTGCTCAAGGGCAGTAATTCCGTCCATGCGAGGCATTGTAATGTCCATAGTCACTATGTCAACGTTGGGACACAATTCCTTGTATTTGTCAACGCCCTCTTTTCCGTCTCCGGCCGTAGCCACAACCTCGTAGCCTTCGCTGGCGAGAATTTGGCCCAACTGCTTGGCGACGAACATTGAGTCGTCAACAATCAAGACGCGGAATTTTGTTCCGTCGTCTTTAGTTCCTTCAGGGGGACGCTCGTTAATTGTAGGAAAATCGCCTTTTGTTTTCATATTATCTTCTCCCTTTTAAACCTTATTCAGCCCGCTCGCGAATAGCGACGTTCAATTCAATTTCACCGCATTCCGAAATGAGGGGAACAATCAAGGCCTCCACATTTTGCGCGGAACCCGGCAAAGCCGCAATTTCCATCTTTTCGCCGGCAAACAACGTTGGCGGCGTCAAGTCAAATTTAAATCCAAGCTCATGAAGCTTTGTAACGGCCTGGGCCGTAATCAAGTTGGCCAACTCGCTTATTGTGGCCTTGGCCAAGTCGTCAAACTGCGTAAGAGTTTCGCCGTTCATCTTTGACGCCAAGTTAAGGGCGGTTTCGTAAGTCATGTCAAAAAGAACGCGGCCTTCAACGTCTCCAGCCAATCCTACAAGGGCGGCCACACCCATTACAGGCATTGCCACTGACTTGAGAGACAACTCTCCCCGCTTTACTTCCGCGCCGCCGAGAACTTCTTTTAAAACCCTGTACGAAGTTTCTACAAACGGATTGATATACTCAACTCTCATGCATTTCTCCTTATATGCTATTGTTTGCTATAATACGTCAACGAACCCTGGGTCTTTTCGCCCCAGTTCAAGCCAGAGCCAACGCTCTCATTCTCGCCCAAGAAAAGGATTCCGTTGCCCTTGAGTTTTTCCTCAAAGTCAGCCAAAACCGTTTTTTGTCCCTCAGGCGCGATGAGCGAAAGCACATCCCTCGCAAATATAATGTCTGTCATCGGCAACGCGTTGGCGTTGTTGATGTCATGGTACTCGAACATTATAATGTCTTTTATTTCTTGTGTAAAGGTGTATTCGCCGGTAACGCTCTTTTGAACGTAGGGCGAAAGCCAACCGCCAGCCTCAGAGTCCGGAACCGTAATCAAAGGCGCGTTGGCGATGTTCAGCAAGTCCGTTTCGTGCGCGTAAATCCTAATCTTGGATTGAGGATAGCGCTTTTTTAGAACGCAAGCAAGGCTGAAGGACTCTTGGCCTTTTCCGCAGCCGGGGTTCCAAACCAAAATCTGCTTGGCCGCGTTGTCAGGCAGAATGTTAAAAACCGCGTCCGCGTATTCTTTTGTCCAAAAGACGCCGCTGTTGCTGGACCAGAAGGGCTTAAGAAACTCGTCCGCGTCGGCGGCGGAAGCGAATTGCGCGGAAGAACCGGAGCGGCTTTCCTTCCATTCGGCCAAGCGGTTGTCAAACCAAGACTTGTTCACTTCCGTAATGTAAAACTTCTTAAATTCAGCCAAGCCGTCAATGATGAATTTTCTGTCGGGATCTTCAGCCTGGGGAGCCGAGCTTTGAGGAGCCGCCTTGGCCTCGGCTTGGGTAGCGGCTTCGCTTTCGTCGGCGCCGCCGCTTCGCTCGTCAACATCGTCGTCAGGATTTTTTGCGGCGGGACTTTCCTCAATTTTTTCGGCTTGCGCCGCGGCTTGTTCCTTGGGAGCCTCGTAACGACGGGGCTCGTCATCGTCGTCGTCAACCTTTTGGTTGAAGATGCGAGCTATGTCAAGCAAAACATAAAGGCGGTCACGAGCCTCCACAATTCCGTAGATGAACTTAATGTTGATGTCGCCAAAAAGAGGATGGGGCGGCTGAATCGAAGACTTTTGAATTCCTACAATGCCTTCGATTTGGTCAACTACAACTCCAAAAACATGATCCTCAATTGTGATGATAAGCAGATTTTCTATTTGATCCGCTTTTCTTGGAGGAACCTCAATGTTGAAGAACTTGCGCAAGTCGATAATCGGAATTATTTCTCCGCGCAAATTGTAAACGCCCAAGACAAAGGGAACGGTGTTGGGAACATAGGTAAAGCGGCTGGCTTTAACAATTTCCTTTACGTTCATAATGTCAATGGCGTAGTCTTTTCCGGCGAGGGTAAAGGCGGCCATTCTAAAGTCGAACAAGGCGACTGACTCGCGCTCTTCCTCGTCGTCAAATCCACGCTCAATGTTGTCTGTTTGGCTGTTAACCGCTACTGCTGTCTCTTCCATAAACTACGCCCTTTTTTCTTGAAACTGTTGCGCGTCTTTTTCCTGCCGAACGCCAAGCTCAAGCAGCTGACTTACATCGATAATCAAAGAAACCGAACCGTCGCCCAAGATTGAGGCTCCGGCGATTCCCGGGGAATTGGTGAATTGATCGTGCAAGGCCTTGATTACTACGTCCTCCTCGCCAATCAAAGAGTCCACCATCACGCCGATTTTCTTTTCTTGAGTTCCGACGATGACCACAAAACAGTATTCGCTTGTGTTGGCGCTCTTTATGTGGAAGAGGCGGCTCAAGCGCAAAACGCTGATGACTTCGTCGCGAACGTTCATAACTTCGTAATTGTCGATTGTGTTGATTTCTTCCTTGCGAACCCGCTGGCTTTCTATGACCGAAGTAATCGGGATTGAGTAAACCTGAGAGCCGACGCGAACCAAAAGGCCCTGAATGATGGCCAAGGTAAGAGGAAGCTTGATGGTGAACGTGGAGCCCTTGCCGGCGCCGCTGGTGACAGAAACCGTTCCCTTAAGCTTTTCTATCATGGTGCGGACAACATCCAAGCCTACGCCGCGGCCTGAAACGTTTGAAATTTTGTCGGCCGTAGAGAAACCTGGCATAAAAATAAGGTTGTAGGCCTCTTGGTCCGTAAGAATCTTGTTTGGGTGGAGAATTCCCCGGCTGATGGCCTTGTTGCGAACCTTCTCCACATTGATTCCGGCGCCGTCGTCAGCGATTTCAATTACAATCTGGTTGCCCTCGTTGGCGGCCTTTAAAAGCAAGGTGCCGGTTTCAGGCTTGCCGGCGGCCGCGCGGACGTCGGGAGCCTCGATTCCGTGGTCAACGGAATTGCGGACGCAGTGCATGATTGGGTCAAGCAAGTCGTCAACAACCGTCTTGTCCAATTCGGTGTCTTCGCCTTCCATGACCAGCTCAACCTTTTTCTTAAGGTCGCGCTGCAAGTCGCGGACGACGCGGGGAAAGCGGTTGAAGATTTGCGAAATGGGAACCATTCGCGTTTTCATCACGCCCTCTTGGAGCTCGCCGACGATTTGTCCCAAGTTTTGGGTGGAGCTGCGGAACTTTACGTTGAGTTCCTTTAGGTTTGAAGTGAAAGGATCAAAGTAGTTTATCAAGTCGCCGTATTCTTGAGTGATTTTGGCCTTGACATCCTTTGCGGGAACCCCGTTCTGCATGTCGTTAAGATACTCTGGCAACTGCTCGAAAAGGCGGCGGAACCTTTCTTTAAAGCCCGCTGAATACGACATCAACTGAGTTTGCATGTCGTTCATTTGCAGCGCGTATTGGTTGAAAGCCGCCTTTATGATTACGGTTTCTGAAACAAGGTTGAGCAAATAGTCGATGCGCTTTGAGTCCACCCGCAAAACGGCGTTTTGCTGAATGTGGGTTCCGCTGGCGGGAGCGGCCTTGGCAGGCGCCTTCGCGGGAGCTTGAGCCTTGGGAGCCTCTTCCGCCTTTGCCGCCGGAGCGGG
>CALDIB010000007.1 GCA_937902125.1 uncultured Treponema sp.
AAAACTCGTCGGGTTCTCTAAAAAATCGCTGAAGGCGAGTTTTTAGAGATACCCTCAATAGATTTTTTTTAAAAAACTTAATTTCTTTAGCGCCGCAAAAATTCAGCCTCCTCCGCCCAACTTTTTCGCAATAATTCTCGCTTCGCCGCATCGACCAAGCGCAATCTTTTCCGCCTCAATTTAAAATCATAACCACCCCTCAAAGGGGTGGTTTGCACTTAGCCTATAAGGCTAGGTTCTCAAGCCGAGACTTAAGTCCCGCGCTTTCACTAACGTTCAAGCCTATTGCGGTTTGACCCGTCGCAGCCCCTTGAAGGGGCGTTGGTACTACTCGCCACCCTTAAAAGGGTCTTCGTATTCCTTTGTCGTGAGCTTATCCATCGCTATGTCGTGGGACTCCTGCTCCTGTATGTATTTCCTTATTGTCGCTTCGTTCAAGCCCACCGTGCTGACATAGTATCCTTCGGCCCAGAAGTGCCGGTTGCCAAACTTATACTTCAAGTTCGCATGCTTGTCGAATATCATCAGGCTGCTCTTGCCTTTCAAATATCCCATGAATTGCGACACGCTGTATTTCGGCGGGACGCTCACCAGCATGTGGATGTGGTCGGGCATCAGATGCCCCTCCACTATTTCAATTCCTTTATACCCGCACAGCTGCCTTAGTATTTTCCCGATGCTTTCCTTGTACTGGCCGTATATTGCCTTTCTGCGGTATTTTGGTGTAAATACTATATGATATTTGCAGAGCCATTTGGTAAGTTCGTCTGTATATCCATTTTCAAAAGGTGTAAATACTATATGATATTTGCAGAGCCATTTGGTGTGGCTCAGCGAATCCCTGATGTTTGCCATTTGCTTTCCTCCTTGGCGCAACGCAATAGACTTGAACAATCTTATTGTAGCGCTTCGGAGGAAAGTTTTTTCGCTGTAAGCTTTTGTCTCCACCCGCATAGCGGGTGGTTTTTTGTGAAAACATTGCGCTTCGCTCCATGTTTTCACGGGGTCGCGACCCCATAACAAAAAACCGTGCGGCAAGCGCGCGGTTTTAGCAATGTTCGCCTCTTCCAAGCGGCCGGGCCGCCCAAAAGTCATTAGGCCTGGGCTTCGGCGGGAGCGTCAGCGGCGGGAGCCTCGGCAGCCGGAGCGGCCGCGGGCTTTTCAAGGCGAGCCTTGTTCTTAAGGTGGGCTTTGCAGAATTTGCAAATCATAACCTTTTTTCCGTCAAGGTCGTATTCGTAAACAACCTTGATGTTTGGGTTTTTGCAGATAGGACACAAACCGCGGCCGTGATTTACGGTCTTGCGAAGTCCAGTTCCACGATGCGCTTTAGACATTATTTGCTCTCCTTCGCTTCTTTCTTAGCGGCGTCTTTCTTGTCAGACTTTTTAGCGTCTTTCTTAGCCTTGGCGGCGGCCTTCTTTTCCTCAACCTTGTCAAGGTTGTAGTCAACCAATTCAAGGAGAACTACATCGGCGGCGTCGCCTTCGCGGAATCCCAACTTAAGAATGCGGGTGTATCCGCCATTGCGCTCCTTCATGCGGGGAGCGATGTCTGTAAAGAGCTTGTTCAAAATCTTTTCGTCGGCGATATACTTCGCTACTTCGCGGCGATTGTGAACGCTGTCAACCTTGGCGCGGGTAACAAGCTTTTCAGCCTTTCTGCGCGCTTCCTTGGCCTTGGCCTTGGTTGTGGTGATGCGCTCGAATCTGAAAAGAGAAGTAACCATATTGCGCAACATTGCGCGGCGATGCGCCGAGGTGCGGCTCAGCGCGTTAAAACCAGTTCTATGATTCATCTGATTCTTCCTTCTTCTTAGTTAAATTAACAGCATCCTTAAGATAGCTGTAGTCCGTCATTCCCAAAGTCAAGTTCCATTCAAGCAACTTTTCTTTGATTTCCGTAAGACTCTTTTTGCCAAAGTTTCTAGTCTTGGCAATGTCGTCCTCGGTCTTTTTTGTCAACTCGCCGATTGTGCGAATGTTGGCGTTCTTCAAGCAGTTTGAAGAGCGGACAGACAACTCAAGTTCCTCAACGGGCGTGTTAAGCAAGGCGCGAACTCTCTCATCGTCTTCGCCCATATCGTCGTCGCCTGAAGATTCGCTGTCGTCAAAATTGATGAAGACAGAAAAATGCTCTTTGGCGATTTTGGCGGCTTCGCTCAAAGCGTCGGCCGGCGCAATCGATCCGTCAGTCCAGATTTCAAGGCAAAGCTTGTCGTAGTCGTTTCTCTGACCGACGCGGCAAGGCTCAATTGAATACTTAACCTTTTTGACAGGGCTGAAAATCGCGTCCATTGGAATCGTTCCAACAACTTCAATGTATTTGTCGTTGGTTTCCGCAGGAACATAACCTCTGCCCAAATCCACTTGGATTTCAATGTCAAGTTTGGCATCGTCCATCATAGTGAACAAAAGCTCGTCCTTTGACAAGACTTCCAACTGGCCTTCTTTTTCAAGGTCATTGCTAGTCACTTTTCCGGGGCCTTTAAATTCGTAAAGAATTGTGTCCTGCTCCCCATCGCCAGGAAGGCGAACGCGCGTTTGCTTCAAACTGTTCAAAACTTCCAACGTGTCTTCAGACACATTGGGGATTGCCTCAAACTCGCTTGAAATAACGTGCGGAACATTGTCAGAATCGTAAGAAGTGATTCTGATAGAAGTAACTGCGTATCCCTGAATCGATGACAACAAAACACGACGCAAGGTGTTTCCCACAGTCGTGCCGAAACCGGGTTCAAACGGATAGGCATAAAACTTTCCATAGTTCGCCTGAGAGGTTTCCTGATTCTCAAAACGCACGCCTTTAGGTCTTTGAAAACCTTTAAGCAGATTTTTGCGAGCCATTTGAACTCCTTACTTATTTAGAATAATATTCAACCACGAGCTGCTCTTTGACATCATAATCGATGTCGCTGCGAGACGGCAGGGTAGCAACCTTTCCTGACAAATTGTCTTTATCCGCTTCAAGCCAAGCGGGAACTTTTCGCTCTTCGATTCTAGCAATCAATTTCTTGATGCTGGAAGAAGACTTGTCTTTTTCCTTGAACGAAACCACATCGCCGGCCTTAATCAAGTAAGAAGGAATGTCAACTTTCTTGCCGTTTACGGTAATGTGTCCGTGGTTTACAAGCTGTCTGGCCTCGCTGCGAGTCTTGGCAAAACCAAGGCGGTAAACAACGTTGTCCAAGCGGCTTTCAAGCAACTGGAGCATAACTTCGCCGGTAACGCCAGGCTTTCTAACGGCCATTTCGTAGTAAAGTCGGAACTGCTTTTCAAGAACGCCGTAAATAAAGCGAAGCTTCTGCTTTTCGTCAAGCTGAAGGGCGTATTCAGAGCGCTTGCGGCGAGTCTCCTTTTGATTTCTCTTGCTTACTTTGCCGTAGCCCAAAACGAGCGGATTCAATCCCAATTTTTTGCAGCGTTTAAGGATAGGCGTAGTGCTTTTACCCATTTTTTACTCCTTAAGAATTACATTGAGCGCGTCTTGCGCGGGCGGCATCCGTTGTGCGGAATCGGAGTCACATCAGAAATTGACTTTACCTTAAGTCCCTGATTTCCAATGGCGCGGACGGCGTTTTCACGGCCCATGCCAGGTCCCTTAACAAACACGTGAACTTCGCGCAAACCGTAGCTTACAGCCTTCTGGACGGCTGTTTCAGCGACAGTTTGAGCCGCAAAAGGAGTTGATTTCTTTGCGCCGCGGAATCCAAGTCCGCCGCTTGAAGCCCAAGAAAGAGCGTTGCCGTTCAAGTCTGTTACAGTGACAATTGTGTTGTTGAAAGACGCCTGAATGTAAACGTTTCCTTCGTAAACGCTCTTCTTTTCCTTTCTCTTTTTAACAGTAGCCAATTAGTTTACCTCCGCCTTACGCTTTCTTCTTGTTCGCAACAGTCTTCTTCTTACCCTTGCGAGTTCTTGAATTTGTACGCGTGCGCTGGCCGCGAACAGGAAGTCCCTTGCGGTGGCGCTGGCCACGGTAAGATCCGATGTCGATAAGGCGCTTGATGTTAAGGCCAATTTCCGAGCGGAGACGGCCCTCTACCTTATACTCTTTGTCGATGATTTCGCGAAGCTTTGTCAACTCGTCTTGAGACAAATCGTTCATCATTGTCTCTTCTTTTACTTCCGCTTTTTTGCAGATTGTGCGAGCCGCTGAGCGACCTATGCCGTATACATAAGTCAACGCGATTTTTACTTGTTTATTAGGGAGGTCAACTCCCGCAATTCGAGCCATCTGTTACTCCTCAACCCTGTCTCTGCTTGTGCTTAGGGTTCACGCAAATAATGCGGACTATGCCGTTTCTTTTGATAACCTTGCACTTGTCGCAGATAGGCTTTACACTGGTTCGTACTTTCATAAAAGTCCCCCTGGAAACGCGATATTTGTTTCCCGATTATGGCAATTCGCAATGAATTACAATCGGGAAACACGAGTATAGCGCATTTCGCCAATTTTAGTCTAGCCCTTCGTCAAAAAAATCTTACAGACTTCTTGAACGAATTCTGCCCTTCTTCATAAGACCATCTTGATGGTGCATTCTCAAAAGGGCTTCAATCTGGCTCATTGTGTCCAAGTCAACTCCAACCATAATTATCAATGAAGTTCCGCCCATGAGCATAGCCACAGACTGCGGGAACTTAAAGACAAGTTGGATGATTGTCGGCAATATCGCTATCGCCGCAAGGAACAAAGCGCCAGGCAATACCAAGCGGTTGAGTATCTTTTGCAAGTACTCTTCCGTCTTGTCTGTCCTTACGCCGGGAATGGAGCCGCCGTTTTCCCGAATCTGCTTTGCGATTTCTGTGGGGTTCAGTGTTACCTGAGTGTAGAAGTATGCAAAGAAAATGATAAGGACAATCAATAAAACGTTATACCAAACGCCTGTTGGGTTCAAGAATACAGCCAATTTCTGAACCCACCTTGCAGCGCCGGAGTTGCTCGCGATAGAAGAAACAAGCTGCAAGGGAAGCGTCAAGAATGATGACGCGAAAATCAAAGGAATCACATTGGAGGGATTCACTTTAAAAGGAATGTATGTGTTTTGTCCGCCATACATTTTTCTGCCTACAACGCGCTTGGCGTAGTTGACCGGAATCTTTCTCTCGCCGGATTCTTCAAAAACGACAAGGGCGATGATTCCAACAAAAATGATGAGCGCCACAATTACAAACACGATGTTCAACTGGCCGTTGCGAACTTGTTCGGCAAGCTCAGCCACAGCGCTAGGCATGCGGGCCACGATTCCGGCAAAAATCATAATTGAAATGCCGTTTCCGATTCCGCGGGCCGTGATTTGGTCGCCCAACCAAACTGTCACCATCGAACCTGTGGTTACGGTCAAAATCGCAAGAAGTTTAAAGGCAACTTCGTTGTTCAACGAAATGACGCCAATGTTCTTTGCGTAAATTGTAACCGCGAAGGACTGGATAACGCAGACAAAAATCGTTCCAACTCTTGTCCACATTTGCATTCTCTGCTGGCCGCCCTCTTCCATAACCGCTCTTTTCATAGAGGGGAAAATAATAAGAAGAAGCTGCATGATAATCTGCGTTGAAATGTAAGGCATTACGCCCAACATGAACACAGAAAAGTTTGAGAACGCGCCTCCCACAAAGAAGTCCATGTAACTGGCAAAAGCGTTGTTGTTTTGGGCGGCAAGGTTGTTGAAATACTCAAAAAGCGCGGCCGCGTCCACGCCGGGAATTGTAAGAACGCATCCCAGTCTGTAGACCGCCAACACTATGAGAGTGAAAAAAAGACGGCTGCGGAGTTCTTTGATTTTAAACATGTTCGCAATAGAATTCATTTATTCCGCCTTAGTCTTTCTTTTCTGTTTTTTCAGCCTTCTTGGCCTCAACGACAGAGCCGCCGGCCTTTTCAACCTTTTCTTTGGCAGACTTTGAAATCTTGTCTACGGAAACGGTCACTTTCTTTGTGATGTCGCCAGTTCCCAAGAGCTTGATCAAAGTCTTCTTTGACTTTTTGGCCTTGACAAGATTCTTGGCAACAAGGGTTTCCTTGCTTACAGTCTCGCCGTCGGCATATTTGGCTTCGATGTCAGAAAGGTTCACGACATCGTATTCCACCTTGAACGGATAGTTGGAAAAACCGCGCTGGGCGATGCGGCGGTAAAGAGGCATCTGGCCGCCTTCAAAGCCCACGTAAGGCAAAGGCGAACCGCTTCTTGACTGGGCGCCCTTGTTGCCCTTTCCGGCTGTCGTTCCAAGTCCTGATGAAGAGCCGCGTCCGACAATCTTGCGCTTTTTGTTGGCGCCTTTGGGCGCTGACAATACTGGATTGTATTCTGACATTATTGGATCTCCTCAACTTTTACAAGGTGGGCCACAGAGGCCACCGCTCCGCGTACAGAAGGAATGTCTTCCTGCACGACAGAGGAACTGATTTTCTTTAATCCCAAACTTCGGACAGTGGCGCGCTTGGCGGGCTTTTGTCCGATAACGCTTTTAACAAGTGTAATCTTAAGTTTTGCCATGATTAACCCCACATCTCGCTCAGAGTTTTGCCTCTGTTTTTGGCCACAGCGGCCGCGTCAAGCATATGCTCGATGGCGTCAAAAGTGGCGCGAACAACATTTACCGAAGCGCTTGAGCCCAATGACTTGGAAATGATGTCGGTGACTCCAGCCGCGTCCATAATGGCGCGAACAGGACCGCCGGCGATGATTCCAGTACCGGCAGAAGCGGGGCGCAAAAGAACTTCGGAGCTCTTGAATTTTCCGATGACATCGTGCGGAACAGTTCCGTTCTTAATCGGAAGAACGACAAGATTTCTCTTGGCGCGGTCGAGGCTCTTTTTAATGGCCTCAGTAACGTCATTGGCTTTGCCAAATCCGTAACCAACGCGGCCCTTTTGGTCGCCCACAACGCTGAGAGCGGCAAAAGACATTCTTCGTCCGCCCTTTACAGTCTTAGAAGTTCTGTTGAGCGTGACGAGCTTTTCAACGAACTCTTTTTCTTTAGGCTCTTTGTCAAATTTATTCTGGCGTTCCATAGTATCTCCTAGAATATGATGCCCGCTTTGCGAGCGCCGTCAGCAAGAGCCTTTACAACGCCGTGATAAAGATAACCGTTGCGGTCAAAAACCACAGTGGTAATGTTCTTTTCCTTGAGGCGCTGGCCAAAAGCTTCGCCAAGTTTCGCGGCGCCTTCAACCGTAGGCTTGACGGCCGCGAAATCTTTTTCCATCGTAGAAATGGCGGCAAGAGTCTTTCCCTCGTCGTCATTGACAACCTGAACATAAAGGTTCTTGTTGCTGCGGAACACAGTCATGCGGGGTCGCTCGGCCGTTCCGTAAACAGTCTTGCGGATGTGAACCTTTCTGTGAAGGCGCTTTCTTTGTTTATCGTTAAGTTTTCTAATCATACTGCCCGCCTTTATTTAACGCCCGTCTTTCCGACTTTGCGTCTGATGACTTCAGTTGAATAGCGGATTCCCTTTCCTTTGTAAGGCTCGGGAAGGCGCAACTTGCGAAGCTGGGCGCAGAATTCGCCGATTTGCTGCTTGTTGATTCCAGAAACGTCGATTTTTCCAGAAGGATCGGCAGCCACGGTCAAACCTTCCGGAATGACAGCGATAAAATCGTTTGAGTAGCCCAAGTTCATTACCAGTTCCTTGCCTTTGACTTCGGCGCGGAAACCAACTCCATTGATTACAAGAGACTTTGTGAAGCCGCTTGTAACGCCCTTTACCATGTCGCTGATGAGGGCGCGGTACAAACCGTGGTCGGCGTTGGCCTGGCGGCTTGAGTTAAGCGTTTTTACAACAATCTCGTTGTTTTCAACGGCAACTTCAACATTCTTGCTGAACTTCTGCTTAAGTTCGCCCTTGGCTCCCTTCACAGAAATTTCGTTGTCCTTAACGGCAACCGTAACGCCGGCGGGAACGGCAACAGGAAGTTTTCCAATCTTTGACATCTTCTTACTCCTATTACCAAACTTTGCAGACCAATTCGCCGCCGACCATCTTTTCTGACGCCTTCTTTCCAGTTGTAACGCCAGCGGATGTCGAAACGATTACTGAACCGTATCCATTGCGGACACGGGGCAGATCTTTATAACCGGAATAAACTCGGCGGCCAGGCGTTGAAATCTTTTCAATGCCGTGGATGACCGGCTCATTCTTGTCATCGTACTTGAGGAAGATGCGGATTGTGTTCTTTCCGTCTTCCTGAACTTTCTTGAAGTTTTTGATGTATCCTTCAGTCTTGAGAATTTTTACAATTTCCAACTTCAATTTAGACGCCGGGATATCCACTTTTTCGTGGCGGGCCATCACCGCATTGCGGATTTTTGTAAGCATATCTGCTACAGGATCTGATGCGCTCATATTACTTCTCCTACCACTACCAACTTGACTTTGTTACGCCGGGTAACAAACCTTCACTAGCATACTTGCGGAAGCAAAGACGGCACATCTTGAACTTGCGGAGGTATCCTCTCGGACGACCGCAAAGCTGACATCTGTTGTACTGCCGTGTGGAGTACTTGGGAGCGCGCTTTGCTTTGATAATCATCGATTTTTTAGCCATGACTTCCTCGTTTACTTTCTAAAGGGCATATTGAACTTGTTGAGCAAAGCGCGGGCTTCGCCGTCAGTTCTTGCGCTTGTTACGATTGTGATGTTCATTCCCGCAATCTTAGTGATTTTGTCAAAGTCGATTTCAGGGAAGATAATCTGCTCCGTAACTCCAAGAGAGAAATTTCCGTGGCCGTCAAAACCAGTGGCCTTGACGCCTCGGAAGTCCTTAACGCGCGGAAGGGCGACATTAATCAAGCGGTCCAAAAATTCATACATAATTGTTCCGCGCAATGTCACCATAGCGCCGATTTCTGCGCCCTCACGAAGTTTGAAGTTGGCAATCGATTTTTTTGCCTTTGTCTTGACCGCTTTCTGACCTGTGATTTGTGTCAAGTCAGCAACTGCGGCGTCAAGAAGTTTCTTATTTCCGAGAGCTTCGCCAACGCCCATGCTCACAACGATTTTTTTAATCGCAGGAATCTGCATGGGTGATGTGTAACCAAACTCCTTGAAGAGTTCGGGAGCGATAGTGTCTTTATAGACTTTCTTAAGCCGGGGTACGTAATTTGCCATTATAGCGCTTCTCCACATTTGCGGCAGACGCGAATTTTCTTGTCTCCGTCAAGCTTATAGCCAATTTTCACAGGGCGGTTGCATTTTTTGCAAACGATGCCCACGTTTGAAATATGAATAGGCGCCTCGATTTCAGCAATGCCGCCGGCATCCTGTTGGCTGCGTCTCTTCATAGCCTTCTTTACCATGTTCACGCCAGAAACGATTACCGCATCCTTTTTGGACACGACTCGGACAACCTTTCCTTGCTTGCCCTTGTCTTTTCCGGCAAGAACCTGTACTGTGTCGTCTTTATGAATCTTGAATTTCTTAATCATATCAACTCTCCTTACAGAACTTCCGGAGCCAACGAAATAATCTTCATGTAATCTTTTTCACGAAGTTCGCGGGCAACAGGTCCAAAGATGCGCTTTCCTACAGGGTTCTTGGAATCGTCCACAATTACGCAGGCGTTGTCGTCAAAACGGATGTATGTTCCGTCCGGACGGCGGTATTCCTTGGCCTGGCGGACAATAACCGCCTTTTTAATGGCGCCCTTTTTAATTGTTGAAGTGGGAATGGCCTCTTTGATGGCCACAACCACGATGTCGCCGATACCAGCATAGCGGCGGTGGGTTCCGCCGAGCACCTTGATGCACTGGGCAATCTTGGCGCCGGAGTTGTCGGCTACTGTCATGCATGACTGCATTTGAATCATAAACTTAGCCTCCTTACTTCGCTCGCTCTACGATTGATTCCAAGCGCCAGCGCTTGTCTTTGCTCAAAGGGCGGCACTCAACAATCTTGACTGTATCGCCAATGTGAGCGTCGTTCTTTTCGTCGTGCGCCTTGCACTTCTTGCTTCTTGTAACGTACTTCTTGTAAAGAGGATCCATGCGTTTTGTAGTAATTGTAACGACGATGGTTTTATCCATTTTGTCGCTGGTAACAAGTCCTACATAAGAGCGCTTGGCGCTTTTTACAGCTTTCTTCTCTTCTGCCATGGGTCAACTCCTACTTTTTTCCTTCAGAGCCTTCGGCCTTTTGAGCCGCGGCTTTCTGGGTGATGAACGTGTTCAAGCGGGCGATTTCTCGGCGCATGTTGCGTTTTTCCATCGGATTGTCTACATGAGAAACAATCATCTTGAATCTCAATTCCATGTATTTCTGCTTAAGCTCGTCGCGGCGGGCTACCAATTCGGCATAAGACAGTTCTTTATCGTTGTTCTTTTTCTTTGAATCAGCCATCTTATTCCTCCGTTACGCCTGCGTGGGCCTAAAAGCAATCTTTGTCAAAACCGGCAACTTGGCGCTGGCCAAGCGCAAGGCTTGTTCGGCCAACTTAATGTCAACGCCGCCAATTTCAAACAAAATCATTCCCGGCTTAAGGTTGGCGGCCCAGAATTCAGGGGCGCCCTTACCCTTACCCATTCGGACTTCAGCCGGCTTTTTAGAAATCGGCTTGTCCGGGAAAACACGAATCCAAATATTGCCTTTGCGGTCAAGCTTGCGGCTGATGGCCACACGGCAGGCTTCGATAACGCGAGCGTTGAGCCAAGCCGGTTCCATAGCGACAAGAGCGATATCGCCAAAGTCAATGTGATTGTCGCGGGTAGCGAAACCTCGCTGTTTGCCGCGCTGCACCTTGCGGTGCATTACTCTTTTTGGCGCTAGTGGCATCCTTAACTCCTTGCCTTTGCGACAGTATCTTTTGTCTGCTTTTCAGACTCAAGTCTATCAGAAGAACGCTGCGGACGGTCGCGTCTTGGCTTTCTAACCATCTGACCCGCATCCTCGTTCTGCTCGTGACCATAGTTCATTCCGTTGTAAACCCAAACCTTAATGCCAATTTTGCCATAGGTTGTAAGAGCCTCAAACGTGCCATAGTCAATGTCAGCGCGAAGAGTGTGAAGAGGAACGCGTCCTTCCTTGTGTTCCTCCGTCCTTTTCATTTCCGCTCCGCCCAAACGTCCGGCCAAGCGAATCTTGATTCCCTGGGCGCCGGCGCGCATGGCGTTGGCGGTAGACTGCTTGAGAGCCTTGCGGAACGAGCCGCGGCCCATAAGCTGACGGCCGATATTCTGGGCAATCAAAGAAGCGTTCAAATCGCCGCGTTTGATTTCTTTAATCTTGATTTGAACTTTCTTTGTAAGCTGCTTTTGAATGTCAGCGCTTATTTTTTCGATTGTGGCGCCCTTGACTCCGATGATGACACCGGGTCGAGCAGTGTGAATTACAATAGTAACACGCTGCGGATGGCGAACAATTTCTATTTCGGCGATATCCGCGCCCTTGCATTCAGGGAGCTCTGAAACCAACTTTCTGATTTTGAAGTCTTCCAAAACCAAGTCGGCGTATTCACGAGGATCCGCATACCAGCGGGACTGCCATGTTTTGTTTACGCCCAAGCGCAAACCGATTGGATTTACTTTCTGACCCACTTTTTATTCCCCCGCCTTTTCAGCAACAATGACGGTAATATGACACATGCGTTTGAGCAACTGGTCGGCTCTTCCGCGGGCGCGGCACCAAATTCTCTTGAGTCTGGGACCTTCGTCAACGCGAATCTCTTTTACATAGAGCATGTCTTCATCCAACTTGTCGTTAGCGACAAGGGCGTTAGCCATAGCAGACTTTAAAGTCTTGCCGATGAGCCTGGCGCCCTTCTGCGGCATGTTCTCAAGAACAGCCACCGCTTTTGAGCAAGGCATTCTGGAAATTGCGCGAGCCACGGGGCGAACCTTTGTGGGCGACGCAATAAGGAATTTTGTAGTGGCTACATAGCCTTTTGTTTCTGCCATAATAACCGCCTTTATTTAGCCGCAGCCTTGGCCGCAGTCTTGTCTGTTCCGCCATGTCCTCTGAATACACGTGTCGGAGCGAACTCGCCAAGCTTGTGGCCAACGAGGTTTTCCGTGATGTAAACAGGAATCCATGACTTTCCGTTATGAACAGAAATGGTGTTTCCTACCATTTCAGGAATAATCGTGGAACAGCGAGAATATGTCTTAATCATCTTCTTTTCAGCGGTTCCAGACTTATTCATTTCTACAATCTTTTTATAGAGCGATTTTTCAACAAAAGGCCCTTTTTTAACAGATCTTGACACAGTTAACTCCTAGCCTATTTCTTGCGACGTGAAATAATAAATTTGCTCGACGGCTTGCGCTTGTTGCGGGTTTTGTAACCCTTGCAAGGCTGGCCCCACGGAGTAACCGGATTGCGTCCCTTTCCGGCGCCTTCACCGCCACCAAGCGGGTGGTCAACCGGGTTCATCGCCATACCGCGAACTGTAGGACGAACGCCCATCCAGCGGCGGTGTCCGGCTTTTCCAAGCTGAACGTTCATGTGGTCTTCATTGCCCACAACGCCAATCGTCGCATAGCATTTGGCGTGAACGCGGCGCAATTCGCTTGAAGGAAGGCGGATTGTTACATAGTCGCCTTCTTTGGCAGCGATAAGAGCGCTGGCTCCGGCAGAACGGGCAAGCTGTCCGCCGCGGCCCAGGTTCAACTCGATGTTGTGAACTGTAAATCCTACCGGAATCGCGGCCAAAGGCAAGGCGTTTCCAACTGTAGGAGCGGCGTTTTCGCCGGCCATAACTTTCATTCCGACTGTGAGACCCTTGGGCGCGATGATGTAGCGCTTGTCTCCGTCGGCGTAATAAATCAAGGCGATGTTGGCGCTGCGGTTGGGATCGTATTCAATTGAATGAACAGTTCCCGGAATGCCGTGCTTGTTTCGCTTGAAATCAATTATGCGGTACTTTCGCTTGTGACCGCCGCCCTGGTGGCGCACTGAAATGCGTCCGCCAGCGCCGCGTCCGCCGTGGGAGGCTTTGCCTGACGTCAATTTCTTTTCGGGTTTGTCGGCTGTCAGGTCGTCCCTGCGGAGGTCAACACGTCCGCGAGTACCAGGTGTAATTGGCTTAAATACTTTAAGAGCCATCTGATTCCCCTTAGTTTAATGTCCGCGACACGGACATATTATTGCTCTATTCGAACAAGTTTATTGTTTCGCCATCCGCTACGCGAACGATGGCCTTCTTGTAGCTTGAAGTCTTGCCCTTGCTTCCGCGAAGGCGCTTTACTTTTCCGTCTACATTAATTGTCGCGCAAGAAAGAACTTTTACTTTGAAAAGCTTTCTAACGGCTTCCTTAATCTGAATTTTGCTGGCGTCCGGGCGAACGATGAAAACATACTTGTTCTCTTCGCGCAAGGCGTTGGCTTTTTCAGTGACAACAGGCTCAATAAGAACGTCTGTAAAATCCATAATTATTCAGCCTCCTTTTTATCCGCGAAGAAATCGCTGAGATTTTTTGCGGCGCTTTCAAGCAAGATAACCTTGCGGCCGTAGAACAAATCATGCGCTCTGAGGCGGTTGTATGAAAGGAAATGCACGTTGTAAAGATTGCGTCCAGCCTGCTTGATTTTGGCGTCGTCGTCCTTGAGGATGATGACTGTGCGCTCGTCCTTGGCGAAGTTGTCAAGGATTTTAACCAAGTCTTTTGTCTTTCCGCTTTCCACAGTGAAGTCTTCAACAACAGTAAGTCTGTCGCTCTGAGCCTGCATGCTCAAGATTGACTTCATGGCAAGGCGCTTTTCCTTTTTGGGAAGAGAGTAGCTAAAGTCTCTGGGCTTAGGTCCAAAGATAGTTCCTCCGCCAACCGTAATCGGAGACTTTTTGTCACCGCGGCGGGCGTTTCCTGTTCCCTTTTGCTTATACGGCTTTTTGTTAGAACCGTGCACTTCGGCGCGAGTCTTTGTGCAAGCCGTTCCGACACGCTTGTTTGCTAATTCGTTTGTGATGGCGTAGTAAATAACATCTTCATTTACCGGCAGGCCGAACACTTTGTCGTCGAGTGAAATTGTTCGCAGCTCTTTTCCATCGGTTGAATAGACTTTCTTTTCCATAAATCTTTTCCTCCGCCTTATTTCTTAACCGCGGACTTGACGATCAGCGTGCAGTTTTTATTCCCGGGGACGGCCCCGCGAACCATGATAACCTTCAATTCAGGATCGATTTTTACAATCCGAAGGTTCTGAACCGTAACGCGCTCTGTTCCCATGCGGCCCGGCAACTTGATGTTTTTAAAGCTGTGGCCCGGAGTGGTGCATTCGCCCGTTCCGCCCGGCTCGCGGTGGAATTTTGAACCGTGAGTGGCGCGTCCTCCGTGGAAGCCCCAACGCTTCATTACGCCCTGAAAGCCCTTTCCTTTGGAAGTGGCCGTAACGTCAAGAAAGCGAGTTTTTTCAAAAAGCTCGACGCCGATTTGGTCGCCAATCTTAACTTCGCCTTCAAAATCGCGGAACTCTTTCAATGTTCTTTTGGGAGTTACGTTTTCTGTAAACTGTCCGGCATACGGTTTCGAGACCTTTGACGGCTTTAAATCGTCAAGGCCAAGAACAACGGCGTCGTATCCGCAGTTTTCCTTTTTCTTTGTGGCAACGACTGTGTTAGGTTCAACGCGGATCACGGTTACTGGCGTCAGATTGCCGCTTTCGTCGAATACCTGGGTCATGCCCACTTTTTTTGCTATCAGACCTTTCATCTGAAATCTCCTATAGGTCGCCATCCCGGATCCACGGGACCGTGCCTTTTAATTGCAACAAGCGTTGTCGGCTTTTGCCCTCAACGCTTATTGTTTAATTTCTACATCTACACCGGCTGGCAGTTCAAGTTTCATCAAAGAATCCATTACGTCAGAAGAAGGATTCAAAATGTCAATAAGGCGTTTGTGCGTGCGCATTTCAAACTGCTCGCGTGACTTCTTGTTTACGTGAGGCGAACGAAGCACGGTAAACTTATTGATTCTTGTTGGAAGCGGAACGGGTCCTGCGACCTTGGCTCCAGCTTTCTGAACTGTTTGCACGATGGCTTTAGCGCTCTGGTCAATCAACTCTACGTCAAAGGCGCGAAGTCTGACACGAATTTTGCCACTAGCCATGATTCCTCCAAAAAATTAACCAAAGCGGAGCCAAAAGGCCCCGCCTTGGAAATTAAACTACTCGATGATCTTTGTTACCTGGCCAGAAGCGATTGTGCGTCCGCCTTCGCGGATAGCGAGCTTAAGTCCTTCGTCCATAGCGATCGGGTGGATCAATTCGCCAGTGATCTTTGTGTTGTCACCAGGGTTAACCATCTCAACGCCGGCTCCCAACTCTACAGTTCCAGTGATGTCCGTTGTGCGGAAGTAGAACTGAGGGCGGTATCCAGAGAAGAACGGCTTTGCGCGTCCGCCTTCTTCGGCTGTCAAAACGTAAATCTGAGCTTCGAACTTTGTGTGCGGGTGGATTGAGCCGGGCTTGGCCAAAACCTGTCCGCGAACGACGTCCTTCTTTTCAATTCCGCGAAGAAGGATTCCTACGTTGTCGCCAGGGATTCCCTGATCCAAAGTCTTCTGGAACATTTCGATTCCAGTAACTGTAGAAGACTGTGTGGGGCGAATTCCTACCAACTCTACGGGGTCGTTCATGTTTACGATTCCGCGCTCAACGCGTCCTGTAACTACAGTTCCGCGTCCAGAGATTGTGAAGATGTCCTCAATCGGCATCAAGAAGGGCTTGGCTTCGTCGCGGACGGGGTCGTCGAACCATGTGTCCATGGCTGTGAGCAATTCTTCGATGCACTTTGTGTTCTCGGGGTTCTCAGACTCGTTCAAGGCCTTGAAAGCTGAACCAGTGATAATCGGAGTGTCTCCAGAGAATCCGTACTTTTCGAGAGTTTCCTGAACGTCGGCAACGCAGAGCTCGAGCATGTCGGGGTCGGCGATGTCAGCCTTGTTCAAGAATACGATGATCTTGGGTACGCCTACCTGGCGGGCGAGCAAAAGGTGCTCTTTTGTCTGGGGCATAACGCCGTCAGTGCCGGCTACTACGAGAATGGCGCCGTCCATCTGAGCGGCTCCAGTGATCATGTTCTTGATGTAGTCAGCGTGGCCCGGGCAGTCGATGTGAGCGTAGTGGCGCTTGTCTGACTGATACTCAAGGTGGCGGGTGTTGATTGTAATACCGCGCTCTTTCTCTTCCGGAGCGTTGTCGATTTCATCATACTTGAGAGCGTGGTCACCGTACTTTTTAGCGCAGTACGTTGTGATAGCCGCTGACAATGTAGTCTTACCATGGTCTACGTGACCAATAGTACCAACGTTCATGTGAGGTTTGGTTCTTTCGAACTTCTCCTTTGCCATGTTTTTCTCCTTGCCGGCAAACCTTTGCCGACATCTAAAAAAAATGTTTTATGTGCTGCGCTTTAAACCAGAACCCTCGCGCCTTCAAAGAAGGAACTTGGATTCGCATACACATCTCTTTTTAACGCGGTAATTGACGAACTGAAATGACGGTAAAAGAAAACTTTTCTAACATAACGCTCCATAATTTCGGAACATTTATGGCCGACACCACCTGTTCATTGTCAAATGCCGCTTGACAACCGGTTTGGCGCTATGAGGCCGCGAGCCGTTTGGCCGCCGCAGAAACCCCTGCATGGAAGTTCTATCGCCCTGTTGACAACAAGGCGTTCCACCCAAGAACCGCGAAACCTGAAAGCCGTTTTTGCGGCTGACTTTACGGTTCCGCCGGAATTTAAAATTCCGCCTGACTCTCAAAGAACCAAAGATAGGTTTTAGAAATATATAGAATTTGTCAAAAAAGGTCAATAGAAAAGCAAAGTTTTTTTTAAATATTTTGGAAGCCCTTTGAGCAAAAAAAACCGCCCAAAAAGGGCGGCTTTGCGAACCCGGGTTTTGGCGGCTGCCCAAACCCGCTAAATTCGGAAAACAGGATGTTTCCCAAACGACTACCAGCGGTAATGGGCGAAAGCCTTGTTGGCTTCGGCCATCTTGTGGGTGTCTTCCTTTTTCTTGTAGGCTGAGCCCGTGTTGTTGAAAGCGTCCAACAATTCGGCGCTCAAGGTGTCGGCCATTCCGTGTCCGTTGCGCTTGCGGGCGGCGTCGATGATCCACCTCATGGCAAGGGCTTCTTTGCGGGTGTCGCGGATTTCAACCGGAACCTGATATGTCGCTCCGCCTACGCGGCGAGACTTGACTTCAACCTGAGGCTTAACGTTCTCAAGAGCCTTGAGGAACACTTCCAAAGGATCCTTTTCGGTCTTGGCCTTAAGCTTGTCCATCGCTTCGTAAACGATGCGAGTGCAGATGTCTTTTTTTCCGTCCAACATCATGCGGGTAACGAATTTTGAAACAACCTGGCTGTTGTATCTTGAATCCGGCACAATCGGGCGGTTGACAGATTTCTTATGTCTTCCCATACTATTTCTCCATTATGCCTTGGGCCTTTTGGCGCCGTATTTTGAACGGCCGCGCTTGCGGTCTTCAACGCCAAGAGTGTCTTTTGTTCCGCGGATAATGTGATAGCGAACGCCAGGAAGATCCTTAACGCGGCCGCCGCGAATCAATACTACTGAGTGCTCCTGCAAGTTGTGTCCGATTCCGGGAATGTAAGCGGTAACTTCGATTCCGTTGCTCAAGCGAACACGGGCTACCTTGCGGAGAGCCGAATTCGGTTTTTTGGGAGTGACCGTCATAACGCGAGTGCATACGCCTCTCTTCTGCGGACAAGACTCAAGCGCGGGGGATTTGGTCCTGTTGGCGGCGGTTTTTCGTCCCTTTTTAATCAATTGGTTAATTGTAGGCATCTAAAAATGTCTCCTTTATAAATTGCCGGGCAGCACCCCCGGTTAAATTCACTTTATGCGGTAACGGCTATTTTAACAAAACCAAACATTTTGGTCAATAGCCGCATGGAATTTCCCAAACCGCTTTGCGGCGAAAAAGCCTTGCCGGCGAGTTTTGCCAAAGGCAAAACTCGTATGTTAGCAAACCGCCGCAAGGCGGTTTGCTAACTAGTCTTGCTCCTCGCTGTCAAAACTGGCTGTGGCCGCTTCCTTTTCCCTTTCGGCTTCGGCTTCGGCAAGCTCTTTTTCGATTCGGCGGCGTTCGATGATTTCATTCATCTGAATGTCCAAGTCTTGGTCGCCGGAATCGTAAACCTTGACGCCCTTGTAATTTCTTATGCCTGTTCCGGCCGGAATCATGTGGCCAATGGCTACATTTTCCTTTACGCCGCGAAGGGCGTCAACAGAGCCGGAAATGGCGGCGTTGGTAAGAACGCGAGTCGTTTCCTGGAATGAGGCGGCTGAGATGAACGAATCGACGTTCAACGAAGCCTTTGTGATTCCTTGGAACATTGGGCGGCCGATGGCGGGCTGTCCGCCTTCGGCGATTACCCTGGCGTTCTCTTCCCGGAAGCGGTATTTGTCAACTTGCTGTCCAAAGATGAAGCGGGTGTCGCCCACAGCCACAATCTCAACCTTGCGCAACATTTGGCGCACGATGATTCCAATGTGCTTGTCGTTGATGCTTACGCCCTGGGCGCGGTAAACCTGCTGGATTTCGTCCATCAAGTAATTCTGCAATGAGTTTTCGCCCAAAATCGCAAGGATGTCATGAGGGCTTGGCTGTCCGTCGCAAAGCGGCTCGCCGGCCTCAACCTTGTCTCCGTCGCGAACAAGCATTCGCTTTGAAATCGGAACAAGGTGGTCAAACACGCGGCCATACTTGTCCTCAACAGTAATCACGCGCTTGCCCTTCTTAAGGTCCTTAAATTTGACAGTACCAGAAATGGCCGACAAAACGCTGGGGCTGACGGGCTTTCTGGCTTCAAACAATTCGGATACGCGGGGAAGACCGCCAGTGATGTCGTTTGACTTTTGGGCCGCTTTGGGCATTTTGGCCAAAACAACGCCGGCGCTGATTTTCTGCTTGTCGTCAACGCCAAGAATGGCGCCTGCGGGCAAGAAGTAGCTTCCAAGCTCGTTTCCGTCTTCGTCCGTAATGTGGATGCGGGGCTGCTTTACGTCAAGGTGCAAGTCGCTGATTATGCGCTCCGTAACGCCAGACTGCTCGTCAACATGCTCGTCGATTGTGGAATCGTCAATGTCCTCAAAGTGAACGTAACCGTCGTTTTCGGCGATAATAGGCTCTGAGTAAGCGTCAAGCAGGGTTCCGATGACCGCGTTGGCCGCGACCACTTGTCCTTCTTGAACTTTGATGATTGAGCCGTTGGCAATTTCCATCTTTTGTTCTGTGCCTGTAAGGTAAAGAACCTTGTCCTTAATAAGGATGATTCCATTTTCCTTGGCCAAGATGTCGCCGTCCTTTGCGTTGGCCAAAACGGTTCCCTTAAGAACGCGGTCTCCGTCCTTGACCAAAAGCTTGGCTTCCTTTGAGTCCACGTTGTCGATGACGCGGGTAAGGAGCATCTTTCCTTTTCGGGTGAAAAGCTGGCCTTCCTTGGTCTGAACGCTGGTTCCCTCGACTTTTTCAATGATGGCGGGGAACTTGAGAACGATATTGTTGTCCTGCGTGACCTTTGACGCGGCGCCGCCGGCGTGGAAGGTTCGGAGGGTAAGCTGGGTTCCAGGCTGTCCGATTGACTGGGCGGCCACAATTCCCACGGCCTCGCCGATTTCCACAACCTTGTTGCGGGCCAAGTTCTTTCCGTAGCACTTGACGCAAACGCCGTGCTTGGCTTCGCAAGTAAGAACGGTGCGGAGCTTGACTTTTTCAACGCCGGCCTCTTCGATTTTCTTGGCCAAGTTTTCGTCGATGTAAGAGTTTACGTCGCAAAGAACTTCTCCGGTAATCGGGTGGACAACGCGCTCGATTGTAAAGTGGCCTTCGATGCGGTCGGCCAAATGCTCGATGATTTCGTCGCCGTCTTTGATGGCCGCGTAGTCAGTTCCGTTGATTGTGCCGCAATCGTCTTCGTTGATTACAACGTCTTGGGCAACGTCAACCAAGCGGCGGGTCATGTAACCGGCGTCGGCCGTCTTAAGGGCGGTGTCCGACAAACCTTTGCGGGCTCCGTTGGTTGAGATGAAGTATTCGATAACCGAAAGTCCTTCGTAGAAGTTTGAGCGGACAGGCAATTCAATGATGTCTCCGTTAGGCTTTGCCATCAAGCCGCGCATGGCCGCAAGCTGAGAAATCTGCTTTTTGGAACCGCGGGCGCCTGACGTGGCCATCATGTAAATTGTGTTGAATCCGTCTTTGTCTTTTTCAAGCTGGGCGTACATCACGTCGGTAAGCTTTTCGTTGGTGCGCTGCCAAATGTCGGTTACTTTGTTGTAGCGCTCGTCTTCAGTTATGCGGCCGTCAGAGTACTGGCGAACAATTTCTTCTACTTCTTTGTTGGCCTTGTCAACCATGTCCTTCTTTTCTTTGGGAACAAGGATGTCGTCCATAGAAAGAGTGGCTCCGTAGAAGGTGGCGTTCTTGTAGCCGACGGCCTTAATGGCGTCAAGCATTTGGATTGTAAGCCAAGAGCCCTTGTCATGGTAAACTTTTTCAATCATGCTCTTAAGCTTTTTGTCGCCATACTGCTCGTTGACATAGTTCACTTCGTCGGGCATGGCTTCGTTAAAGGCTAATGTTCCGGCGGTGGTTTCAATCAAGTCGCCCTTCTTGAATTCTCCCTCTTTGAAAGAATCTTTTGGAGCGGGAACTTTAATCTTAGCCTGCCATTCGATGTTTCCGCATTCGGCGGCCATGCGAACTTCGTCTGAAGAAGAGAAGCGCTTGCCCTCTCCCTTGGCGCCCGGCTTTACGGAAGTCATATAGTAGATTCCCAAAACCATGTCCTGGGAAGGATACACGATTGTTCCGCCGTTGGCAGGGTCCAGCAAGTTTCTGGCGCTGAGCATCAAAGTCCAGCATTCCATCTGCGCGGCTTGCGTAAGAGGAACGTGAATGGCCATCTGGTCGCCGTCAAAGTCGGCGTTAAAGGCTTTGCAGGCCAAGGGGTGAAGCTTGAGCGCCTTGCCTTCAACCAAAATAGGTTCAAAGGCTTGAATTCCCAAGCGGTGCAAAGTCGGGGCGCGGTTGAGCAAAACAGGATGCTCGCTCACAACTTCGTCAAGGACGGCAAAAACCTCGGGAGCTTCCTGCTCAACGTAAAGCTTGGCTTTCTTGAGATTGAAGGCAACTCCCTTGTCCATCAATTTTTTCATAATGAAGGGCTTGAACAATTCAAGCGCCATCTTTGTAGGAAGGCCGCACTGCCAAAGCTTGAGTTCCGGGCCTACAACAATTACGGAGCGTCCTGAATAGTCAACGCGCTTTCCCAGCAAGTTCTGGCGGAAGCGGCCCTGCTTTCCCTTAATCATGTCGCTGATTGACTTGAGCGGCCTGTTGGAGGCGCCTTTGACAATCCGCTTTCTCTTTGAGTTGTCGAACAAGGAATCGACGGCTTCCTGCAACATTCGCTTTTCGTTGCGGATGATGATGTCAGGCGCGTTGAGGGCCAGCAATCTCTTAAGGCGGTTGTTGCGGTTGATGACGCGGCGATACAAGTCGTTAAGGTCGCTTGTGGCGAATCTTCCGCCGTCAAGTTGAACCATCGGACGCAACTCAGGCGGCATTACAGGAACAACGTCCAAAATCATCCAAGAAGCCTTGTTTCCTGACGAGCGGAAATTTTCAACAATTTCAATGCGCTTGAGAAGGCGCTTGTCGCTCTTGGCTCCCTTTTCAATCATCTTGGCGCGAAGCTCGGCGGCCAAAGCGTCAAGGTCAAGTCCTTCAAGCAAAGTCTTGACGGCTTCCGCTCCCATGCCGGCTGTAAAGGCCTGACCGTAGCGCTCCTGGGCCTCCCGGTATTCGTCTTCCGACAAAAGCTGCATTTTCTTAAGGTCGGTTTCGCCCGGGTCGATTACAATGTATTTTTCATAGTAAAGAACTGAGCGGAGCGCGGCCACCTGCAAGTCAAGAAGCAAGCCCATGCGGCTTGGAACAGAGCGGTAATACCAAATGTGGCTTACAGGCGCGGCAAGTTCGATGTGGCCGGTGCGCTCGCGGCGAACCTTAAAGTGGGTCACTTCAACGCCGCAACGGTCGCAGATTACTCCCTTGTAGCGGATGGACTTGAACTTTCCGCAATAGCATTCCCATTCTTTGGTGGTTCCAAAGATGCGCTCGCAGAAAAGTCCGTCACGCTCGGGGCGCAAAGTGCGGTAGTTGATTGTTTCCGGCTTTTTTACTTCGCCGTAAGACCAAGCGCGGATTGTGTCCGGCGAGGCCAACTTTATTTTAATGCTGTCAAAATCTTCAATGTCGCGCATTATTCACTCTCCTTGTCAAAGCCGCTGGAGGCTTTGTCAATCAATTCCTGGTCGCGTTCAGTAAGGGCGATTTGCTTTCCCTTGGCGTCGTAAATCGTAAAGTCAAGGGCCAATCCTCGCAATTCCTGAACCAATACGTTGAAGGATTCCGGAACTCCGGCGGGAGTCGAAGGCTCGCCTTTTACGATTGACTCGTAAACTTTTGAGCGCCCGTTCATGTCGTCGGATTTGATTGTCATCATTTCCTGCAAGGTGTTGGCGGCTCCATAGGCTTCCAACGCCCAAACTTCCATTTCTCCAAGACGCTGGCCGCCAAACTGGGCTTTTCCTCCCAAAGGCTGCTGAGTGACCAAAGAGTAAGGGCCTGTAGAGCGGGCGTGCATCTTGTCGTCAACCAAGTGGTGCAACTTCATGTAGTAAATGACGCCGACAAAAATCGGATTTACAAAAGGCTCGCCGGTGCGTCCGTCGCGAACGATTTGCTTGCAGTCCTTTGAAAGTCCGGCTTCCTCAAGCTTTTTGGCAATCTGCTCTTGGCTGGGAGACTGGAATACAGGAGACTCGAAGAATTGGTTCAAGTATTTTCCGGCGATTCCAAGCTCGGATTCCATAATTTGTCCGATGTTCATTCGCGAAGGAACGCCCAAGGGGTTCAAGCAAACGTCAAGGGGAGTTCCGTCTTCCAAGTAGGGCATGTCTTCTTCCGGCAAAATGCGGGAAACAACGCCCTTGTTTCCGTGGCGGCCGGCCATTTTGTCGCCTTCCCGAAGCTTTCGCTTGTTGGCAATCATTACCTTTACAACTTGGTCAACGCCAGGATTCAAGTCGTCGCCTTCGCTTCTCTTAAGGCGCTGAATGTCGATGACAACGCCTTCAACTCCGTGGGGAACGCGCAAAGAAGTGTCGCGAACTTCCTTGGCCTTTTCGCCAAAGATTGAGTTGAGCAATTTAAATTCCGGCGTGGTTTCGGCTTCGCTCTTGGGAGTCACTTTTCCAACCAAGATGTCGCCGCTCTTAACCTTGGCTCCAATGCGGATGATTCCTTCCGCGTCAAGATTGTCAAGATTCTTTTCGGCGGTGTTGGGAACGTCCCGAGTAATTTTTTCCGGTCCAAGTTTTGTCTCGCGGATTTCCGTTGAGAATTCCTTGATGTGGATGGAAGTGTACATGTCTTCTTTTACAACGCGCTTGCTGATAAGAACCGCGTCCTCGTAGTTGTATCCGTTCCACGGAACGAAGCCTACGAGAATGTTGCGGCCAAGAGCCAACTCGCCGTTGAATGTGGCCGGTCCGTCGGCAAGGACGGCGCCTTCCGCCACTTTTTCGCCGACCTCAACAGTCGGGCGCTGGTGGTTGCAAGTGTCGTTGTTGGTGCGTTGGTATTTAAGAAGAACGTATTCGTCAACTTCGCCCCGCTTTCCGCCTTCCGGCTTTACAGTGACGCATTCGCTTGTAACTTTGACAACCTCGCCGGCGCGCTTGGCCTTTACCAAAACGCCGGAATCGTAGGCGCACTTTCTTTCCATTCCGGTTCCAACATGAGGAGGCTCCGGGAACAAAAGGGGCACGGCCTGGCGCTGCATGTTGCAGCCCATCAAGGCGCGGTTGGCGTCGTCGTGCTCCAAGAAAGGAATCAAGGCGGCGGAAACTGAAATTACCTGACGGGGAGAAACATCCATGTACTGAACGTCTTTGGGTGAACGGGTGGTGTAATCGCCCCGGCGACGGCAAGAAATCATGTCGGTGGCAAAAGAACCGTCGCTCTTCATGCCTTCGCTTACCTGTCCGATGTAATACTTGTCTTCGTCCATGGCCGAAAGGTATTCAACCTTGTTGGTGGCCTTGCCCTTTTCGATTTTGCGGTAAGGCGCCTCAAGGAAGCCGTATTCGTTGACGCGAGTGTAAATGGCCAAAGAAACAATCAAGCCGATGTTCGGGCCTTCAGGAGTTTCGATGGGGCACATGCGTCCGTAGTGGGAATAGTGAACGTCGCGGACTTCAAATCCGGCGCGGTCGCGGGAAAGTCCTCCCGGTCCCAAGGCGTTCAAGCGGCGCTTGTGGGTAAGTTCGGCAAGCGGGTTGATTTGGTCCATGAATTGGGAAAGCTGTGACGAGCCAAAGAATTCCTTTATAGCCGCGATAATCGGCTTTGAGGAAATCAAGTCTTGGGGCTTGATTGTGTCGTTTTCTTTAAGGCCCATGCGCTCTTTGGCGATGCGCTCCATTCTGGCAAAGGCTGTCTTGATTTGGTTTGTCATCAATTCGCCCACAGAGCGGATGCGGCGGTTGCCCAAATGGTCAATGTCGTCCCGGCTTTCTTCTCCGATGTAAACTTTGATAAGGAACTTCATCGTGTTGGTGATGTCGTCCATCGCCAAAGTGTGGTCTTCCAAAGGAGGATTGTAGTCAAATTTTTTGTTAAGCTTGTAGCGTCCAACGCGGCCCAAGTCGTAGCGGCGTGAAGAGAAGAACATTGAGTTCAAGTCCTTTTCGGCGTTTTCCACGGTGATTGGCTCGCCGGGCATAAGAACGCTGTATACGGCGCTCAAGGCGTCTTCCTTTGTCGGCTCGTCAACTTCGGAGCCTTCCTTGGCAAACTTTATTTCTTCCCGCTCAAAGCAGTTGATGATGATGTCGCTGTCAAGAGAAAGATTCTTTTCGTCCTTGTCGTCAGGGTCCTTGCGAGTGTCAAACTTAATGACTTGAATTTCCTTTATGCCGTTGGCAATCAAGTCGTCGATGTCGTGCGGGTGCAAGCGGGTGGCGGCTTTGAAAAGCTTTTTTTCCTCGCCGGAGTCGGAGTCCTTTATGTAAATGGCCTTTGAAAGAACGCGGCCCACAAGGGCTTCCCGGGCGGAATTGCTGTTCTTTACCGCCACACTTTCTGTCTGATAAAAGACCTTGATGATTTCTTCGCGGCTTTCAAAGCCTAAGGCGCGAAGGAAAATAGTTCCCAAAATTTTTTTCTTGCGGTCGATCTTGGCAAAAATCAATTCCTTTTTTTGGTCAATCTCAAACTCAAGCCAAGAGCCGCGGTAGGGAATGATTCGGCTTCCCCAAACGCCCTTGTCATGGTTGAAGATTACGCCGGGCGAACGGTGAATCTGGGAAACGACGACGCGCTCGGCGCCGTTGATTATAAAAGTTCCCCTGTCTGTCATAAGGGGAATGTCGCCCATGTATATGTCTTTTTGGAGAATGGCGCCGGTTTCCTTAAAGTTAAGGTCGATGCGCGCCTTTAAGGGAACGGAATAAGTGAGGCCTTTTTGCTTGCACTCCAACTCCGAAAATTTGATTCCCTCAAAATCCAATTGATAAAATTCATAGTCAAGCGTCATGTCCCCATTGGGGCTTTCGATTGGGAAGGCGCTCAAAAAGGCTTCTTGCAAGCCTTGGTTTTCAAGCGGCTTTCCTTCTTCCAAATTTTTTCGCTGAAGGAAGTATTCATACGACGCTGTTTGAATGTCGATAAGATTTGGGACATCCATTGAAGACTTGATGTCCTTTCCATAGTATTGACGGTTGATTGTCCGGCTTTTTGCGAACATTAAGGTCCCCCGTTTTTTAATAAGGTCTGAATTCTTTGCTACAAACGGAAACTCCGTTCAGCACAAAAAAATCCGCCAAAAATCACTTGTAAAAATAAAAGAACAAAAAAAAGATTGCCGGGTCAAGCCCGACAAAAGGCAACGCCCCCGCAAAAAAATGCGGGAGTTGAAAACTTGCGAGAATTTGGAAGACGCGTTGCGGCTTCCAAATTCTCGATATCTAAAAAATAAGGCCTCGCCTTATTTTTTAGACGCCTTTCCGCCGGCGGCTGTGATGTCGGCAATCCACTTGTCGGCGTCAGCCTTGCTCAAGCCCTCTTTGAGGACTTTCGGGGCGCCTTCAACCAAAGCCTTGGCTTCGCCAAGTCCGAGGTTTGTAAGAGCCTTAACGGCCTTGATAACGCCAATCTTCTTGGCGGCGTCGAATGAATCCAAGCTAACAGCGAATTCTGTCTGCTCGTCCTCGGCGGCGGCTCCAGCGGCTCCGCCAGCGGCGGGACCTGCGGCTACGGCTACAGCGGCTGTTACGCCGAACTTTTCTTCCATAGCCTTTACGAGTTCTGAGGCTTCCAGAACGCTCATTGACGCGATCGCGTCCAAAATCTGATCATTTGTCAAAGCTGCCATATTGTCTTCTCCATAAAATAATTTGATGTTCGCTGCGGAAATCCGCCGCGGCCAAAAGCCCTTCCAAGAAAGGCTCTTGAACTTTTTATCCGCAGACAGTTGGTAGCTGTTTGAAGCCTGACTGCGGTTTGCGAAAGCCCTTGCGAACTTTCGCGTCGAGCTTTGAGCCTCCGAAAAACTTCGGCTCAAAACGTCGCAAGTCTAATTTTACGCCTGCGGAGCGGCGTCCGCTGCGGGAGCCTCGGCAGGAGCTTCGGCCGCGGGAGCGGCGGCTGGG
>CALDIB010000008.1 GCA_937902125.1 uncultured Treponema sp.
CAATGACACTTTTATTTTTTTTAATAGCGCGCTATAATAGACTTGTTCGAAAACTGTCATTATCGGGCTTGACCCGATAATCTTTTGAAAGATTGCCGTATCAAGTACGGCAATGACAAAAGAATGCCGTGTCAAGCGCGGCAATGACAAGTATTTTCTAAAACTAGACATTCAACCTATTATTTAGCTGTCATGTTGGGGAATCTTTATGAGAGAGAAAAAAATTAAAATGCCGGGCGTAAAAAAAGAAAAGACTTTGGCCGGAAAAATCGTGGCCGGAATAAACATTATGACCATATCCCTTTTGGTCGCGCTGGGCATTATGGTATATGTCCGCGAAAAGTCTGTCAATGACATTCAGTTTACCGAAAACTTAGGAAACATAATGCGCCTGACCGACACGACAATCTCAGCTTTTTTAACGGGTTCCGACGCGGAGCTTTCTTTGCTGGGAAACGCCTATTTGATGGCGAAAGACAACGCTTTTGATATGAAGGAAACTTTAACCGGCTATGAAATGAATTTTGTTGACAACAACGAAACAATTTTGGCCGCGTCAATTACTTTGGTGGACAGCGGCGAATGTTTTTATTATCCAGAAGAATTTGAGCCGTTGGATCCATACGAAGAGTCTTGGTACATCGACGCCATTGACTATGAAGGCGTGGCCCGCTTTTCTACCATGCACGAATTGTCCGACGGTTCTTTGGCCTTTACGGCTTCAAAAACTATTTACGACGAAAACGGAGACATTGCGGGCGTGGCCGCCTTTGAAATTGACGCGCGGCAGTTTGGAATCCTTTTGGGAGATTCCACCAGCATGGGCGACATCAAATACATTCTTGTTGACCAAGACTGCAACATTTTGCTAAACCCCTTTGCCGACGAACTTTCCCTTCAAAAAGTGAACGACATTGGAATAAAGAGCGTGGAAAATTTCGCGCCCGGCGCCTACACGACCACGCGCGACAAAATGCTTGACGGAACAAAATGCGAAATCCGCATTCTGCCCTCTTCAAATGACTACTATTCTTTGGACTATGTTTTGGTGATTCCTATGTCCGTTATAAACGGAGGAACGACAAAGATTATCGAAGCTGTTGTCGTGGCCTTGGTTTTGGGAATTATAATTTCCATTTTGGTGGCCAGCGTGTTGGCGCGCAGCTTTACAAAGCCAATCATAGAAATTACCGGCATTCTCAAAAACATTTCCGAAGGCGACGGCGACCTTACAGTTCGCCTGCCTGTTAAGACCAAGGACGAAATTGGCCGTCTTTCTGAATACTTTAACCTTACGATAGAAAAAATCGCCAAGTCCATGAAGTCTATAATCGTCGAGTCCGGAAACATGCAAACAATCGGCCGCAACCTTTCAAACAATATGGACGATGTTGCCAACGCGGTAACGGAAATTAGCGCCAATATCGAAAGCGTTAAAAATGATGTGGGCAACCAGACGGCCGGAGTGCAGGAGGCCAACGTAACGCTTAACGAAATCAGCGAAAGCATCGAAAAATTGACCGGCAACATAGAATCCCAGTCCGAAAGCGTTTCTCGTTCTTCCGCCGCGGTGGAACAAATGGTTTCAAACATCAATTCGGTCAACAGCATTTTGGCCAAGAACTCTCAGAGCGTCCAGCTTTTGTCTGATTCCGCCGCTATCGGAAAAGAAATTGTTTTTAAGAGCGTCGAGATGACAAAAAAGATTGCGGAAGATTCGGCCGGCTTGATTGAGGCCAGTACGATAATCCAAAACATCGCCCGACAGACAAACCTTTTGTCTATGAACGCCGCCATCGAGGCCGCGCACGCGGGAGAGGCCGGAAAGGGCTTTGCGGTTGTCGCCGACGAAATCAGAAAGCTTGCCGAAGACTCCAACAAGCAGGGTAAAAACATCAGCAATGTAATGAAGCGAATGCGGGAGCAAATTGATTCCATGGTTCAAGACGCGTCTCAGACGCAGACGCAGTTTGACACAATTTTCAGCAACACCCAGACTGTAAAGATTCAGGAAGACGAAATCAAGGCGGCTATGGACGAGCAGACCGAAGGCGGAAAGCAGGTTTTGGAAGCCATTCGCGACATCAATTCGATTACCGCCGAAGTTAAGGAAAGCGCGGAGATTATGGCAAGCGGCGAAAAGAGATTGCTTGAGGAAATGAAAAAGCTTGCCGACGTGACTCAGCAAATTAACGGAGCCATGAATGAAATCAGCGTGGGCGTTAACGAAATCAACAACTCTATGCAAGAAGTCAACAATGTTACAAGAGAAAACAGCGACAGCATTGAGCGCGTAAGCGGCGAAATTAGTTTGTTCAAAGTTGAAAAGGACGAAGACACTCCCGCCAAAGACGACCAAGAAAGCGCCGCGCTCTAACCGAAGCAAAGGGGTTTTGCATGAAAAAACATTCGTCTCTTTTTGCCATGGCGCTTTTGCTCTGCCTTGGCCTTTGCAGTTGCGTTACGGTAAAGCGTGCCAGAAATTTAATTTTGTCCGGCGACAAAGTGAGCGCCATTGAGCTTCTTTGCAAAATGATAATCGGCAAGAAGGACGAAGCGGAAGCGATTTCGCTTTTTATCGAAATCTATCCTTCCACCGTGGAGGAGATGAAGCCGCAGGAAAGCGTAGGGCAAATTAGAAAAGATTTTGCCGCAAAGTATTCGACGACGGAAATTCAAGCGATAAAAAAATGCGGCGAATCTTGTTCCAGCATAAAAAATATTTTGAGTCATCCCGACATCGCGAATGTAATTAGAAAAGGCGAAAGCGTCGTTTTGGCTTACAGCGGTTTGGCAAGAATAAAAAGGGCCGTTTCTGTTTTGCCGCGGACGCTTTATGACGAGAATTCCGGCGAACATGAAGTTGTAAAATACACCGACGATTTTGCCGGAATGTACAACGAGTCCAAGCGAAGTCTCGCGGAATTTTACTACAACATTCCCGAGGCTTTTTATCCAGGAAAAGACATTCAAGAAAGAATTTGGCTCATCGACTTTTACAAGCGCTCCGATTTGACTTATGGCGGACTTGGACAAGCGGGACCAAAATGCGCGGAATTGTGCTACCTTAACGGCCAAGAAAGCGAGCGTTTGAATACAGTTGAGGGAAACAAAGAGGCGATTTTTTGGTATCAAAACGCAAGCGTTTGGGTGAGAAATTACAAGGACAGCGATTCCAGGGTTCAAATTATAAGCTATGAAATCGCTATGGTTTTGCTTGGCCAGGCAAGAACAAAAGAAGACTTTAAGGAAGCGATAAAATATTTGTCTTATGCTGGAAATTACAAGGACGCGGCCGAACAAATTTTGGAAGTGAAATATCACTTGGCTTACATTTACCGAAACGAGCGGACTTTGGCTTCGTATGCGGAAGCGGGCCGCCTTTTTGAAGAACTTGGAAACTATAAAAACGCTCCCTATGAAAGCGCCCTTTACGGCTTTTACAAAAGGCTTGTGTCTTTGAGCAAGGGCGCCTATTACGCAAGCGATAGCCTTTCAAGCGGAAGCTACTCAAAGTTTTCCGTTTCAAGAAACTTAACGCCTAACGGAGACGGAACTGGCCGGCTTTTAATTCGCGCTGCCACATCGGATTTTGGCGTTTACCTTCCGTCAATGGAAAAAATAATCTATCCAGGCGCTTTGCTGGACGGCGATACAATTGCAAGCCAATCATTTTTGCCGTTTGCCTACGCCTCAAGGCTGCCGATTGACTGCCATTTGAATTTTGACGGAAGAACGCTGGCTAAAGGCAGCCTTAGCAATCCCAACGACGGAATTCTTTCAACAAAAGAAGTCAGAAGAATGGCAAGCCAATGCGCCTCTTATTTGGGCGCGGATTGCGATTACGAGTTTCAAAAAATTTATTCTTTGGAAGACTTGGCGATTTCGACCGGAATGGGCGCCGCGCGGGACAAGGTTTCTTACGCGCTCAATTCATACAATTGGAATTCCGAAAAAAGCTGCACGCTTATAAAGGTCAGGCAAAAATTTTATTCTGCCAATGTTGATCCGCCGCAGTTTCCCTTTGATTTTTTTGCGGTGGACCAAAAGACCGCTACGGCTTCGATGCTAAAGAGCGTGGCGCCGTATTATGTTTCGTCGGTGGATTATGGACGGCAAGCGTATTTTGTGGTTTGCTCGGATTTAACAAGCGAAGAAATAGTAAAAGACTTTATTTCTGCAAGACCGCGAGATTCAAAAAACAAAGGCTCAAGCGGAATGAGGGCAAATCCCGACATTAGCGCCAAGTGGGCAAAAAACGGAACCACAATCCGCTCGATAACGGTTTCCGAAAAAATTTATTCGGTTAGCGACCTTGACGGAATTTTCAATTGGATAAAGTTGGGAACAAGCATGTCACTCGATGTCAACAGCATGGTTCCAATTGCTTTTGCGCTGAGAAACCTTTCTGACAATTCGTATGCCGTCTTGTCTTCGTCAAAAACATGCCTTGTAAGGCTTCCGCAAGAAAAAACGCCAAGCCAACAAACACCGGCTCCTTCAGGCGGCTCTTCCGGAACGGGAAATTCCTCAAACGGCGGAGGCTCCACAGTTCAAACTCCGACAGAAACGCCAGGCTCAAGCCAGACGCAAAATTCCGAACAAACAGAAAACCAAAATCAAGGCCAGCCGCCTTATTCAAGCCAAGAAACGGCCGCTTTGATAAACGGAACGCAAGTTCCAGCGAGCGCTTATAACGGAGACACGTCTTTGATTTTTGTCGGAAAAAAAGGCTATTACAAATGTTCGTCGATAAGCGTTGAAAGCGGAAGCGGCGTAAAGACTTATTACTATGACATTCCCGCTTCTGAAATTGAACTTTGCGTGGCAAGCTGGAGCGACTCTGAATTTGGAGCTGTTATGGTAAACGGAATTTCAATGCTAAAGAACAAGACTGTTTATAGCTTTAGGGATGTTAGCGGGAATACGATTAGTTTGGACACTGTGGATTCAAGCGGAAAAAGAATTCACAATTTGTTGCTTGTTAGAAAACGCTAGCCGGTTTGGGCAATCAGCCGCCGAGAATGGCGCCAAAGAGTCCGAAGCTTAATGCCATCATAATCGCTCCGGCCAATAAAACGCCAAGGGTGACGGCGATAACCGTTTGCTTAAAGTCCATGTCCAAAAGGCTGGCGGCCAAAGTTCCTGTCCAGGCTCCGGTTCCAGGGAGCGGAATTCCGACAAACAAAAAAAGCGCCACAAAAAGCGTGCGGCCGGCTTTGGCCTGCATTTTTTTTCCGGCGCCGCTTCCCTTTGTTAAAAAAAATTGGCATACGCCGCCAATCAATTTTTTGTCCTGTCCCCATTCCAAAAAGCGCCGCGCGAACAAAAAAATAATTGGAACTGGGAGCATATTTCCTATAATGCAAACGGCGTAAGAGGGAATTATAGGCAAGCCCAAGGCTTGGGAAACTGGAATGGCGCCGCGCAGCTCAATCAAGGGAATCATGCTGATAAAGAAAATCCAAAGGTAGTTTAGGAACATGAATGTAATGTAGCGCAAGGGGGACAAAACATCAATTGCCCACAAAAAGTTTCTATGCGCTCCACAAAATATTTCGTGGTTTTCCACAAACCGTGGAGTATTACGCGCCATTTTATGGAGTGTCACTCCACAGTTCGTTTCATAAAACAAAATAATTTATTTACAAATATGTAAATAAATTTTCATTTTTCTATTGACATTTTCACAAAACCTTTGTATATTATAAGCATGTGCTAAACCATCAGACATAATGTCGGAATCCGTTGGATTTCTGGGGGGAGACAAAAAACAGGATGGTACGGAGTTATGGCAGAAGTAACAGCGTTCGGCAAAATCTTACGAAAGATGCGGATTGACTGTTCGGAGGTTTTGGGGGACATGGCAAAGCGGCTAAAAGTCAGCGCCGCCTACCTGTCTTCCATAGAGAATGGATTGCGCGAAATTCCTGACGACTTCACGGCAAAGATTGCCGCGGAATACGGACTGGACGAGGCGCAAAAGAATGGCCTGGACGAGGCCAAGGCTAAAGTAAAGGGGGCGGTAGATGTAAAGTTCAACGAACAAAAGACAGAGGCGGATTACGTAGAAACCGCGGTCATGTTCGCGCGAGATTTTTCAAGACTCAGCGTCGAACAAGTGAAAGAGTTGAAAGAACTTTTGAAAAGGTTTGAAAGTTCGGGAGAGTGTTTTAATGGAAGAGCGGCAGTATGAAAAGCATGCGGAAACATTAGTCCTTACGGAAGACGGAATCAACATCGCGGCGTTTTGGCTGCGGTTGTTGTGCGGATGCGGCACGGACGGCAGATTTGAGCCTATTTTCGTCATGGAAAACATTATTCCGTTTTTTGATAATTCATTCAACTACGAGATTGCGGAAAAGTCGCTTTGGAAGTACGGGGAATACATGCCAGCCTACTACAATCCCTTGGCGAACAAAATCGTAATAAGAAGCGACGTTTACGATGGAGCGCTGGAAGGAAACGCAATGGACACCATCACCATTGCCCACGAGGTCGTGCATTGCATACAGTCCATAATAATGAGGTTTCTTGACGCGATAAAATGCGTAGACTTCAAGACTGAGCTGTGCAAAGCCAACTCTAGCGAGATGAAGAAGCATGAGATCCAAACCGACAGAATCACATCTCTTGTGATGTGTCCGGAGCGTCTTGTGCAAGGGAAGACCGAGGACGAAGTCGTCCAACAGTACTTTGTGAGGCCGCTTGTGCAGTTTATGTGCGGGCTTGTAAAAACCGCCGGAAAGAGCCTTTTGGAAGTTCTTGACGGCGCTAATTGTGACGTAAAAAAGGAGGTTGAAGCATGCGCGGTGTGATTGTCCATGCCCTTGTGAAAAAAAAGGCTTAAAACTACGGCAATAGTTTTAAGCCCTTAAGCGGCGGGAAAGGAACAAGCCTACCCCACATCATAGGCTTATCCTATCCCATTTCGCGTTTTTTTGCAAGGGCTGAACCCAACTAAAGAAAAGAAAATTTTAAACGCAAACAGGGACTGCCGCCCGAAGAAAAAAAGGCAGAAGGAGAATAGCCATTATGGAAAACATTTCGACGCTGGAGAACAGCTCATCGATTTTAAGCGTGACGTTGAGAGAGAACAACTTCATCAAAGACGGAACTTATTACGCGACTGTTACGCGCAATACAGCCACATTCAAGAACATCCTTTCGGAAATCGCGGAGGACAACAAAGGCATGGATCCTTACATGCTCCAGTTCGCGGCGATTCTAATCCAAAAGAAAATCCTCAAGATGCTTGAGCAGGGAAAGGCGGTCAATGTCCTTGACCTTGGCACCATGTACATCGCTATGAAGTGCAATGCTAAGGGGAAAAGCGATGTGTCCGAAAAGGGAAACTTTTACATAAAGTTCGCCCCGACGGAGCTGGCCAACAGCGCTCTGTCTTCGCTTAGCGTGGACAAGGTTGTCTACGCCGACGGAAGCCCGGAGATTACAGAAATCGCCGACCTTTCCAACGCTGGCGGTAAAGACGCATTGACTTGCGGAAAACCCTGCCGCGTCAAGGGAAGCCGTCTAAAGATTGGCGGAGACGAGGGCGGAGTTTGGTTCGCTCCCGTGGACGCGGACGGAAAAGAAAGCGGCGACGAAAGCGAATGGGTCAAGGTTGACGGCCAGGCCCTGTTCCGCAACAAGCCGACGGAGCTTAACTTTTTTGTTCCCGAAACGCTTGCCGCCGGAAATTACCGGCTCTGCCTGCGCACGGCTTACCTTGGCAAGGACAAAAGCCGCAAGAGCGTTGTCGAAGCCTTTAGCGGCGTCGTCAGCGTAAGCGCGTAAAAAAGACTGCGCCGTCCAGTCGTCAAAGGATGCAATTTCCTTTGACGGCTGTTTTTAACATACAAATTTTTGATGTGAATGCTGAACATTGGCTTGCTGGACATTGGCATAGCGAAGCGTGGTGTCTATCTTCGTATGGCCAAGCAATACCTGAACCTGTTCTATAGGCATTCCTTTGTCTATGGCACGAGTTGCCATTGTACGTCGGAATCTGTGGGGGTGAACATGCTCTATCTCTGTCTTCACACCTATTTCCCGAATCATCTTTTCTACAGAATTGACGGAGAGCCTGGAGAAAGCCCCATGCTTTGTTTTTTTCCTTTCTGTAACCCCTATCATACCAATAATTATAAAAACAATACCATCTAATATTCGTTCTTTCTTTGAATACCAATGTCCTTTGCCATAGATTTCTCTACAAAAGGAAAAAAATGCTCGCAAACAAGCGCTTAATCCATAAAAAACAGGCATAATATTTATTTTTTTTATTATAAGAGAAATTATCAGCCCTAAAACACATATACCAGGAAATAAAAATAATTGAAAAGTGTAATTTAAGGATTCTTTTTTCATTATTCCACACCTTCATTCTGTTTTTCGTCTTGTGTGTTTTTCACAGAATTATTACCTACACTCTCTTTTACAACATCAAAAGTTTCTTTAGCTGTATCATAACTTTGTTTTCCTAAACTGGCTTTTCCTGCTATATCATTTGCTTTATCAACTGCTTTTACTCCTTTCACAAGGGCATTTGCAGTTTTTTATAAAAAAATAGCGTATCTGCAAAAGAATAAACCGTTACATTCCTACGCGGCTTGAAGCTTCGTTGCCAATCCACTTCGGAACTCGCCTAAAGACGAGCTGCTACAATCGCTAACCGAAAAAAAAATCAATCATTTTTTTTTATTATGAAAAAATAAATTGTTTTTTTTCCTGTTCGCTCAAATCAGCAGGTGAAACATTCTGATTTTTCGCGTAAGCCATTAAACCTTTTAAATCAAGTCGTGTCTTTTGTAGTTTTGAAGGCAATATCGGTTTAGGTGTGTTTTTCAACGAGTTTTTATATCTGTTCATCAGTCCATTCATAATCATATACCTCCATTATCTTTTTCGCATTTTCTTCATCAATAGCAAACTGAAATGGATGAAGAATTCCAATATGTTCCGCATTAAAGACCTTGCAGTAATGCTCCAGCAGTTTTTTGTTTGCGGCAAATCCTGTCATAAGACCATCATATCCAAAATCGCATGACTTCTTCGCCGCTATTGCAAACAGATGACCTCCAACGCCGGTATACTTTACCTGCTCAACAATTTCTTTGTTATTCTGAGGATTGGCACACATCCAGCAGATATAGACCGCCTGCATATCTTCATTTCTTGCTAGCGCTACCAATCCTTGAATATCAACCGAGCCTTCCACTACAAGAGCATAAACCTCATTTTCATCAACCAAATCTGCCCAATTAACATACCAGCCGTTCTTTTCGTTATATTTTTTTAAAAAGGACTTTCGTTTTATTCTTATGACTTCCGTTTGAACAATTTCGCCTGTTGTTGAATCTTTTAGGCAAGGCGTAAACTCGTCTATCCAAACATTTATCATAAGAACAACTCCTTTTATAATAGTATTATAGCACAAAAATTAAGGAATTTGCAGTTTTTTATAAAAAAAATGGCGCTGTTGCCGAAGAATAAACCGTTACATTCCTACGCGGCTTGAAGCTTCGTTGCCAATCCGCTTCGGAACTCGCCGCAGGCGAGCCACTACAATCGCTTACCGGGAATTCATTTATTCAAATATATAATCAATAAAACCAGTAAAATAATTTATGAAAAGTAAAATTTCGATAAATAAAATACAACCAGCTTTTGCAAAAAGTGGTTTATTACCTACTTTTTTATATATATTTTCATATACTTCATTAGAAAAAATTATGATTCCAATTATAATTAGAGGAAAAACAATAATTTGGTTTTTTGTATAAAAAAGTGCAAAAAACAATCCGCCTTCAATCAAAGAGAGAATCCATAAAAACCAAAATGTCATTACTAATCCTCCTTATGATTTTTTTCAACGGAATCAACAATTTTCCCGGTTATTTTACTAGACATACCTCCTATAGCAGTTGAAGCTTCATCAGATATTTTTTTAGCTGGTGTTCCTAAACTAAATCCTACAAACCAACTTGCACCATTTTTAATTCCCGTTTTTTTAGCTTTTTCAAAGTCCTTAGGATCTTTTGTAATAGCAGCCTTTAATCCTCTTGCACCTACTTCAATGCCAGAAGAAATATCTGATGCTGTTTCTAAGCCACCAGCCACTTCTGGCTGAACGACAACAGCCGCAAGAGCCATATCACCCGTTGCTTCTGAAACAAAACCTGCAACATCAGCTGTTACTTCTAATCCTTCTGCTGCAATTTCTTTTTCAGCCTCTATCGTAACAGCCTTAGCCAATGCCTGAGCATTTTTATCACCGCTAGCTGCATCAGCATATAATTTTAAAGTCTTAGCCCCACTATCATATTTAAAAAGAAAGCTAAAAAAATCTTTTGGGGACATGTATGGTAAATCGAAATTTCCATCCGGATCTGTGTACTTAACCGGATTGTTCGCTGCATAGTGGTACAAGTTCAGGTTGACTGTATTGAACACACCGCCCATGCCCGGAAGATTCTGGTTGTGCTTTTTCGCCTCGTCGCTGACTGGAGCCTGCGGAATATACTCGCCCAGCGCAGGGTCAGTACTTATCCAGCGGCTAAACTTTGGGTCAAGGTATCTAGCTTCATAATAATAAAGCCCTGTCTCTTCATCAAGTTCCTTTGCCGTGAACTTGTAAAGTTTTTGTGTCATTCCCATTCTTTTTTCTTTAGTGGATTCAGATAATTCTGTTTTAGGTCGCGCTTATTTCCAAAAAAAATCATTTCGGATTTTGAAAACAAGTTGTTTTCAAGTTTCAATTTTACAAGCTGCATTGTACAAATGAAATCGGCGGCCTGGAAAAGTATAATAAGCCTCAGATTTAGACACGGAGGAGAAAAAATAACGAATTTGTGCTAA
>CALDIB010000009.1 GCA_937902125.1 uncultured Treponema sp.
ATTTTTACAACAAGACCCGGGAAATTAAAATTGCTTCAATTGCGCCAATGCCGCTGCACATTCTTATAGAGCGCTTTGCAAAAGTTTTTCCCAAAACAAAAATCACAAGCCAAATAGAAAGCGAAAACGACGAGCTTTTTTCCGCGCTGGAAAAAGATAAATTCCAAATCATCATCACCACAAAAAATCGCGCCGACGAGCGCTTTTATGCAAAGGAATTTTTTGAAGAGCATTTAAAGGCCTTTCTTCCAAAGGGACACAGGCTGGCAAAAAATTCCACCGTCTGCCTAAAAGACCTTGCCGACGAAACTTTTATAATGCTTTCCAATCTTGGCTTTTGGTCAAAAATAAAGCGGAACATGATTCCCGGCGCCAAGTTCATCGAACAAAAAGACATAGCCGACCTGCGGGACATCATCGAGCATTCCACCCTGCCTTCGTTTGTGACCGACTACAGCGAAAAGGCCGCCCACCTTCCGAGCATAAAAAAATCAGGCCGCGTTTCCATTCCAATTACGGACGACGAAGTGAACGTCCATTTTTACGCCGTCTGTCGAGTTGAAATGATGAATCAAATGAAGGAAATTTTGTCGGTTGATTAATTGGCGACAAACTGATATTATTTTATATTATGAAAAAGACATCAGCCTTTGACATGCAAAAATTTGCGGAAGACAAAATTTCCGCGATAGACGCGAAATTTGAGGCGCAAAAAATAGCCTTCGCGCCCTTGTGCTTTCAAGCCGTCCGAGCCTTGCTTGAGCTGGGAATCATGCAAGCCATAAGCGACGCGGGGGACAAGGGCGTTTCTGTCTCCGACATTTGCGAAAAAACAAAAGTCTCCGAATACGGCGTGAAAGTTCTTTGCGAAATGGCCGTTGGAATGAATGTCCTCAAATTGAAAACTATCGACGCGACTGAAAAACTTTTCCTAGGCAAAATCGGCTGGTTCTTGCTTGAAGACAATTTGACAAAAGTCAACTTCAACTTTACCAACGACATTTGCTACAAGGGCGCCTTTGACTTGGCCGACTCTGTAAAGAACGGAAAGCCGGAAGGCCTTAAAGTTTTTGGAAGCCAGTGGACAACCATCTACGAAGCGCTTTCAACCCTTCCCGACAAAGAAAAAAAATCTTGGTTCGACTTTGACCACTTTTACAGCGACATAGCCTTTCCCCAGGCGCTTCCCATTGTTTACGCTCAAAAGCCAAAAGTTCTTTTTGACATCGGCGGCAACACGGCAAAATGGGCCATCGCCTCTTGCAAATACGACCCGGACGTTCATGTTAAAATAATCGACTTGCCGGGCCAAACCGCCGTGGCTGAAAAAAACGCAGCCGCCGCCGGTTTTTCCCACCGCATCTCAACTTACGCCGGAAACATTTTGGACCAAAATACTGTTCTTCCGGCAAATCCCGACGCCGTTTGGATGAGCCAATTCTTGGACTGCTTTAGCCTTCATCAAGTGACAAAAATATTAAAGAAAGTCCATGGGGCGGCAAACCAAAACACAAACGTTTACGTTTTGGAACCCCTTTGGGACCAGCAGCGCTTTGAGGCGGAATCCTATTCATTGCAAGCCACAAGCCTTTACTTTACTTGCATGGCCAACGGCAACAGCAAAATGTACCGCTTTCAAGAATTGGTTGACGCGATTGAGGCCGGCGGCTTTGAGCTTAAAACCGCCCACCACAATTTGGGAAGCAACTGCTATTCCCTTTTGGTTTTTAGGAAAAAATAATGTTCATGAGCAATCTATGCGTTTGGGAGCCGCCGGCGGAAGACTTGTCGGCCAGCCCCAAACTTGAATGGACAGAGCCTATTTTTCGCCGCCGCTTAAGCCAGCTTACAAAGATAACCGTTCAGGCCGCCCATGATTTTTTTGAAAAATCCGGCGAAGACAAAAGCGTTAAAATTGTTTTTCTTTCCTTCCGCGGAGAATTGGAACGGGAATTCAAGGTGAACAAAAGCCTTATTCAAGAGGATTCGATAACGCCGGCGGCCTTTTCCCTTTCGGTATTTAACGCGGCCATAGCGCAAGCCACAATCGCTTTGGGACTAAAGGGAGGCTACACTTGCGTTTTTCCAAGCCAAAGAAATTTTAAGGACGGCCTTTTGGCGGCCGCCGCGCCCGTTCTTTGCGGCAGGGAAGACAAAATTCTTTTGATTTACGCCGACGAAAATGTTCCCGACTATTACAAAGATGTTTTTGACGGCAAAAATCAGCCGCTGGCGTTTGCCGCGCTTCTTTCTTCACAAAAAATAAATAATGGTATAGAATTAAACATAAAGGACATTCCACGCTCGCCGCAGGAATTCATTCAGCGATTCAAAAAGTAGGATTTTATGGCCCAAGACGATTTGCCCAAAATTACAAACTATCCAGCCTGGCTTTGGCGCGTCATAAGAAAAGCCTTTGTCGTAGTTTTTTTTGGCATTGGCAGCGTCATAATCGGCTTGATTGTTTTTCCCCTCTTGCGCCTTTTCATTCGTGACAAAAAAGCCTTTAAAAAAACCGGCCATGTTTTCATTTCCGTTGTCTTGGACTTTTACATTCATGTCATGGCTTGGATTAGAATTTCCACCTACAAAATTGACGACCTAAAGACCATGCGCGCCTTAAAGGGCTGCGTAATTGTGGCCAACCACCCTTCCCTTTTGGACGTAATTTACATTTTGACTTTTACCCGCGACGCGGACTGCATTGTAAAGGCGGGCCTCAAAAAATCCTTGGTCAGCGCCATTGTCCAAGCGCTTTACATCACAAACAACATTGACTTTGAAACAATGCAAAATGAATGCGTGGAATCTTTGCATAACGGCGGCAACTTGATTATTTTCCCGGAAGGAACCCGCACTCCCCGCCACGGAACAAACCAATACAAAAAGGGCGCGGCCAGAATCGCGCTGGCCGCCGGCGCCAATGTCCAGCCCCTCCACATAGGCGGAAACGACAAATACGGCCTTGGCAAGGGCGAGCCGATGCTTTTGGTCAACCCAAAAGAGCGTTACAAATACGAGTTCAAAGTTTTGCCGCAAATCTCAATGGAAAAATACCAAGGCCTAAGCGAATCCATCGCCGCCAAACATTTGACCGACGACATGCGGGCCGTTATTGAAAGCGGCGTTTGCTAGCGGAAAAATCCACTCGCCGCTCACGCGGCGTACTGGCAATGCGAACCGCTATACTGGCGGTCAAGGCGCGCTGACACTCAAGGCCTTGACTCGCTCGTTTTTCGGCGCGATAAAAATTTTCGCGCCGAAATTGACATCGTTCAACAAAAAAGCCCGCCGTTTTTGGCGGGCCTTTTTTTGCGCGACAACTATTATTGCGCCGCAATCAACTTATTCAACTTCTTTACAAAGTCGGCGGGGTCTTTGATTTCCGCGCCGCCAAGCAACAAGGCTTGGTCAAGCAAAACCGTGGCGATGTCGCCGATAAGCGCTTCGTCGTCGGTGGCCTTGACCTTTTGCAAAATGGCGTGGTCGGCGTTGACTTCCAAAATGGGTTTTACCATGCTTGGTCCGCCCTGACCCATGGCTTTCATCATGCGCTCCATCTGAAGCGACGGATCGTTTTCGTCGATGACAATGCAACAGGGGCTGTCGGTCAAGCGGTTTGAAAGCTTTACGTCCTTTACGCGGTCGCCCAAAGCCTTCTTAAGCTTTTCCACAACAGGCTTAAAGTCTTTTTCCTTCTTTTCGGCTTCGGCCTTGTCAACGCCAAGCTCTTCGTCGCTTCCGGCGCGGTTCACGGCCTTAAGCTCAAAGTCTTTGTATTTTCCGTAGCCCGGAATTACAATTTCGTCAATGTCGCCGTCAAGGATAAGAACTTCAAATCCCTTCTTTGTGTAGGCTTCCAAAAGCGGACTCTTGCGCAAATTTTCTTCGTCGCCGCCGGTGATGTAGTAAATTGCCTTTTGGTTGGGCTTCATTCGCTGTACATAATCGGCAAAGCTTGTCCACTTGTCCTCTCCAGTTCCGCTGGGGTCGGTTGACTTAAAGCGAATAATTTCGGCGATTTCGTCGCGGTTGGCGTAGTCGCCGTACAAACCTTCCTTCATCGGGCGGTTGTAGTTCTTGACAAACTTATTCCATTTTTCAATCGCCTTCTTTTCGTCGTCGGTCGGCTTTTCCGCTTTGCGCGCCTTGTCGGCTTCCTCGCCCATATTTTTAAATTCGCCCAGCAACTTTTTTACGGAAGCGGTTTTGATTGTTTCAAGAATTCTGTTTTGCTGCAAAATCTCGCGGCTGACGTTAAGCGGCAAATCCTCGCTGTCGATAATGCCGCGAACAAAGCGCAAGTAGGCCGGCAAAAGCTCCCGGTCGTCGTCGGTGATAAAGACGCGCTTTACGTACAGCTTTACGCCGCTCTTGTAGTCCGCCTGATACATGTCAAATGGCGCTGTCTGCGGAACGTAGAAAAGCATCGTGTATTCTTGCGTTCCCTCCGCGTGAGTGTGGACATAGTGAAGAGGGTCTTGGCCGTCGTGGGCGATTGTTTGGTAAAAGTCGTTGTAGTCCTTTTCCTTAAGTTCCGACTTGCTTCGCTTCCACAAGGCGGAGGCTGAGTTGACTTGGTCCACTTTGTTTTCGGAAGAAGTGACATTTCCCTTGTCGTCGTACTTGTTCTGAACGTAATGCAAGTAAATTGGGAAGGCTATGTGGTCGGAATAGCGCTTGATTAATTCCTCAATCTTCCAGCGCGCGGCGTACTCCTTGCTTTCGTCGTTAAGGCGCATTTCAATGGCCGAACCAGTTTTGTCGGCGTTGTCAAAGCCGTACTTTTTTGCCTCGTCCGAATCCGCCGCGATTTCTTCAATGTCGTAAGCGTTGGTTCCGTCGCTGGACCACTTGTAAATTTTTTTGTCTTGGTCTCCGGCGCGGCGGGTGTAAACCACAATTTCCTTGGCGGCCATAAACGCCGAATAAAAGCCCACGCCAAACTGGCCGATAAGCGCCGAATCCTTGGCGGCGTCGCTGGAAAGTTTTTCCAAAAAGGCTTTGGTGCCGGAGCGGGCGATTGTTCCAAGATTGTTTGTAAGGTCGTCGGAATTCATTCCGATTCCGCTGTCCTGAACTGTAAGAACCGCTTCTTTTTCGTCAAAGGTTATGTCGATTCTGGGGTCAAACTTAATCTGCTTGTAAGCGTCGTCGCTGACCGTAAGATACTTTAATTTGTCCAAGGCGTCCGAAGCGTTTGAAACAATCTCCCGTAAAAAGATGTCCTTGTTTGAATACATTGAATGAATGATGAGCTTTAAAAGTTGGTTTACTTCCGTTTGGAACTGATACTTAGCCATTTTTTGCCTCTGATGGATTTATGATGTTATACTTTAAAGGTAATAAAATTTGCGGGAATCGTCAAGGATGTTAATTAGGCTAGTTTTGAATAGGTTAAAACATTTTGAATATATTTTTTTACTCTATTATATTTTATCGCGTCTGGCTTTTCTCTTTTTCCGAAAATATCTTGATGTTTAAAATATGATATTTCCATTAAATCATCCTTTATCTCATTAAACGTGTTTTTTATAAATGGAATGTCAAAATTACCCATAAAATATGGAAGTTGTTCCGCAAAATCCTTAAAACAATCTATATAACAATAGTATGAGAGCTTTTCCGGATCTACATCCACTGCATTTGCAACACGAATTTTTATAAATGTCCTTGAACGTTTTAAGGCGTTTATATCCCTTAATGTATAAAACAAAATTTCAGGCTCATACCTTTTGGATGTTGGATATTTTTCAATATAATCTGCAACATAATCTCTATCAGACAGAACAAAAGACACCCCTTCTAAAGTATTAAAACTAAAATTCCGAACTTGTTCATAAGTTAATCCACGTGACACATTTCGCTTATACAAAGCCATTATTATCGGAAATCCTGAAAATTTTGATGTATTGCTAAACTCTTGGCTTGAAAAAACAATATGATTAACAATACTATAGTTTGAAAAAAAATTCCTGCAAGAATAAAAATTCGCTTTTTTTATTAAATATGATAAAGGATGTAATACCAACACATAATCCGCCTCCAATTTAGAATAAACCAAAAGCGATGACATTCCTAAATCTCGTGTCTTTATATCGATATCCATTTTTATGTCGGATTTTTTTACAGAAGCGTTAATTTGTGAAGTGACATCATTGTATGGTGGGTTTCCAACAATAATCAATTTTCCATCGTCTTCTATACCATAGCGACTTCTACAAACACTCTCAAACACATTCAAGTTATACAACTCAACATTTTGAAAATTTTTTGGAACACAATCCACGGCTTCCGTGTCAATGTCATTGCCAATATATTTGTTATTTGGGAAAAAATAAGAAAGTTCAAAAAACGCTCCATAACCACATGACAAATCAGCTATCACATAGTCCTCGTCGATATCCCCATTCTTAAGCCATTCGGACGCCATTCGAACAAATTTTCGAGGCGTATAAAAACTGCCAAGGTTTATTCTTTTTGCAGTTGACAGGTGTGTTTGCTTGTTAACATTCATTTTTTTTCTTTTTCTACTTTATGAACTTAAAAAGAACTTTTAAAATGGCGCAAACATCATATCGATGTTTGCTTGACAACATCCCAAAAATTCTAAAAAGCTCGAGCGCAAGCTTAGCCTCATCTTTTGAAATAATCCATTTGGCACATTCTTTGGAATTCAAAACTCTTCCAATTTGATTTGTTTCAAACTCTAATGAAGTTATTGGGAGACAAACATACAACATCGGCTGAACTCCGACTGCCCTTTGCTTTTCTCTATTAATAACTTCTGCATAAATATCATATTTTCCAAATTTATGGACAACAAGTGGATATGAAACTTTCATTTCGTAAAAATCTAGCCCATTGATTGTTTTTTTTATAGGAGTCGTTCTTGTAATCCTCATAGAATCAATGACATCAAATAATTGCGAATCTTTGATGCTTTTGACTTTGTCATAGACAGCTTTAATGTCAGATTCCTTTATCAATCCATTTTTGAATGAATAATAAATGATTTCACTAAGTTCGTATGGATATTTTTCTTCGTCTTTATTATTAGTAAAAGTTTTATTCGTTAACGTTGTTTTATCTTTATTATCGTCATTCACATAAATATCATAGCCAATTTGCCACTCAACATAATTTTTTAATGAAATTTCTCGTTTCCTTGTGGGAAAAGGATTTCCATATTCTGAAAAAGAATTTCTCTCTTTTACTCGAATTTTTCCAGTAGCTTTTGTCAATGGCAACAGAACATATAACTCTTTTTTTGTATTAAATACTTTCGCATCATCAACTGTCATTTTATTTCTCCTTGCTCAAATAGTAAAACTTTTTTATGTAAAAATACAACCCATTATCTGTTCAATTCATACAAAATGACGCTGGCGGCTTGAGCCACATTGAGGCTTTCAACCGGCGCCACATGGCCGTTAAAGCCGGCGTTGGCGGGAATTACAATCAGCTCGTCGCAAGCGGACTTGACCGCGGCGCTTATTCCATGCTCTTCGTTGCCCAAAATTATAAGGCTTGGCTTTTGGCCGCAAATCAATTGGAGCTTTGAAAGGGGAGTCTTTGCGTCCACGGCGGTTCCAACGCAGACCATGCGGCCCCTTACCGCTTCCAAAAGCGCCGGAATCGACTTGATTGAATAAACGTTGACAAATTCCATTCCGCCCTCGGCCACGCGGTAGCTGCTGGTGGTGATGGAACTTTGCGCCTCGTCTTCAGGAATTACAATGTTTTTCATTCCAAAAAAGGCCGCGCTTCGGACAATGGCGCCAAGATTGTTGGCGTTCCCAACTCGGTCAAGCAAAAGCGCGCTTTGATTTTTTTCTATCCATTGGTCAACGATGTCAGTGTTAAGGCGAACAATTTGCGGAGACTCAATCATGGCCACGACGCCTTGATGGTGGACTGTTCCGCTAAGACGCTCCAGTTCGGAAGGGTCTTTGACTTGATTGTAGGGAGCCTTGCGCGCGGCCAGCTTTTTGCACAAGCCGCCAAAAAGGGGCGCCCGTTCCGCCGTAAAATAAAGGCGGGTTATTCTGTCGGGATTTTTCTTTTCAAGAGATTTTACGGCGGCAAAACCGCAAACGGCAAGTTCGTTATTCAGCTTGTTTTTCATTCTTCTTTGCTTTTTTTTGCTTTGCGGGCTTTTCTTTTGCAGGAACGTCTTGAACCACTTCCACAATATCGTTAAAAAGGCCCTTTACATACTCGCCGACCAAAAAGTCAAGGCAGTTGGGCGCCGACGGATCTTTAGACTTTGAAATTTTTAGGCTTGACTTTAAAAGCAAGTTAAAGTCCCGGTCGTAAAGCAAAACCAAGGCCTTTACTTTTTCCGGAACATCGTCCAAATTTTTGTCAGTCCATTGGATGACTTGAAAGCTCCACACATAATCGTAGCCCACCACCGCCGACTTGGGAACAAATTCCGCCAGCTTTATCATGCAGTCAAAGGAATAATCGTCCAAAGCGGCGCAAAGGGCGTTGCCAAATTTTTGCGTGTCATTAAAATTGCGGTTGACGCAAACCGCCGATTTTGAATTTTTCTTTAGCGGAAGGGAAATGTTCGTCTTTGTGGAAATGACAGGCGTTCCGGGAGCGGCAAAGACGGCGGGAGAAGCGAAAAGGCCCAGCGCAAAAAAGGCGAAAGCCGCAAAAAACTTTGTTCTCATTTTACGCTTCTCCCAGTCCAAAAATTAGTTTTTGGCGCGCTCTACAAACGAACCGTCGCGAGTGTCGATTACAATGCGGTCGTTGGTGTCGCAGTAAAGGGGAACCTTGACTTCGGCGCCAGTGTCCAATGTGGCAGGCTTTAAAGACTTTCCGGAAGTGTCGCCCTTGATTCCAGGCTCGCAGTATGTGATGGTGCGGGTGATGTTGATGGGAAGCTTGATGCCCACGGCCTTCTCGTTGTAGTAAGTGATTTTTACGTCGATGTCCTCGTCATCGGGAGAAATGTATCCGGCGTAGTCGCCCAAGTCTTCCTTTGTAAGCGGAATGTCGTCGTATGTTTCCTGGTCCATAAAGTGGTAGTCGTCGCCGTCAATGTAAGAAAGCTTTACAACCTTTTCAACCAAGTCAACTTCCTCAAACTTTTCGCCGGCGTCAAGACCCAAATCCTGGGTTGAGCCAGTGACGATGTTCTTTACGCGAAGCTTTGTCACCATTCCCGCGCGGCCGCCCTTTTGGCCCAACATTCTCTGAACAATGAAGGGAGAGCCTTCAAACATAAAGGCAGATCCAACTCTGATTTCATTTGTAGTGATCATAACAATTCCTCAAACTTTTAAAAGTGTGCGATTATTTTAGCGCATAAAAAAAATAAATTCAACACGACGAAAGCAATTCTTTGGCTTTTTCAAATTCCATCGGGCGGCCCCAAACATAGCCTTGAATAAAGTCGCTCTTGTTTTCCCGCAAAAGCTCAAGCTGGCCTTCGTTTTCAACGCCCTCGCAAATGACCTCGCAGCCCATCAAGTGGCCCATGTAAATGACCGCGTTTACAAACTGCTGGCTCTTCTTGTCCTTTTCGATGTCGTCCACAAGGCTTTTGTCAATTTTTAGCAAGTTTATCGGAAGCTTTTCCAAATAAGAAAGGGATGTGTAGCCCGTGCCAAAATCGTCAAGGGCCACTTTCACGCCCATGGCGCGCAAGGCCTTGATGTTTTCTATCGTCTTTTCCAAAGACTGGAGCAGGCAGTATTCGGTTATTTCTATTTCCAAATTTTGGGCCGGGAACCTTGTGGCTTCCAAAAGTTCCTTTAAGTTTGTGGCAAAATAGGGGTTTTCCATGTTCTTTGAAGAAACGTTGACAGAAAGCCTCACGTCCTTTTCCCGAACCAAATCGGCGAAAGTCCGCAAAACATTTTTCAAAACCCAATCGGTTATTTCCAAAATCAAGTCGTTCTTTTCCGCGGCGGGAATGAATTCTCCCGGAGATAGGCTGTCGCCGTTGGGCTCGCGAAGGCGTATCAAGGCCTCAAAGCCCCTAAGTTTTTTTTCTTCAATGGAAAACTGCGGCTGGTAAACCATGTAAAAGTATCCATGAGCCAAAGCCTTTTTGATTCTGCGCTCCACCTCAACTTGCCGCTTGAGTTTTTCTTCCATGATTGGCTCGTAAAAAACAATCCTGTCCTTATGCAAAATTGAGGCTTGATACATGGCTATGTCGGAATACTTCATCAAAGTTTCCGCGTCCTTGGCCCGCTCCGGATAAAGCGCGATTCCGGCGTAGGCCGAAAGGTAAACGTCTATCTCGCTGTCCGAGCGCGTTATGGAAACCTTTTCTCCAATAACGCCCAAAGCCTCAAAAGCTATTTGCCTTGGGTCGCAATCGCCGTCAAGGACAATCATAAAGCTGGTTCGGTCAACGCTGCCCACAACGCCGTGCTTTCCTACAATGGCCAAAAGGCGCTTGGAGGCGATTTTTCGCAACTCGTCGCCAAAGTCAAATCCGTAATTGTCGTTTAGGAACTTAAAGTTTTCAAGGCCGATATAAATTACGCTGCAAGGGTCTTTGTTGAATATTCTTTTTTTTATGGCCAAAAGCAAGCCGCGGTTGTTGTTCAGTCCGGTCACATAGTCTGTTACCATTCGCTTGTCCAAACGCTCAATTTGATAACTTAAGAAAGTCAAAATCAAGCTGAACAAAGCCGTCATAAAAAAGCCGGAAATGGGAGTTCCCCTAACGCCCATAAAAAAAATCGCCCTGGACAAGTGGAACATTGAAACGACAAAAGCGCACCAAGCGAAATGGCGGCCGCGCCTTGGGTTCACTATTATCATTAAAAAAAGGACCAAAAATTGAATGCTGGAAACAATTCCGTTATACATTGAATAGCGGCTTGTCGCCATGCGCATCAACACGTATTGAAGGGAAAAATACGCCGCTAAAAGGAAGAGAAGCAATATATTTTCTATGAAACGGCTTTTAAATCCGTATTTATTGCTCATATAATTTTTTTTTATTATAGCGCGCATTGCCTATATTATCAAATAAAATCGGGAATTTTTTTATCCCCTCGCCATACAAATGTCTAGAACAAATTTCTAGAAACGCCCTTATTTTTTTCCGAGCCTTGAAAATTTTCACCTTTGCCTTTATGATAATGGAAGCCTCTAAAAACTCCAGCTTTTAGAGGTTGCCTAATGGGAATCTATGAACCCCGGGAGTTTTTATGGCTAAAATGTCGGCAAAGAAAGAGCTTTTGGAGCGGGCCTCCCTTATGGACGAAGAAAGCGCCGCCCTTGTCCTTTCTTACGCCAAAAGCCTGGCCGCATCAAAAAAAGACTCTCCCCAAAAAAAGCGGAGGACTGACGTCCAAGGCCGCCTGGCCGCCCTTCGCGAGCAAGTTCAAAAAAACCCGGAATTGTGGACAGTGGACTCCATGGCCGAAAAAATGTCTTTGACAAGAAGCCGCTTTTCTGTCCTTTACAAGAAAACTTTCGGGGCGTCCCCCGACCAAGAAAAGCGGGCCTTTCTAAACCAAAAGGCCCGACTTCTTCTTTCTTCCACAGAAAAAACCGTTCAACAAATTGCCGCCGAATGCGGCTACAACGAATGCGAAAATTTTATTCGGGCCTTTAGGAAAAGCAACGGCCTGTCGCCGCTTCAATTCAGAAAGGCGGGGCAAGGCTTGGAGGCCCGCCCCGCAATTTAGCGCCAGCGCTTACGAGCGCCTCTTTCTTGAAAGAACCACGCTTTGAATCACCAAGAACAAGCAAATCATGAAGGCCACCGTTATGTTGGTCCACCAAGCCTCGTCCAAGCCCAAGGACGAAACGATGTTCTTAATTGTGGCCAAAGAAAGGACTCCAAAGAATGTTCCCGCGATGTTGCCCACTCCGCCGGTAAGCATCGTTCCTCCAATAATGGAAGAGGCGATGGCGTTCATTTCCGCTCCGTCGGCGTGGCTTGGCGAGCCGCTTCCCACATGCAAAAAGTAGACAAAGGCTCCCACAGCCGCAAGCATGGAGCAGATGAAGTGAGCCAAAAATTTTGTCTGGCGGACGTTGATTCCAAGCATGTTGGCGCTTTGTTGGTTTCCGCCCACCGCGTAAAAATTGCGGCCCAGCTTTGTCCAGCGCAAGACTACAAAAAGCAGGATTACCACGATTATTGCCACAACCGCTCCAATCTCCACATATGCGGGAATCCATTTTCCCAATTTGTTGACGGAACCCACGCCGGGAACATAAATGCGGGTTTCAACCAACTTTACAAAGGCTTCGTTCTCAACGTTGAACTGGGTTGAGTTTACAATCGTCGTCATTCCCTTGGCAAAGAACATTCCGGCCAGCGTCACGATAAAGGGCTGAATGTCAAGGTAAGCCACCAAGTAGCCTTGAACCAAGCCAAAGCAGGCGCCGATTGTCAAGGCTAGCAAAATCGCCGAACCAACGGAGCCGCCCTTAAAGTCCAAGTTGACCGCGCAGCTCATGCAGATGAGCGCCGTAAGGGTTCCAACAGAAATGTCGATGCCGCCGGTAATCATAACCAAGCTGAGTCCGCAAGAAAGAATCACAAGCGAAGCGTTTTCGTTCAGCATGTTAAAGAATGTCTGGGGCTTCTTAAATCCCGCGCCCAAAAAAATTATGGCGCACAAATACATAAAGGCAAAGACAACGATTGTAATCGCCAAAAGAAGGTTTGTGTCGCTCATAGGCCGCCGTTTTAAAAGCGGCTTGTTCAAAGTAATTTCCTTTTCCATATTAGTTGCCTCCCTGAACAGCAGCGGGCGCCGCTTTTTGCTTGAACTTCTTTGAAAGCGCCTTCATTTTTTCGCGAACGGTCGGAGCGCTCAAGACAACCAAAAGAATCACCACAATGGCCTTGTAAGCGGGAAGCGCGGTGGAGGCCACATTGAACTTGAACAAAGTCGTTGTCAAGAATTGGATTACATAAGCGCCTAAAATCGACGCCCACATGTTGAACTTTCCGCCGCTCAAAACATTTCCGCCCAAGGCCACCGCAAGAATCGCGTCCATTTCTATGTCCTTGGCGATTACGGAATAGTTGATTGTTGAAATGCGGCTTACTTTTATAAAGCCCGCCACGGCGACGCAAAGGCCCATAATCACATAAGTGATGAACTTAATCAACTGCGGGTCAACGCCGTTCAATCTTGTGGAGTCCGCGTTGATTCCCACCGCCTGAGAATAAAGGCCCAAGTTTGTGAACTTCAAGACAAGCATTATTATCGCCACGCAAACTATGGCGATAAAAACAGGCGTTGGTATTGGAATGCCGGGAATGTAATTTCCAAAGTATCCAAAAATCGGCTCGTTCACAATGGGAAGCGCGTTGTTGTTAATCCAGGCTCCAATTGAGCGGCCGGCCGTAAACAAAATGAGAGTGGCCACCATGGGCTGAATCTTAAAATAAGCCACTAGCATTCCGTTAAAGGCTCCAAAAAGCATTGAAACGACGCAAGCGATTAAGAAAGCCACAATAATTGGAGCCTGCATCGTTTCCGGGCGCGGGTCGTCGCCGCACAAAACTCGCAAGACTACGCTGCCAGCGATGGCGATTACGGCGCCAACAGAAATGTCCTGTCCGCCGGAAGCCGCGGTCACAAGAGTCATTCCTATGGCCAAAATCGCAAGCTCCGAGGCGTTGTCCAAAATCGTAATCAAGTAGCCCGAAAACACCGGGTTTCCGTCAGAGTTTTGCCCAAGGGTAATCTTAAAGAACGAAGGGTCGGCTATTAAGTTGAACAAAACCAAAACCAAAAGCGCCGCGAGGGGAATGAATATTTGGTTTCTAAAAATTCCTAAAAACTTTTCTTTCGTTGTGTTTGCAGAAATCATTCGTTTCCTCCCGCAATCGTAGTCATAATTTTTCCTTGCGTCAAATCGCCGCCAGAAAGCTCGCCCGCCTGCTTAAAGTCCCGCATGACCACAAGGCGGGTGCAAGTGCGAAGCATTTCGTCGATTTCCGAAGAAATGAAGGTGACGCTCTTTCCTTCTTTTGCAAGCTTCAAAACAAGTTCCTGAATTTCTGTCTTTGTTCCGATGTCAATTCCGCGAGTGGGCTCGTCCAAAATCAAATACTGGGGATTTGACAAAAGGGCGCGGGCTAACAAAACCTTTTGCTGGTTTCCGCCGGAAAGGGACTTAATCGGCGTATCGGCGCTGGCCGTCTTGATTTCCAAAAGCTTGATGTATTCCTCCGCGAACTTTTGCGCCTGGGCCTTGCTAAAGGGCTTGAAGAATCCCTTCATAACCTGCAAGGCAAAAATGATGTTGTCGCGAACAGACAGGTCGCCGATGATTCCATCCCGCTTTCGGTCTTCCGACAAATAGCTTATGCCGTTTTTCATTGCATCCCGGGGCTTGGAAATTTTCACATCTTTTCCGTTTACCTTGACTTTGCCGCTTAAAATTTTGTCGGCGCCGTAAACCGCGCGGACGCTGTAACTGCGGCCGCTTCCCAACAAGCCGGCAAAGCCGTTGACTTCGCCCTTGTAAATGCTGAAGTTAAAGGGCTTGATTCCGTTGGCCGCGGACAAGTTTTCGGCTTGGTAAACCGGAACTTCGTTGACGGCGTGGGTAAAGGCGGCCGGCCGCTGAACCGAGCTCAAGCCGTCCAGCGCTTTTCCCAGCATTTTTGAAACAAGCTCAACTTTGGGCAAGTCCTTGATTTGGTATTCGCCCACAAGCTGGCCGTCCCGCATGACGGTGATTCTGTCGCAAACTTCGTAGACTTGATCCAAAAAGTGGGTTACAAAAATGATGCCCACGCCCTTGGCTTTTAGGTCTCTCATAAGCTTGAACAACTTTTGGACTTCCTTGTCGTCAAGGGAAGAAGTCGGCTCGTCCAAAATCAAAATCTTGCATTCCATGTCAACGGCGCGCGCTATGGCCACCATTTGCTGAACCGCGATTGAATAGCTTGAAAGCTGGGCGGCGGGTTCGGCCGGAATTCCAAGTTCGGTCAAAATCTTTGCGGCGCCCTCGTTCCGCTTTTTCCAATTGGTGAAGGCTCCCTTTTCTCTTCCAATATATAAATTTTCCGCAACGGTCAAATTGTTGCAGAGAGTGATTTCCTGATAAACTGTGCTGATGCCCGCGTTTTGCGCGTCTTGGGGCGAGCGAATGTTGACGGGCTTTTCGTGGCCTTGAACGTAAACCGTTCCTTCGTCCTTTTGATAAACGCCGGTCAAAACCTTAATCAGCGTTGACTTTCCGGCTCCGTTTTCGCCCATCAAGGCGTGAATCTCGCCCTTTCTTAAAGTAAAGTCAATGTTTTGCAAAGCCTTTACGCCCGGAAAGTTTTTGTAAATTCCGCGCATTTCCAAAACTGAATTTTCTTGCATGGATTTTTCCTTAATTTTTTTTAGAAAAAAAAACTCCCACAGAAATCATCCTGTGGGAGCGGGTCAACTTCTAATTAGATGCCATACTTGTCAACGTCGGCCTTTGTGATTTTGGCCGCGTCAAATCCCTTTTCTGTCATGATGACAGTCTTCTGGGCGGGTTTCTTTCCGCTCTTGATGATTTGGTCAATGTAAGAAGCCTGGAAGGGGTTGCACTGTCCGTCATAGTTCCATCTCTTGGCGAGCAATTCTTCCAAAGCCCACTTGTTGCAGTCAAAGCCCATGATGATTACGTCTTTGCCGACTCCGTGGCTGATGTTGGCCTTGTCCAAAGCGGCTACGGCTCCCTTGGCCATGTCGTCGTTCTCGGCGTAGATTACATTGAACTTCTTTCCAGAGTCGATGACAGCCTGAACAATCTGCTGGGCTGTTTCGGCGTTCCAAGAAGCTGTCTGCTGCGTTACGATGTTCCAGTTCTTTTCGGCCTTAACTTTCTTGTCCAAGGCGCCTGAGCGTCCAATCTGGGCGGCGGAGCCCATGACTCCCTGAATGTGGATGATGTTGTATTCGGGAAGCTTTTGTCCGGCAAGCCAGCTTACGGCAGTTTCGCCTTCCTGGGCCATGTCGGAAACGATTGAGGCTTCATAGAGGCTGGGAGAGGCGTCGATTGTGCGGTCGAACAAGATTACGCGAACGCCGGCGTCCTGAGCGTCTTTAAGAACGTTGTTCCAGCCGGAAGTTCCGGCGGCGCTGATGAGCAAGTAGTCAACTTCGTCCTGAATGAACTTTTTGGCGGCGGCAATCTGCTCGTCGTTCTTGAGGCTGTAGGCAAAAGAAGCCTGATAGCCGTTCTTCTTTGTGAACGTGTTCTTCATGTCGCGGTCGTTGGCCGTGCGATAGCCTGATTCGTTGGGGTCGTTGTTGATGATTCCAACCTTGATTACTTTGGGTTTGGCGGCAAAAAGCGATGTCGCCAACAACGCGGCGCAAGCCGTTAAAAGTACCTTCTTCATAATGGTTCTCCTATGTTTTAATAAGTTTGCGGTATCGATACCGCAACTATTATTATGAACCATATTCCTAAAAAAGATATAGTCATTTTGTTTTATTTTGTGGATTTTTCTATCATTTTGTTTTATTTTTGCCGAATTTCGCGGAAAATGGCCGCTTTCTGCCCTTTCCCCCAAAAAAATTCACTCAAAATAGGACAATTCCGCCGCGGAAAGCCCGCCGCCAAAGGAGTGGCCGCTCAAATCGTATTCTGCGCTGTTTCCGCCCTTTAAAATCATGGTCATTTTTTGAACCTTGGCCTGGCCGCCGGAGCAAGTTCCCGACAAAACGATTTTTTCCAGCGCCAGCCTAACCGCGCCGTCTTTGGGAAAAAGGCTGGCGCTCCAAGAATTTTGGTCAGACCAAAAGTCAACGTCGGCGGCGGCGTAAACGGCTTCCAAATCGTTTGTCCAAAGCGCCGACGTCAAAACGGCCATTTGGGAATAAACTGGATTTTCGCTTCCCTGCATTTTAGTTCTTTTTCCGCCGCCGCTTTCGGTCAGCGCGAAATTTTTTGCCATAACCTGCGTGGACTTGATTGGCTTTAAGGTTTTCCAAATCATTCCATAGTCGGCGGCCACAACAAATTCTCCGCTAGACTTTAAGCCGCGGTCCTTAGAGGCGGCCTTTCGCTCAAGGACAAAATTTCCCCGAACCAATTTGTTCTTGGCCAAAAGAGCGGCCACGTCCTCAAGGCTTGGATTTGCGAAAATCGGAATTGAGGCAAGCGCCAAAAAAATGGCGGCGACAATTTTCTTCATCGGCTAAAAAGTTCCCCGTTCTAAGATGGCCTCGACCTTGTCCGTTAGGGCTTTTGGGCAGACAAAGCAAGTTTCCATTTGCGGCGTTTTGACGGCCATTTGAGTCGTTTCGGCCTTGGTCACAAGAGCGCCCTTGTCGTCGAAAATTTGGTATTTGATGCGAATGCGGTTTTCCCATTCCACAAGGGTGGCCTTGACGGTGGCGGTCTGGCCAAAAATCAGGGAGCGGACATATTTTATGTTCAGCGTGGTCACAGGAAAAACATAGTTTGTTTCCCGCATTTGATTGTAGCCGTAACCGATTTTGTCAAGAAGGTCGCAGCGGGCCACTTCCAAAAATTTTACGTAGTTGGCGTGGTAGACAACCTCCATGCAGTCAACGTCGTAAAACTCAACGCGAATTTTTGACTCAGAGCTGATTTGCATTTTTTTCTCCGCCCTCCGCTTTTGGAAACATCCAAAAGTCAAAAAAGTTATACCATTGGTATGGATATTTTTGCGCGAAAGATTCAAGATGCCGGACAAACTCGGAGCACAAATCGTCGGCGCGCTTTTCCCTGCCCTTTCTTCCTCCGCCAACCTGACTCTTGGCCTTTATCACAAACATGTCGCACTTTCTGCTTAAAACAAGGTTTCCGTTCCTAAAGCCCCAAACAAAGTAAACGGGCGCGCCTATCAAATCTGCCAAAAAATAAACGCCGTAAGAAAAGGGCGCGGGCTTTCCCAAAAAGTCGTGGACCAAAAAGCGCTCCTTGGGATTTTTGCTCAGCCTGTCGCCGGCGCAAACCACCAAGCCGCCTTGACTTATTGTTTCCAAAACCCGTTCCGTGGTGGCGGGAGTGATTTCGTTCACATCGATTGTGTTCAAGGTGAAATTTTTGTTCATCGTGTCCATGGCCTTTGAAAAGTTGGAGGAAATTTTTCTGTCGGACATGACGGCTATGGGTATCTTGCGCTGGATTCCAATTTCGTTTTTGTTGGCCAAAGAGCGCAAAACTTCGGAGTCTCCCAAATGGGAAACGATTATAAAGGCGCCCTTTCCTTGGTTCAACTGGTCAATCAAGGCTTGAACGTCGTCGTCGTTAAAGTGAATGTTTTCAAAGGGAATGGGATTTGTCCAGCAGTCGATTTTTTCAACCACAGTCACGGCAAAGGCGGCCACTTGGCGCAAGGGCTTTACCTTCTTGAACGTTTGGCTGTAGGCCCGCAAATTTTTTTGGTAGCGGACGCTTTCCAGGCGGCATCTTTTGTCAAAGATGAAAAAATACAAGGCGGCGCAATAAGTTATAAAATGGACAAGCCATCGGGGAAAATGCCTAAGGCACCAAAAGGTCAACCGGTAGGGTCTTGTGGAAGTAGAGGCTTCTTTTTCGCTGAACCATTCTTTTCCAGCCTTGGTGTTTTTCATCGCGCTTCTTCTTTAGTTGAATTTTGCTCAAAGGAATTTTTTCGCCGCTTTATTTGCCTTGCCTTTAGCCAAGGATATCGCAGCCACATTCCAACAGTAAGGCGGGCGAACATGAACGAAATGTGAATGTTGTCGCGGACCACTCTAAAATTGGACTTTCCCTCCGCCGGATATGTGACGCGCACGCCCTTGTAAATTACGGGAACGTCGGCCCAAATCATTCGGGCCAAAATTTCCGAGTCAAAACCCATGTGGCTGTCAATCCATGTACGCGAGCAAATTTTGTAAAAAGGCTCCACTGGATAAATTCTGTAGCCGCACATGGCGTCCTTGATTTGCCCTTTGCTGAGCGTCACAAATTCCGTGTAATTGTTGCTGATTCTTCTTGCCTTTAGGCGCGCCGCCGGAACGGAGGAGTCAAATTCCGGGTAGCCGCAAATCAAGGCCTGGGGATTGTCTTTTGAGGCTTGCAAAAATTCCGCGCAAGTGGACTGAGTGTCGTGCTGGCCGTCCGCGTCAATTTGGAACAAATGCGTGATTTCCATTTTTTTTGCCAGCTTGACGGCGGCGCAAACCGAATAGCCTTTGCCCCGGTTTCTTTTGTTGGTTATGACGCTGACATTTTTATGCTTTTGAGAAACTTGGCTTATGAAGTTTTTATTTTCTTCGTCATTTCCATCGTCAACAACTATTATGGGAAGATTGTATTGAACGAGAGCGGAAACTACGGATTCAAGCGTGCTTCCGTGGTTGTAAACCGGAATGACAAAGCCCTGCCGCATACCGCAATCATTCTCCAAGCGCGAAAGTTCCGCTTGAGTAAGCTTTGCTTTCTTCGGGATTTGTCAGCTTATATGTCAGGGAATTTTTTTCCGCGTTGTATTTTATGTTAAGCCTAACCGTGTATCCGGGAAAAATCGGGGCGCCAAATTTAGTTCTCTTTGTGGCGGCGGCGAATCCGCTGACATTAAAGTATTTTTTTGCAAAATGAAACATCAAGTCTATTTGGGCCACAGCCGGAAGCAAATGAATTTCTGGAAAATGTCCTTCAAAAAAATCGCACTCTTCCGTAACGGAAAAATCAAGAGTCACGGAGCCGTCGCCTTTTTCTATTAGAGTTTCAGGAGCGATTTTGTGGTCTTGCAAATACATTCCGCAATTGTAACGCTTTTTTGCGATAAAATCAAGGCTTGCCGCCATTCTTCCAAAAAAGCGCGAACTGTGATACAATCTGCTTATGAATTTAATTTCAATTAAAAATTGCCGAATCGACGATTCAAAATCAACAATAATAAAAAACTTTTCTTGGCAAATGAACGCTGGAGAGGCCTGGCTTGCAATCGGCCCAAACGGCGGCGGCAAGGCCGACTTTCTAAAAGCGCTTTGCGGACAACTGAAAATCAATCCCAACGCCGACGGAATTTATTCAAACCTTTTTGCGGATTCCGTTGACATAGTTTCCCTTGAAAAAGCCGCCGCCTTGATTCAAGAAGAGCGGGCTAACGACGAAAGCGAATTTATCGAAGGCGGCGTTGACCACGGAAGAAGCGCCCGCGTTTTTTTGTCGGAAGCGCTGCTAGGAAAAAAATTAAAGCGGGATTCAAAAACCGGCGTTTACCAACTTCCCGCCCAGGCCGCGCGCTTGGAAAGCGACCCGCATGTAAAGCTTTGCGGAATAGAAAAAATTCTTGACCGCGGCCTAAAGTATATGTCCACCGGAGAAATCCGCAGGACGCTTTTATGCCGCGCGCTGTTGAGCGGAAAAAAGCTTTTGATTTTAAGCGACCCCTTTGCCGGCCTTGACGCTCAAAGCCGAAAAATTTTATTGAACTTTTTTGACTCCGTGGCCAAACGGCAGTTGTCGAAAGCCCCGCAAGCGGACGGCGGCAATTTTAGCCTGGAATCAGAGTCCGCCTTTCCCCGAATAATTTTGGGAATGGAGCGCTACCATGAAATTCCTGACGCGATAAACAAGGTCTTGGAATTTTCAAACGACGAAATTTCTTTTTGCGGAGAACGGAGCGACTACGAAAAAATTTTGGCTGACAGAACGACCGCCGCGCAAAAAGACCGCGATTCAAATTTGGCCGCATTTAAGTCTCAACTCAATTCCGCAAACCAAAACAGCGCGGTTTTGCAAAACGCGGCGACGCTTTCCAACCTTGAAGGCGATTCAAGTTCGGGCGGCGCTTCCGGCTCTGGCCAAAATCCAGCGCTGATTGAAATGCGCGCCGTCAATGTGGGCTGGGGCGACAACAAAGTTTTGGTCAACCTAAATTGGACGCTGCGCAAAAACGAGCACTGGCTCATTCGCGGCCCCAACGGTTCCGGCAAAACGACATTCCTTGAATTGATTACCGGCGACAACATGCAAGTGTTCAGCAACGACATAAAAATCTTTGGCGCGCGCCGCGGCTCCGGCGAAACCATTTGGGACATAAAGAAAAAGCTTGGAATCGTTTCATACCGCCTGCACGTTGAATACAGAATGGTCGGCGCGACATTGCTTGCCGTGATTGTTTCAGGCTTTAAAGACTCAATCGGCTTATACGAGCAGGCGACGGATATGGAAATCGCCGCGGCAAAAAAATGGCTTGAGCTGGGCGGATTTTCGGGCCGCGAAAGTGAATCCTTCAACAATTTAAGCTACGGCGAGCAGAGGGCCATCTTGATTTTGCGCGCGGTGGTAAAAGCCCCGCAAATACTGATTCTTGACGAACCCTGCCACGGCCTTGACGAAAGCTTTCGCCAAAAAATTTTGGACTTGATTGAATTGATAGCGCAAAGCGGAACCACAACAATTTTGCATGTCACCCACGACCCGACGGAAGCGCTGGCCGCAGAAAGGCATATTTTGGAATTCAGACCCGGAGAATCGCCGATGTATAAAATTATCGAATTATGAAAAAAATAAAAGTCTGGCGAACGCCGCCGCGCGTTATTTGTTTTGCAAACATTTTCGCGGCCCGATTTTTTGGGCTTGCCGCAGTTTTCATTCTGGCGCTTATGTCGCGGCCTGCGTTGGCCAAGGACGCGAAGCTGGCCGTGGAAGTTCCAGCCGAACAAGGCGTTGAGATTTTTGAAGAAAAAGACTTTCCGCAAGAATCAAAGCATAAAAGTTATTCCCATCCATACCGTTGGAACAAGCTTCAAGGCCAGCCCGCCCGCTTTAAGGAAATTTGGGGCTACCTTGTGACAAACCGCCTTAAGGACTTTGAACCGGACGCGCCCTTAACCGATTTGGCGCTTTTCGGCGTTGACATCGACAGCTACGGAAAACTTGAAAGCGCGCCAAAAAGAAATTTGACAGCGGGCTTTAAGGGCCGCGTTCACCTTGTGGCGGTTTGCAACAGCGCCTCCACAAGCCATTTTGTCCTTGACCCAAAATACGGCCTGCGCTCTGAATTGATAAAAGACTTGGTTTTCGCCGCGCGGGAATTTGACGGCCTTCAAATTGACTATGAGCTTATTCCGCAAAAAGACGGAGAAAACTTTTTGGAATTTCTAAAAACTTTGCGGAGGCGCTTGGACGGAAAACAACTGACGGTTTGCGTTCCCGCGCGAGTCAAAAGTTTTTCCACGGATGTATACGACTACAAAAAAATCGCTGCCGTTTGCGACAAGGTTATGATTATGGCCTATGACGAACATTGGTCAACAAGCGGCCCCGGTTCGGTCGCCTCAGTCAAATGGTGCAAAAGAATCGTTGACTACGCGCTTAGCGTTTTGCCCGCGGAAAAATACATCATCGGCGCTCCCTTTTACGGCCGCAGCTGGATTGACCGCTCGCTGGCGCAAGCCTGGTATTTTAACGGCGCCAACAGAATCATGCACGAAAACGACGTGAAGCAATTGAGGCGCAAAGACGGCGTTCCATATTTTGAATACGAGGCCAAAGCAAAAGTGACCCTTTGGTTTGACGACGCCACAAGCCTTTTGCAACGCGCCCGAATGTATCAAGAAGCAGGCTTTGACAAGATAGCCTTTTGGCGCCTTGGCATGGAAGACGCGGTTTTTTGGGATTGGATAAAGCCCTTGTCCGCCTCTGAATAAACTCGTTGTAAAAAAAGGCCGCATTTGCGGCCACCGCAACACTGTTCGCGAGTTTTGCGAATGCAAAAACTCGTTGTAAACAAAGGCCGCATTTGCGGCCACTGCAACACTGTTCGCGAGTTTTGCGAAGCGAAAACTCGTTATAAAATGGGCGAAGCCCATTTTATGGCATATGGATTATTTCCCGGGGCTTGGCGCCGTTGGCCGGGCCTACGATGCCGCGGGCTTCCATTTCTTCAACAAGGCGGGCGGCGCGGTTGTAGCCTATTTTCAGGCGGCGCTGAATGTAAGAGGCGCTGGCTTTTCCGGCCTCAATAACGATGTCCAAGGCCTTTTGGTAAAGGGGATCGCTTCCCTCGTCAAAAAGGCCAGGCTCGGCGTTTTCGTCGTCTTCGTCGTCAACAAAAATTTCATCGTCAATGTATTCCGGGAAGCCGTATTGCTTGACATAATTGACGACATTTTCAACTTCGTCATCGCTTACAAGAGTTCCCTGAATGCGGATTGGAACTGGATTTACGGCGCTTACAAAAAGCATGTCGCCGCGGCCCAAAAGTTTTTCCGCGCCAACTTGGTCGATGATGATGCGGCTGTCCATCTTTGACGCCACGGCAAAAGCGATGCGGCTTGGAATGTTGGCTTTGATAAGACCTGTGATCACGTCAACGGAAGGCCGCTGGGTTGCAAGAACCAAGTGAATTCCAACAGCGCGGCTCATGGCGCAAAGGCGGGCGATTGTAGACTCAAGCTCTTTGCCTGTCGTGGCCATCAAGTCGGCAAACTCGTCAATGATGACAACGATATACGGAAGCTTTTCGCTGGCTATATGCCGTTCCTCTATTCGCTTGTTGTAACTGATGATGTCGCGAACTCCCATTCCGTCAAGCAAAGCGTAGCGGCGTTCCATCTCGCACAAACAGTATTGCAAAGACTGAAGCGCCCTCTTTGGCTCCGTGATTACCGGAGTGAGCAAGTGGGGAATGTCGTTGTACAACTTTAACTCAACGATTTTTGGGTCAACCAAAATAAGCTTGACCTGTTCGGGCGAGCGCTTGTAAAGAATGGAAAGAATGAGGGAGTTCACGCACACCGACTTTCCGGAACCAGTGGAACCGGCGATAAGCAAGTGGGGCGTTTTTGAAAGGTCGATGACTTGCGCCTCGCCTTGAATGTCCTTTCCCAAAATTACAGGAACGGCCATCTTTTTGTATTCAGGCAATTCCTGCTCTATGATTTCCCTAAAGGCTACGACAGCGCGCTCTTTGTTAGGAACTTCAATTCCCACCGCCCGCTTTCCGGGAATCGGCGCCACAATGCGCACGCTCTTTGCCGCCAAGCGCAAGGCGATGTTGTCCTGCAATGTGACAATCTTACTAAGCTTGACGCCGGGCGCGGGCAAAATCTCGAACATCGTTACAACCGGGCCTTTTCGGATGCCGGTAACTTCCGCGCTGATTTTAAATTCCTCAAGGGTTTCCTTTAACTGCGCGGCGCTGGCGTTGGTTCCTTCGTCAATCACCCAATAATTTGAGTCTTCAAATTTATTTAAAATTTTGTCGGTGGGAATTTTATACACGCCGCGGGTAAATCGCGAGTCTATGATTTTTGGCTCAGGCCTTTCCACAGGAATCGGCGCGGGTTTTTCCGCCGGCACTTGAACTGCCAATGCGGTTCGCTCCGCCTTTTCCTGCAAGCGGGGGTTCACGGCAGTCAAAGTTTTTTCATCGTTGATGGAAACAGGCGCCTCGTCCACGCCGTTATTTTCGGGAGTCACATCCACTTCAAATTCTTCGTCGGCTTGGCCCGCGTCATCCTCTTGAACAACTTCTTCGTCCGCCGCCTCTTCGTCGGCTTGCCCTTCTTCTTCCTGACCTTCAACTTCTATGTCAAAGTCGTCGCCAGCGTCGTCGCCAGCCTCTTCTTCATCAACATAATTGGGATAGTCGTCCGCGTCAAATTCCTCGACGTCGCCTTCACCTTCAACGGCGGCTTCTTCCCTGGGCGCTTCCACTGTCGGCTCTTCCTCAACCACAGCGGACGCTTTCTCAACAGGAACATCTTCTACAGCGCTTTTTGTCGCGGAAGAAATTTCAATGGGAGCGCTTGGCGTTTCAGAAACTGGCGCGGCGCTCTTGGCAGCTGGCGGCTCGGCCTGCGGTTTTTCTTTTGTTTCCGGCTCTTCTTTTTTTGCAAATTTTTCAGGAATCTTTATGCCGGTCAATTGAAGGTCGTCAAACTCATGCAAGTATTTTTCGTCAAGGGAAGGCGCGGCTGGAGCGGGCACTTGCGTTTGGGAAAATTCAACAGCCCTGTGGGAATTTTCTTCAACCTCGGAATTGTCTTCAGGAACTTCTTCCTCATAAATCTCTTCGTTTTCAAAGCCGCTTTCATCGGAAAAAGCCTCGCCGTCCAATTCTCTTTCAGGAAATTCTAGGCCTTTAAAATCGCTTTTAAGAGAATCAATGCTCGCGTCGCTTCTCGCTTCCTCAACGCCGTAGAAAATTCTTTCAGCCACAATTCCGGCCAAAAGATATTCAATGACCATCACCAAAATGCCAATCACAAAAGCCAGCGTCAATTGAACCGTCTTGAACGAAGCCAACCCATCATAGCCAAAAGTCAAGGCGCGATAGACTTTTTCAATGGCGACGGCGGTAAAAAATGGAATGAGGCTAAAGCTGATGTAAACACATTTCTTAAAAGTTCGGCGGCCGCTAAAGGCTACCATGGACGCGGCGAAGAAAAAAAACGGAATCAAGACGCTGCAAAATCCGTAAGCGGCGCTTAAAATTTTTCCCGTTCCGTAGAAAAATTTATAGACAAAACTTCCCCTGCCCGCAAAGCCAAAAAGATGGACTAAAAGCGCGAAAGAAAAAAAAGATGCAAGGACAAACAAAAATGTCCCCGCGACTTTTGAAGATATATTGTATTTTTTCATAAAACCCCAATTTTCAGAAAGAACCGCCAAGCCCAAAAGGCGTTTTCAATTGCAAGCCAAATCATCGCCGGCTTGTTCGGGCAGTTCTTTTTCATTATCGGTTTTTTTTAGCCCGATTTTAGCGGAAATTTAACCTGGCGGGCGTTTTAAAATAGTAAAATATTTTTTTTATAAGCCGAAAATTTCTATATGACAAACTCTAAAAAAATCTTGGCTTTTTTATTGCTTCCGCTTTTTTTAACAGGCCATTGCGCGGCCAAAAGCATGAGCGCGGAACAAGCGGCCGAGGCCAGAAAAAAAATCGCGGCCGAAGCCAAACAATACATTGGCTGCCCATACCGCTCGGGCGCCATTGGTCCCGAAGCCTTTGACTGCTCCGGCCTTATTTACACCGTTTACCACGACGCGGCGGCGGTTCAAATGCCCCGCTCGGTAAAGGCAATTTATTCCCGCGCCAAAATCATCAAGGCGGAAGAAGCGGAAGTCGGCGACCTAATTTTCTTTAAGACAACCGGCGACGGCTCCATAAGCCACATTGGAATTTACATCGGAAAAAATCAATTCATACACGCGGCAAGCGACGGCAGCAACACAGGCGTGATTGTTTCATCGCTAAAAGAAAAATATTACGCCAACTCCTTTGCGGCAATTGGCCGCGTGATTCCTTCCGGCCGCGCTTCCAAAGAGGTTGAGGATTCGGCGGACGACGAAATTGTAAGCGAAGAAGACATTCCTGATTCGGGTTCATCTTCAGAAGGCGACGACTCTTTGGCCTTTTTGTCGGACGCGGGCGGCTCAAAAGGCTCTGGCGGAAAATGGTATTCCAACATAATTTTTGACGGAACTCTTTTTTGCGACTGGAACTTTTTTCTCCCAAGCCGGCTTATGTTAAACTGGCGAGGCCTTTCTTTGGAAACAAACGCGCGCTACGCGGCTTGGAAATTTCAGCCTGGCATTGGAACAATCTTTAGATACAACCACGTTTCCGAAATTTTTCAAATGCCAATCGTGTTGTCAATGAACTTCGGAGACTATGTTAAAATTTACGCCGGCCCTGTAATAAATTTTGGAAAGCCAAAATTTCCAGAAAGCGATCAAAAAATCAGAGGCTCGTTTTTTCCCGGCATTTTGGGAGTGTCTTTTCAAACGCCAAAAATCAAAGTCGGAAAAGTTGGACTTTCTTTTGCGCAAGACATTTCCTACACGGTCTACAACGACTCAGACGGCGGCGCAATGTCGTTTAAAGACAGCATGGGTTCGGGCCTTGTTTTCTCAACCGGAGTCCGCGTAACCTTGCCGCTTTCAAATTTATTATAATTATATGAACGGAACAAAGCTTGCGCGACGGCCGCTTATTTTTGCGGCGGGAATGTTTTTGGCGGCGCTTTTATTTTGCGGCTGCCCAATGAAAGTTGAAATCTCCTGCGACAAAAACGACAATTTGTCGGTCAATTTTTCGTCCCAGTTGGGAAGCGTCTTTGTCGAATCTTTTTCGCAAATTCAGCAAATTTCAGGTGAAAACGGCCAAAATTCGCCAAATTTGGACGAAATATCAAAGAAAATTCAATCAGAACTTAACGCGAAATTTTTTAAAAACGCCAGCGTGAACTTTGGAAAAAATTCCTTGAACGCGGCCGCCCAAACCGCAGGCGCCAAAAAATTCCCAAAAGAATTCGCCAGCGTTCAAAAAGCCGCCAACGGAAAAAAAACTTTCGCGCTGGTTTTAAGCCCGACCTCATTAGCCGCCTCAATTTTGCAAGAGGACAGCGCGGCAAAAACATTGGCCGACGTTTTGATGGCGCCGCTCATTTCCGGCGAAGAAATGGACAAGGAAGAATATTCAAGCTTGCTTGAAGAAATTTACGGCGCGCCCCTCGCCGCTGAAATTTTATCCGGCGACCTTACCGTGGAATTTATCGCCGACGGAAAAAGGCAGACTCAAAAAATTCCGGTGGCCGACTTGTTGCTGAGCGCCGGCGGCAAGCGGATTGAGTTTAGCTTTTAGCGCTGAGGAGTTGGTTCATTCGCTTAACTCTTTTTTCAGCAATTCCTCAAAAGTCGATTTTCCGTCGTAAGGATATTTTTCCATAATCTCCTTTCGCGCGTCCGCCGCTTCGCGAAGTTCCGCAAGTTTTTGATAGTAAAAACTGTCGCCTGTCAAAGCGGCAAAATATTTAAGGTTCAGTTCCTCATTCCTGAAACGCGGAACGCCAAAGCGCTTGGCATTGACATAGTTCGGCTCATTCATGCCGGCCACCCGTCCCACAACAGGAACGCCGCCAGCGAACTCGGAATAACTTTTAAAAAAACATGTGGTTTCCATAAAATGGTTTCCTCCTTGCGCATAAGTATAACAAATAGAATGACGATTTTTGGTCAACTGCAAGGCGACTTTTACAACATCGCGCGTCTTTTCATTATAAACACAAACCAATTGCAAAAGTTCCTGCCAAGCCAAGGATTGTTCCGTATGAAATGTCCGCTCGAACAGTAAAAGATGAGAACGGTATTCTTACTCCGCTATTCACTTTCCACGCAAACTCCACGTTCCCCAATGAGAAACTGTCAGTCCATTTCATTCCAATCGACCCGCCCAAGTATGGTTGAAAAAATGTCAAAACTCCATATCCCAAATCAAAGCCCAAAAGCCAAGAATCAACATTTTTTTCCTCAGAATGATTCATAAGATAATCGAATGAAAAAATTGAAAAAAACTCGCCTTGATTGGCCGCTGTTTCGGAACTTAATTCAAAGCCAAATTTATTAACGCTAAAGCCGCTTGTATATCCCAAACAAAAATACGCGCCTATTTTCTTTGATGAATTTTCTGCCGTCCTTTTCTGACCATAATTTTGTTTTTCCCCCTCCGCCAACCAAAATTCTGTTTCACCATATATATTATATTTTGGATTATATGTTTCTTTAGGCCAATTCTCGGTCATTAAATAAAAATTTGGATTGGATGACCAAGGTTCAACTTCAATATAATTTTGCTTTTCATCCAAAATGCGAACAAATAAATGATTCATAGCATTTTCTTGCACATTTCTAACAAGCTCGCATCTGTATTTTTCATTTGGAAAATTCTTATCCCATGTAATTTTAAAAAGGCAGGAATAATCCACGCAATTTATTTTTCCGTCATTGTCATAGTCATAAATGCCGGCCTGAGATTCTTGAATATTAGAAATGACGCGCTTGTTCATTAAATCAGAAATTTCATTCCTTGAAGTTATGGCCGTTTGCGCAAAAATAAAATTGTTTGCAAACAAAAGAATCAAAAGAAAAAATTTTTTTTCCACAAAAAGCTCCCGATTAAAAAACGCGCTAGTTTTATCACCTGGCTTTATTAAAGCTCCTGCATTACGAACGCTCTCTAAAAAGTCATGTTAGCGAATTTCTAGAGAGCGCCTGCTTATTTTACAAAGCGCACAAACCCAATGAGCCAACAATTAAAAACATAAACAGTATCAGGACAAAGACAAACCGATTATATGACCTTACAAACTGTTTGTGAGACATCCATGCCATCGGATTTCTTGAAAAATCGTTATAATAATCCAATGTATAATTTTGAAGGCGCTCTTTGTCATAATCATTCATGCAGTTTTTACAACTTCTTATTCTCTGCCCTGACGCGCAATTGACGCAAAGGTCTTTGCTGCAACGTTTGAATTGCAAAAGGCACAGACACTTGGCCTGGCTTTTTGCAAGCTCTCGAACGGCGAGATCGTTAAAAGATTCTTCCCTATGCACAAATCTTACTTCATCCATATTAAAACCTCCTAAAAAATATGGGCATCTTGAAAACCCATTTTAGGATATTCTTTCGAGATGCCGTTGAGTTCTAAGTCATTGAAATACAACGACTTAGAACGTCGCATTTTCAAAGTTACCTCTAAAAACTGAAGTTTTTAGAGGTTCCCTTATTTACCAAAATGATTGGCGCGAAAAGAACGATATTCCGGCCGCCCCGCCTTGCGGCGGGGTTCGCTCATTAATTTTTGCCTTGCCGCTCCTTGTCTTCTTCCAAAACGGAAAAAACAGACTTATTTTCTTTTTCATCTTTTAAAAACTCGTCAATAAACTTGCTGTTGTGATAAGCCCTCCAATAGTCGTTGTTCACAACATACGAGAACAACAAGACAACAAAGGTCATCGCAACTAATCCACCGACACATCCCATAAGCCTTTACCCCCTAATAATTGGCAATTTATCCCGATGATATACAACATACAACAAAACCATTCCCAAGTCACGGGAATAGCATTAATTTTATTCGTTGCTTTTTCTTAATAACCGCAGCGCCTTTGCTTCAATAACACGAATCTGTTCCAAAGAAATATCAAAGGTCTGTCCCACTTCGTTCAATGTATGGCTGCGTTCCCCGTCCAAACCAAAACGCATTGAAATTACTTTCTTCTCAAATGGCTCTAAGCGACTTATGATTCTGTTCAACTTATTTTGAAGCTTTACGAAATCCTTATTAGAGATTTTTTTCTCCGCCGCTCTATTAAGCTCTTTTGAACATTCTTCTGGAGCGGTAAAATCTTTTCCAATCGTACCAAAGAGTTCAATCGAATAGTTCAATTTTCCAGATGCAAGAAAAGCTTCCTCTTCTGAAATGACAGCCACTTTTAAAAACCCCATTCCATCCAAAATTTTTTTGAATCCATATCTAAATCGGGAAGGACAAAAAACAAGAGGGCAAAAGCCCTGCTTCGCCATTTCAGCAGTTTTTGATAAAATCTCATTGTAAAACCATTTTCTCATTTCAGGATTAAGAAGCAGACCTCCATTGTTCGTTATATTCTCACTAAGGCATTCATACAATTCCTGAGACAGCGCCAATCCCCTGATTTTTGAGTTGTCAGCCAGAGGCGCAATGATTTCTGGAACGATTGCAATTCTTGCTTTGTTTACAAGCTCAAAAATTTTTTCTCTGCCAACCTTCGCTTCGTTTGCAACAGTTTCCAAAATAGGAAGCAGATTTCGAATGCCAACATCTTCTTCTAAAAGAGAGTTCAGAACCGTTTTGACAATCGTCAGCGAGTCATTGCCATATTTTTCTGCCAGCTGATTGCAAAGAAATTGATTTTCTTTTAAAACTTCATCTAAAAGCTCACCCACATATTGTGTCGTTATTACAGATGAAAGATTCTCTTTTATCTTTTCGGTCAGATGGACCAGAATGATCTTTGGCGCTTCTACAGGTAGATAACCATTCTCTTTAGCCTCTTCTCTTTTGCTTTTTGGAATCCACAAAGCCAAAGCAGGACATCCGTAAGCAGGCTCGTTTACAAGCTTCCCCTTCATCTCATTTTTTACACAGCCTGTATCGATAATCAAAATAGAATTCTTTTTAAGCTCAAAACTGCCAGCAGAAAATCCATTAATTTTAATGTCATATTCAAGAGGCTTAAGATGATGATTTTCTTTTACGCGAACAGAAGGGATGGCAACTCCATATTGATTAAAAATCTCTTCACGAATTGCCTGAAGTGATTTTAAAATTTCATCCAACTGCTTTTTAAAACACAAATCGCTTCCAAGTTCCAGTGTAAATAAATCAAGCTTTCTGTATTTTTCCATAATTACCTCCTGCTTTCCTTAGCGCATAAAGCCGATGCTTTTTTTACCGTCACATTTTTCTTCCTGCATTTTGCAAAGTTCTTTTGTAATGAAGTTTTTAGTTATTTTTTCTTGATTCATAAAACGAAGACGGGAAGACAGATTCCCAAAATCACCGGGAGTCGCAGTCTGAAAACTAGAAATCTTTTTGACGTCATCATCAGAAAAATCAAACTGGCCAAAATAATTATTCAACAAAGTTTTTATCCCTTCATCCTTAAGCGCCTTAAATTCCACCATGATATGAAAACGCCGCTGCATTGCCTTATCCATAATTTTTCGAAGATTCGTCGCGCAGATTACGATTCCTTCAAACTTTTCCATCTGAGTAAGAAACTCGTTTACCCGGGTAATTTCCCAGCTTTGAGAAGCAAGCGTTCTGTCTCGAAAGAAAGAGTCAACCTCGTCAAAAATAAGAATCTTTTTTTGCTGCCTTGCTTCTTCAAATGCTTTTGCAATATTCTTTTCTGTTTCGCCGACATACATTCCAAAAATGTCTGAAACATTTTTGGACAGCGCTTCCATTCTAAGACTTTCCGCAATGTGATGCGCAAGAGCAGTTTTCCCGCCGCCACTTAGACCATAAAAAAGGATACGGATTCCCAACTGTCCACCGCAAGCCTTATAGTCATTTTTAATTGCATTCTGAACCATCTGAACAATTTCAGCCGCGGGTATGGAAGTGTTGAGGACACTAAGGTTATAAGTCTTGTTTACAGATGATTTGTGTTCGTCAACCTTCTCATAAGGATTATCAATGATTACAAATTCATCTTTCTGCATCTCCATTTGGCCATAAATCTTGCGTAAAAGATATTGATAATTCATAGCATCCTCCTCTTTTGACAGAGATTATTAATGTCCAATTATGGAAAAGTTGACATTTTTCCATAATGATATAAAATATAAATGAAAGTCATTCCCAATGCACGGGAATGACTTTACAGTATGGTTTTGATAAATGAGGAAAGCATTATGGCTGTGGATTTTACCGAAAAAGCAAAACGCTACCAGGCGATTGATGAGATTATCGCGTCGGGGCGAAAACTCAAATGGAATGAGATTGTTCTTGAACTCAAGAACGAATATGGCCTTAAGACTAGCAAAACTTCTTTTTTTCGCGACATAGACGAATTGGAAAAAAAGTACGCCGCCCCAATCGACACAGACTTTGAAACTAGCGGCTATTTTTATACAGATCCAAAATACAGGCTTCCACGTTTTTACACTGATGAAAACGCCGCCCGCGCCGCAAAACTTATAAAAACGCTGATGGATATGGTAAAAGGAAATCCGCTTTACAAGGAAGCGCATGAAGTCTTTGAGTCACTGGCGACAGAAAAACAAGACCTAACTTTGGAAAACATTAAAATCAACAAAAAACCGGACAATGACAGAATCATTTTTGTAGGAGCGCCAAACACAAAAGTTCCTACGGAAACCTGGCGAATTATTGACAAGGCTTTGCAGGAAAATCGCGCCATCACTTTTGACTATATTTCTAACGGCGAAAAAAAATCAAAAGGGCGAAGAGTTCAGCCCTGGCAGTTGATTTTTGATGACGGCAACTGGAATCTTCACGGCCTTGATGTTGTAAAAAATGGCCGCCGAAGATACTCTCTCGAAAAAATCAAAAACTTAAAAATCACAAATGAAGTTTTTACTCTGCCTAAAGATTATGACTTTAGAAACATGACCCGCGGCTCCTTTGGCTGCATGTGCGACGACAAGCATCTTGACTACAAAATCCACCTTCACGGATACGCCGCAAGATACGCCCAAACAAAACTCTGGGGCGACAATCAAACCATTACTCCAGACAAAAAAAATCCTGGCCCCGACGGCGACGGTATCATCCTAAGCTTTAGAACCAACCAGCTTATAAGCGTTCAGCGCTGGGTGTGGAAATGGGCAGATGAGGCATGGCCTATTGCGCCAAAGGAGCTGGTGGAAGATTGGATTGAGAAAAGGGAGAGGGTGAATGGAATTAGAGTGATGTAGGAAGAAGGATGTTTGCTTGTTGTTTTTATGATTCACCCTTTTCTTTTTATTTTGACATATTGAAACTAACTATGTTTAGACAGATGAAATAACTGCGCTTGTTTGATTTAAGAAATTGGTTTAATCTCAATGCCAATATTTTGCGAGCCAAGTATAAAGTTTTGCATGTTGTCAGGTTTCCATTGTGTAGAAACTGTTATTTTTGTTCCATCTGTAAGAAGAATAGGATGTTTATTAAATCGACTGCCAGACCATTCATTAGATGTTACATCTTCTACACGACGAATCATTTTTCCAAATCCAGGTTTTGCCAAATAATCAGGAAAAGCATTCTGTAACTCTGCAAAAGAAATTCCCCCGTGTGATTCGACATATAATTTTACAGCCGCATATACAGTTGGACCTTTACCTCCAGTTGGAGTTCCATTTACTGTATACTGAGTGCTGTCCTTGTTGCCATTATTGAAAGCAGATAGATATGGAGCAGGATTATTTGACATCGATGGAATTATAATCTTTGCTGTCTGAACTGCGGATTTTAGAATGACCGTAAAAGAGAAACTAGAAAGGATAGAGTCCACATCTGCCGAAGGATATTTTTCTGTAAAGTGTTTTTTTAGCAAATCGCTTATCAGGTTAGAATTTAGCTCCTTGCGAATCTCGGTTTCCGCAGATTTTCTTGCATTTCCATCTTTGATAAAATCTTTAATTTTCTGCTTGTTAAAATTTTCCTTGGCAAACAATTCCACAAAACGCCCGCCGTTTTGATTATCCAGAGCAAAAGGAATCTCCAGCACAGAAAAAGAATCTTTCCTTGCTGTAAAATCATAATCATAAATATACAGCCTATCGCACACAAGAATTCCCAAATCCAGTTTAAGCTGATTCATATAGCTGAAAAGCTGTTCCTGTCCGTCGTGAAGAGTATGCCGCTTTAGCTCCACGATGAACAAATCTTCGGTGTCGTTTTTTATCACGATATCAGCCCGCTTTGTCATTACGCCCATTTTTACGGAATGTTGGGAGTCGATGTCGGATTTTGAATATCCAAAACAAAATTTGAATAGTACTTCCCATGTTTTTTGAACAATTTCTTCTTTACAATTTAAGTTATCATTATATTCTGAAACGATTTCATTCCAATAAGCTGTGTATGACATAATTGTTCGGCTCCTTATGTTTTGAGATTTTATCTAAAGATTTCTAGGAAATATTTCATTAAGTTGATTGATTGTTGACAGAGTTAATGAATCTTTACATTTATTCCATAATTCTTTCGCCTTTTCAATATTATTTTCAACACCAATTCCATCTCGATACATACAGCTAAGACAAAATTGTGATTTTGATTCACCTATTGTAGTTGCTTTTTGCCATAAAAGTAATGCTTTTGAGAAGTCTTGATTTACACCTTTCCCTAAAAAATACATGTAACCTAGCAAAAAGTTTGCTTTTGGATTATCTTGATAAAAAGATTCGTTTAACCAAATAGGAAAGTGCTTTAATTTAAAAAACACATCATCATCATAATAGATGTTGACAATTTCTAATCTGGCATCATCATTTCCTTGTTCTGCTGAATTGGTTAAGTGTTTCAATGCCTTTTCATAAACTCCCTCTTTATAGAAGTCACAGCCGATTTTATACTCTTCTTCGGAAGTGAGAGTATGAGACTCTGGAATTTGCGTTTTTTTCTCTATGCACGTAGAGCTTGGAAGCGGAAAGCTCACATCTTTTGTCTTAGCAATTCTGGTAATTTCAAAATTGACTCTTAGATTAATTCTTTTTTGTTTTTCCTCAAAAATATGTTGTTCTATATCATCTATTTCATTATCTATTTGCTCTAAAGAGTAATCCTCATATTTTTCACAGAATGGAATTTCAAGTTTAATTTTCTTGATACCTTTTTTTAGATTTTCTCTATAACAAGCTGAGGAAAAAATACATGCCTTCAAATTTGAATACATAGAAAAACTTATCCTAGTCCAAGTGTTTTTAATGGGTTCTTTTTTATCATTGAGGTAAAAATATCTGTTTGCCTGCCCGACTAAGATAAACAAGCGCTTGAAAACAGCTTCGTCTTTAGGATGAAATTCAAATTGAATATCAGATTTTTTCCAATGAATGCTTTTTCTTGAATCGTATAGGTCAATTAAATATTTTAAACCTTCTTTTACTTTTTCTTTGTCTTTTGAAGATATTTCTGAAAGCTCCAATGATATGTCATCATAAACTTTGTCCTCGTCTTCTAAATAATCGATATCACTATTAGAAAGTGGTTTATCAATTATCCTGATAATTTTTTTGATTATATCGATGTCTATCTCTTTTGCATTATATTCTTCATCCATCAAAACTGCATATTCAATTAATCCATATAAATCAAAATCACTTGATTCGTTTCTTCTCATTACATTTTCAATTAATTTTTCGACATTCATATTAATCTCCTGCTATTCCATCCTCGTTCCCGCCCATTTCACAAAGTCAGGATAGAACAAGTCTTTTACATCTTTTTCCGTGCAGTTGCCGAATACTTGTGGAACGCCTCCCGTCCATGCACGGACTTTGTTTTTGCCGAAAATGGCAATTGCGTTTTCAATTGCGTCAATTCCATATCCGTTGCCTTTGTCCTTATATTTGCTGATATATGAATCCAACTCATCTGAATAAATCCAGCGTTCTTCACCTTTGTGTCCGACAACGACAGTACAAAATGCCGCGTTTTCTGTTTCGAGTCTGCTTCGAACTCCTTCGGCGAAAGCGTGCTGCCAGATTGTATCATCGGGCGGAAGGCGATAGCCGAGCAGGACGATGTGCCTCGCTTTTTCCAAACTGACCTTTACATTCCGCTGAATTTCTTCCAAAAAGGAAGTGGGCGTGGATTTATACATCGTCTGCATAATCATGGGCGCGTCGCTTGCTTTCGTTTCTGAGCCGCAGTGCATACATTGGAGCGAATCGTATTTCAGTTTTGCCCGCCACTCGTTTTCTTTCTGCGTGAATTCTTTTTTATCAGTGTTTTCAGCTTCAAAAAGCGGAATCGGGAAATTCGGAATCAGTTTTCTCGATTTATAATCTCCCCAGTCATTGTTTCCGTGAAAGAAGGTCATTCTTCCGCACACCGGGCATTCCCGCCAGTTTGAAGAGCCGTGCGCAAAATAAAATTTCCCCGCGCGGTTAATCGGAGTGCCGATGTGGTCGTCTTCGTTCTCGCGGCTTGCCACGCTTTCGGTAAATTCAAGAGTCGGCTCTATTCTGCCGTCCACACGTTTTCGGGCGCGATGCCCTGAAATTCCGCTTGCGGATGGGTAATTCGCATGCACAATCCCCTTGCTTTAATTTTGAAAGAGTGGAAACATTATTGCCACTCGATTCCTTCGTAATTGCTGCTGGGCGTCAGATCATAGAGCACCCGGCTGACGTTTTTCTGATCCCGCAGGATCAATTCCATTGCCGTTTCCATCACGTCGTAGGGCAACCGGGCGGCGTAGGCTTTGCTGCGCTCGCTGGCGTGCACCGCCCGCAGGCAGATCACGCATTTTTCCTCGTCCCCCGGCACGGGGCACAGCACCGCGAAATACTGCCACAGCCGTTTGGCCGCGCCGGAGCGCTCCAATTCGCCCCGGAAAATGGCGTCC
>CALDIB010000010.1 GCA_937902125.1 uncultured Treponema sp.
TACCTCTAAAAAGCTGAACTTTTTAGAGGCTCCCTAATGCGAAAAAACGCGAAAAAGTTGGGCGGAGGAGGCTTTGGAATTTTTGCAGCGCTAAAGAAATTAAGTTTTCTTAAAAAAATCTATTGACAAAAAGCGCGGAATTCATCAGAATTGTCCGCAAATCTAAATTAAGGAGATTGAGATGAAAAAATTTGCTTTTGCGGTTTTGGCCGCGGCTTCTCTTTTTGCCTTGGCTTCATGCGGCAAAAAAGAGTCTGACAGCATAACAATCGGCGGAATTTTCCCCTTGAGCGGAAACGTCAGCGTTTACGGCGTTGAGTGCAAAAACGGAATTGACTTGGCCATTGAGGAAATCAACGCGGCCGGCGGAATTAACGGCAAGAAAGTTGTTTTGGTCAGCGAAGACGACGAAGGAAATCCTGACAAGACTGTGAACGCCTTTCAGAAGTTGACCACAAAGGACGGCGTTAAAATCGTAATCGGCTCTTTGACTTCCGGCTGCACCAAGGCCGTTACAAGCCGCGCCCAGGCCCAGAAAATCGTTCAGGTGGCTCCTGCCGCCACGGCTCCGGACATTACGGCCGCCGGCGACTATATTTTCCGCGCCTGCTTCATCGACCCCTTCCAGGGAACTGTTGGCGGAAAGTTCGCCATTGAAAACCTTGGCTCAAAGAAGGCCGCCATTCTTTATGACATTGGAAACGACTATTCGGTGGGCTTGACGGAAAACTTTGAAAAGACTTTTGTGGCCTTGGGCGGCTCAATTGTGGCCAAAGAGTCATACGCCACAAACGACAAGGACTTTAACGCCCAGCTTACAAAGATTAAGAACTCAAATCCTGACGTTCTTTATCTTCCCGACTACTACAATGTGGTGAGCCTTATCGCCAAGCAAGCCCGCGCTCAGGGAATTGACGTGGCCCTTGTTGGCGCCGACGGTTGGGACGGATTGACAAGCAACGCCGGCGACGAAGTGTTGAACGGATTCTATTCAAACCACTACGCCGTTGACTCCACAAGTCCGGCTGTCCAAAAGTATGTGGCCGCCTTCCGCGCCAAATACAACAAGGATCCCAACGCTTTTGCCGCGCTTGGATACGATTCAGTTTACATGCTTAAGGACGCCATCACAAAGGCCGGCAGCGCCGACTCAACGGCCGTCAAAGAGGCTCTCAAGGCGATTCAAGGCGAATACGTTACGGGAAACCTTTCGTTTGACGCCAAGCGCAACCCGATTAAAGCGGCGGTTATGCTTGAGCTTGTCAAGGGCGGCGACGGAAAGTTGTCAGCCGTTTACAAGACGACGGTTCAACCGTAAGAGCGGCAAAAAAATTGCTGGCAAGGCCGCTAGGCTTTGCTAGCCGCATAAGCGGCAACAAACGGCTCGCTTGAGGGCTCGCTCGTTCAGCCGTAATGGCGGCAAACAAATTATTGGCAAGACTGAAATTGATGGTTCGAGCGGTTTTGCCGCGTCCGTTGGACGCTTCGGGCTTGATACGGCGGACAAATTGCTGGCAAGGCCTCAAGGCTTTGCTGGCCGCATGAGCGGCAACAAACGAGCTCGCTTGCGGGCTCGCTCGTTCAGCCGTAAGTTGTTCGCTGCGCGAACTTAACGAGTTTCCTTCGGAAACTCGACCTTCGGGCTTGATGTGGCAAGATTGCAATCGATGGTTCGCGTTGCGCTTGAATAAAAACGCAAAATGCTTTAATATATTTTAGCGCAAAGGAGCGCTTATTCCGCGGGTCGGAATAGGCGCTTTTGTTTTATAATGTGACATCTAAAAAATTTTTAAAGTGGCGGAGAAAAAATGGACGGCAGTTCTTTGTTCTTGCAACAATTCATCAACGGACTTTCGCTTGGAAGCATTTACGCTTTGATAGCGCTGGGCTACACGATGGTCTACGGCATTGTCACCCTCATCAATTTCGCGCACGGCGACATTATGATGATGGGAGCCTACGCGGGCTATTTTGTTTTGGTGGCGCTTGGAGCGACTGGCTTTGGCTTTGCGGCCTGCCTTTTTGTCGCTATGGTTTTTTGCGGCTTTTTGGGAGTGGCGATCGAGCGTCTGGCCTACAGGCCGCTGCGAAACGCGCCCCGCTTGAATTCATTGATTACCGCGATTGCCGTGGAATTGATTTTGCAAAATTTGATGCGGGTTCTTCCCTTTGCCGGCCCCGACCCAAAACAGTTTCCCACGCTCAACGTTCCGGCGCTCAATTTTGGCCCGGTGTCAATTCCCGGCATTAAGGCGCTTGTGATTATCGCCAGCGTCTTGCTCATGCTGGCCCTTCACATTTTGGTCAACTACACAAAGACCGGAAAGGCCATGCGATCCGTAAGCTATGACATGCAGGCTTCAAGCTTGATGGGAATAAATGTGAACAGAACAATCGCCACGACATTTGCCATCGGCTCCGTTCTTGCCGGCGCCGGCGGAGTTTTGTACGCTTCGGCCTATCCACAAGTTGATCCCCTTATGGGATATATGCCGGGCCTCAAGGCTTTTGTCGCCGCGGTTCTGGGAGGAATCGGCTCCATTCCCGGCGCGATGGTGGGCGGCGTGATTTTGGGAATCGCGGAAACGATGACCAAGGGTTATGGTCCAAGCCAATACGCCGACGCGATTAGTTTTGGAATTTTGATTTTGATTTTGTTGGTTAAGCCTACCGGCCTTTTGGGAAAGAAGAGAGTTATTAAGGTTTGACATATGATGAGCAAAAATATTAGAAACACAGTTTTATTGTTCGCGATTGGAATTTTGGCGGCGTTTCTTCCTGCGGCCTTGATTGCCGCTGGCGCCATTAACGCTTACACGGCGCAAGTTTTTTCGCTGGCTGGAATCAACGCAATCATGGCCTTGAGCGTGAACATCATTTGCGGAATCACCGGCCAGCTTTCTTTGGGACAGGCGGGCTTTATGGCGCTTGGCGGGTATTCAACGATTTTGCTTTGCGCCAACGCCCGCATTCCCCTTCCGCTGGCGATAATTTTGGCCGCGGCCATCACAGCCTTCTTTGGATTTTTAATCGGCTTTCCCACCTTGCGCTTGGAAGGCGACTACCTTGCCATTGTGACGCTGGCCTTTGGAGAAATAATCCGCGTATTTTTGGTCAACCTAAAAAAGTGGACTGGCGGCCCCAACGGAATTCAGTTCAACACGATAATGGTATTCAATCCCGCAATCGCCTTTGCCGTGGTTACGGGAACCCTTGTGATTTTGATAGCGCTTGTTCAAAACTTTGTCCGCTCCTCTTACGGCCGCGCGATTCTTGCGGTTCGGGAAGACGAAATTGCCGCCAACTCAAGCGGCATCGGCGTTTTCCGCTACAAGATGATTGGCTTTGTGTTGGCCAGCTTTGTGGCCGGAATTGGCGGCGCGCTTTATGTTTGCCTGATTGGTTTCATCAAGCCCGACCAAGCGGGATTCACCAAGAGCATTGACTATTTGATTTTTGTCGTTTTGGGCGGAATGGGTTCCACAACAGGAAGCGTCTTGGCTTCTTACGTTTTGACTTACTTGCAGGAATTCTTGCGCTTCTTGCAAAATTACCGCTTGCTTTTCTATCCGGTGGTTTTGATTTTTGTGATGATTTTCAGGCCGCAAGGATTGTTGGGAACAAAAGAAGCGTCCTTTGTCAAAGCCTTTGACGCGGCAAAAAAATTCATTCAAAAGAAATTTAAAAAAGCTAAAAGCTCGGAGGCAAAATAATGGCGGAAGAAAAAAAATTGGCTTTGCAGGCTTCCGGCGTTTCAATCGTTTTTGGAGGCCTTAGGGCGGTGAGCGGCTTTGACTGTTCCCTTTACGAAGGAGAGCTTGTGGGTTTGATTGGACCAAACGGCGCGGGAAAAACGACTGTCTTCAATATGTTGAGCGGAGTTTACACGCCGACAGAAGGACAAATAACTTTTTGGGACAGGCGGGGAAAAAGCCGCGTCATAAACAAGATGAATCCGGCGGAGCATTGCCGCTTGGGAATAGCGCGCACTTTTCAAAACATCAGGCTTTTTGGAAACTTGACGGCTGAGGACAATGTGAAAGTGGCCTTGCACAATTTGCGCTCTTCCAATCCAGTTGACGCGCTTTTTAGAACTCCCCGCTTTAGGCAAGACGAAAAGCGGATGGAAGAAAAGGCCGCGCACTTGCTTTCCTTGTTCAAGATTGACGCAAAGAAAAAAGAGCTTGCGAAAAATCTTCCATACGGAGAGCAGCGAAAGTTGGAAATAGCGCGCGCCCTTGCCAGCGAGCCGAAAATTCTTTTGCTTGACGAGCCTGCGGCCGGAATGAACGGACAAGAAACCGAAGACTTGATGAACTTAATCGCCTATATCAGAAAAGAGTTTAGCGTTACGATTTTGCTGATTGAGCACGACATGAGATTGGTTATGGGAATCTGCGAGCGCATAATGGTTTTGGACTACGGCCGCATAATCGCTGAAGGTTCCCCGGATCAAATCAAGACGAATCCGCAGGTGATAAAGGCCTATCTTGGCCAGGAGGCGCTGAATGCTTAAAGTTCAAAAATTGTCGGTCAGCTACGGAGCCATAAACGCCTTGCGTGAAATCAGCTTCAATGTTGAGCGGGGCGAAATAATTTCTTTGATTGGCTCCAACGGCGCCGGAAAAACCACAACCCTTCACGCCGTGTCGAACATCATAAAAAAGCGGGGCGGAAAGATTGAGTTTGAGGGCGAGGACATCACTGACATGGCGGCCAACGAAATTGTCCGCAAGCGCTTGATTCAAGTTCCTGAAGGAAGGCGCATTTTCTTGAACCTTTCTGTCCGCGACAATTTGGAAATGGGCGCCTTTACGCGAAACGACAAGGCTGGAATCAAGGCCGACATGGAAAAGGTTTACGAGCTTTTTCCCCGCTTGAAAGAGCGAATCAATCAAATAAGCGGAACCTTGAGCGGCGGCGAATTGCAAATGCTTGCCATGGGCCGCGGCTTGATGGCCCAGCCAAAATTGCTTTTGCTTGACGAGCCCAGCATGGGCTTGGCTCCGATTTTGGTGGACGAAATTTTTGAAATCATTCAAAAAATCAACAAGGACGGAACGACAATTTTGCTTGTCGAGCAAAACGCCTTTAAGGCGCTTTCCATCAGCAACCGCGCTTACGTTTTGGAAACAGGAAGCATAAGCAAAGAAGGCGACGCCAAGGTTTTGGCCAAGGATCCGGCGGTCAAGGAAGCTTATCTTGGCGGTTGAGCCGAATGGCAAAAATTTGCGCAAAAATAAAAGTCGTGGTATAATTTTAGCGGAGGTTTTGACAAAAACGCGAGGAAGCGGCGCAAAGCAGACGCAACCGCGACCGGGAGTTTTTATTCTAAAACTACGGAGGTTATGATATGATAGTCAAAGACGTGATGAAAAAATCGGTGATTACAGTTGAGCCTGAAAGCACCGTGACAGAAGCCAAGGAATTGATGAACAAGAACAACATTTCAAAGCTGCCAGTCGTAAAGGGCGGAAAGCTTGTGGGAATCATCACCAAAAACGATTTGCTTCAGGCCGGCCCAAGCTTGGCCACCACCCTTGACATGTATGAAATCAGCTACCTTCTTTCAAAGTTGAACGTAAAGAAAATAATGACCACAAAGGTCTTTAGCGTTTCTCCGGACGATGTGGTGGAAGAAGCCGCCCGCATTATGGTTGAAAAGCAAGTTGGCTGCTTGCCGGTTGTCAAAGGCAGCGCGCTTGTGGGAATCATCACTGAAAGCGACTTGTTCTTTATGTTCGCCGAAATGTTTGGCGCCACCCAAAAAGGCGTCCGCGCGGTTTTGTATCCCAACGACACTCCCGGCGAGATGGCTAAAATCGCCCAAAAAATCGCCGAGGCGGACGGCAACATCATTTCTCTTGTCACAAGCGCTTCAAGCGACGCCAAAAAGCGGCCCCTTACCATTAAGGTTACAGGAGTTCCCCTTGCGAAGCTCAAGAAAATTTTTGCGGAAGTGAAATGCCCCGTTGAAGACATAAGGAACATTTAGGAACCAAAAAGGCATTTAGCGTCGCAGTTGCTTTTTCTTTTTTTTTGCAGTATATTATAGATAGCGATGCAATTTTCGGAAGATTTAGCGGTTGACGATTTTTTAAGGTCGTGCCAACATCCATTCACTCTCAAGGATTTTACCCGGGCGATGAACGGCAAAGGCTTTTCATTGTCCCAGCGGGAAGGCGAGGACTACCTTGCCGAAAGCCCCTATGTCTCTTGGATAGAGGACGGAAAATTCATCACCAGGGCGGCCGCCTTTACCGGAAGATTTTTCAGCTTTACCCTTACGCCGGAAGAATTTAAAAACAAAATGTTCGTTCCTGGAAGCCGCTTTATGCCCTTTGTTGACGAAATGCAAAATCCGGCCAGCTGGACTTACATTTTTAACGGCGCCGCGGTTCCTCACAAGGTCGGAAGCTTTAGAAAGGAAACCGCGCTTGACTTGAACATTCTTTACGGCGAGGAATACGAAGTTCAATACATCGCCGCCGACCCGGCCATGGGCGGTTTTGATTTGGCGCGGACGGATTTTGAGCTTCCGCCTACAGTTCAAATTACAGGCTGCGATTTAAGCCAATTCATTGACGGAATGGGCTTGCGGGCTGGAGACAGAATTGTTTGCCGCGTTACCAATTGGGACAAGGGCGAAATTGAAATTTTCCCTCAGGCAAAAAGACGGGACGAGTCAAAGGGCATCGTGCAAATTGGCGAAGACGACCGGGAACGCTTGGCTTGGGGCGACTTGTTTGAAAAATCCTTGCTGACAATTTTGGAGCGGGAAGGGCCTTGCGCCACCATTGAGGAGCAGCTTGCCTTTGCCTTTTACGAAAACATTGACGGCTTGTGTTCCTTTAATTGCGACTCCGTTGAAAATTATTTGCTTCATTCAAAAAAAATAGGCTTGGAACTTTTTGGCGTTGAGACCCGCTTGTGGCATAAGGGGCAGGACGTTCCCGCCGTGGGCTTGTGGAACAAGAACGACATGGAAAAGGATCCCGGCGATTTGGCAAACCTAAAGTTCAAGATTCCCGACTACATTCTTGACGACTATTTGCGGGACTTTGAATTTAAAAAGCAAAAGGATTTGACCGTTTTGCTAAAGACAATGTTCCCTGAAAATTTCGCGCTGACTCCCCATGAAAAGAATTATGTTTTGTTGCACATCGCCGGCCGTCATGCTATAATTGCCAAGAACTACAATTACTTTGCGGATTTTCCTGTGGGACAAATACGAAGCGACGCGCTTGACCTATACAGCCGCGTGTGCTCTTTGGTTTACGATGTGGAAACTTCATCGGCGAAATTTGACAAGTTCCCGCAAAACGAACTTGTGGTTTTGTCCCAGCTTTTCGCGCACATAAACAGGATTCTGGAATCCATCGACTCAAATCCTGACGCGGCTGTGGAAGACCAAGGAACCTTGAGCCTTTCTCTTGAGGGAATGGAATACAATTTTGAGGACATCGAGGGCGCCCTTAGAAGCGTCATCGAATCGGAAAAGAAAAATAGTTTTACGATAGTTTAAAAGTTGGGAGGCTTTCTATTTTATGGAAGAAGGTGTTAACATTGGAGATTTGATTTTGCGGGGCGGCGTAATCAACAATCTGGACGCGGACAATCCTTTTGACGCGTATGAGCAGATTAAGTCTAAAATTTCTTTGCCAAATTCCGTCACGCCGGAACTTTTGTACCAAGGCCTTTGCGCCCGGGAAAAAGTTATGAGCACTGCAGTGGGCCGGGGAATTGCCATTCCCCATTGCCGTGACATTCTTCTTGCCAGCGACGGCGAGAAGCAAATTACAATTGTTTATTTAAAGAATCCAATCGATATGAACGCGCCTGACGGCAGAAAGGTGGACACTATGTTTGTTTTGCTCACGGGCAATTCACAAAGCCACTTGCAGGTTCTTTCACGGTTGGCAGGTCTTATAAAGAACGATTCCTTTGTGGAATTGTTAAGAAATCGCGCTTCGGCGGAAGAACTCGCCGAGGCAGCCAGCAAAGATTAGGAGTGTTTTTTATGAACGAAAAGGGAATTGCCGCGGCCGCCTTGTCAGTCCGCGCGCTTTCTATGGACGCCATACAAAAGGCAAACTCTGGACATCCGGGACTTCCTTTGGGAGCCGCGGAATTGGCCGCCGTTCTTTACGGCGAAATTTTAAAGCACAATCCCGCGGACTCAAAGTGGGCTGACCGCGACCGCTTTGTTCTTTCGGCGGGCCACGGCTCCATGTTCTTGTATTCAATCTTGCACTTGGCCGGCTACAAGGTGAGCCTTAAGGACATCAAGAATTTCCGCCAAGTTGGGTCCAAGTGCCCGGGCCACCCGGAATACGGCCAAACGGACGGCGTTGAAAACACCAGCGGCCCTCTTGGACAAGGCGTTTCAATGGCGGTTGGAATGGCCATCGCCGAATCCATGCTTGCCGCGCGCTTCAACACAAAGGGCCGCAAAATCGTTGACCACTACACATACTCCCTTGTGGGCGAAGGCTGTTTGGAAGAGGGCGTTTCCAGCGAGGCTTGCAGCTTGGCCGGCCACTTAAAGCTTGGAAAGCTCATCGTTTTCTATGACCAGAACCAAATAAGCATTGACGGAAACACCAACATCGCTTTTGACGAAAACATCGGCAAGCGCTACGAAGCTTACGGCTGGCAAGTTCTTAAAGGCAGCATGTATGACGTTAAGAAAATTGTTGAATTGGTGGCCGAAGCCAAAAAATGCAAGGACAAGCCCACGCTCATCATGCTCAAGAGCGTGATTGGAAAAGGCGCTCCCAAGGCTGGAACCGCCGACGTTCACGGCGCTCCTCTTGGAGCCGAAGGAATCATCGCCGCCCGCAAAAAGCTTGGCATTCCTGTTGACCAAGACTTTTATGTTGCCCCAGAAGCCGTCAAATACTTTGAGTCAAAGAAAGACGCTTGGGCCAAAAAAGAGGAAAGCTGGAAAAAAGAATTTGAGGCTTGGTCAAAAGAGAATCCCGACTTGCGCAAAATGTGGAACGCTTTCTACAGCGGAAAGGCCACAGGCAAGGCCGTCGCGCCCAAATACAAGGTTGGCGACAGCGAGGCCACTCGCGCGTCAAGCGGAAAGATGATTAACGTCATCGCCGACCGCTACCTTAACTTTGTGGGCGGAAGCGCCGACCTTATGGGTCCCAACAAGACCGCCATCAAGCATGACGACGGAACTTACAGCTACGAAAACCAAAAAGGCCGCACAATTGAATTTGGAATCCGCGAATTTGGCATGAGCGCCGTTTGCGCTGGAATCAACTTGCACGGAGGACTTAGGCCCTTCTGCGCCACATTCTTTGTCTTTAGCGACTACCTCCGACCCAACTTGCGCATCCAAGCCTTGATGGGATTGAACACGGTTTATGTTTTGACCCACGATTCAATTTATGTTGGAGAAGACGGTCCGACCCATCAGCCGATTGAAACTTTGGCCGCCTTGCGCGCCATTCCAAACGTTCACGTTTTGCGTCCGGGCGACGCGGAAGAAACTCAGGCGGCTTGGGAATTGGCCATGGCTTCAAAAGACCATCCGGTTTGCTTGGCGCTTACCCGCCAAAACCTTACGGTTTATCCAAAGGCCGACAAGAACTGGAAGAAGTCTCTTAAGAACGGCGCCTATGTCGTTCAGGAAGGAGCGGCCGTTCCCGACATTACTATTTTGGCCACAGGAAGCGAAGTGAACATGGCCCTCAACGCCGCCAAGCTTGTTGGCTCAAAAAAGATTCGCGTTGTTTCCGTAATGGACAAGACAGCCTTTGACGCTTTGAGCGCCAAGGACAAGGCGGCCCTTATTGGCGGAGCCAAACGGGTCGTTGTTGCCGAAGCCGGCGTAAGCCAAGGCTGGGAAGGATACGCCACAAGCGCTGACGATTTGTTCACAATCAACCGCTTTGGCGAGTCAGGCCCGGCCAACAAGGTTGCCCAGCATTTGGGCTTTACGGCAGAAAAATTGGCCGCCGTGTTGAACAAGTAGCAATGGTCAAGGCGCGTTAGCGCCTTTAAGCCTAAAAAAGACGGCCCGCTGTTGAAAAACTGCGGGCTGTTTTTTTTGCTTGAAATGCGTCATCGCGCGGCGGCTTTTTAGGCTTGCGCGCGTTTTCGTTTTGTCCAAATTCCCGCTCCCACAATGATTCCTGTTCCCGCCAAAATCATAAGGGCGCAAAGTATCTGGCCGGTGGAAATGTTCAAAAGGGAAGTGTTTTGGCTTATGGAAGCGGCTGGGTCGCTTGAGATTCTAAAGCCCAAATCGCTGTCGGGCATTCTAAAGTATTCCAAGACAAACCTAAAGGCTCCGTAGAGCGCCAAGTAAAGGCCGGACAAAAATCCGTCAAAGGGCTTTTTTTTGCGCAAAAGCCAAAGAATGGCGAACAAGACAAGGCCTTCAAAAAAAGATTCATACAATTGGCTTGGGTGCCGCGGCAAATTTACAAGCGCGTTTTGTTCAATTTTCATTCCGATGTCCGCCGCAAATTTTTGAACCCATTCAATTGAAGGAGAAAAACGCTCCGCGTCCGGGAACGTCATGCCCCAAGGCATTTTTGTTATGCGGCCGTATAATTCGCCGTTCAAGAAATTTCCAATGCGGCCAAAAGTGTAGCCCAATGGAATGGCGGTACACATCGCGTCCGTCCATTGCAAGTAAGGCCGCTTGTGGATTTTGCACCAGACCCACATTCCTAAAGTTCCGCCGATGGCGCCGCCGTGGTATGACATTCCTTGAAGGCCGGTCCAGCGGCCGCTTTCGTCAAAGGGCCAAAAAATAAGCCAAGGCTTTTCAAAATATTTTCCGCTTGTGTCGTAGACAAGGGTTGAAAAAATTCTCGCGCCCAAAAGCAGGAAAATTATTCCTGTGGCGATGAAGCTTGCCAAATCGTCTTCGCTTGTCGAGCGGCCGGGGCTTTCAAGAGCGCCTTCCGCAAACTGTTTTTTTAGCGCGACATAAGCGAATCCAAAGGCAAAGACATACATCAAGCCATACCAGCGCAAAAGTCCAAGAAAGGGAATGCCGGGCAATATTTCTGGATGAATCCATGAAGGATAGTTTATGTAAAGCAGTTCCATTTTTTGTCAAACCTTAAAGCCAAGGGCGGCGGCTTTCACCAATTTTGATTTTAGCAAAGTGTTTTCTTTTCTGACTTGAGTGAGCTCGTAAGAAAGCGTCTTGATTGTTTCAATCAATTCCCCTTCGGTCAGCGCTCCGCTTCCCAGCAAGTCCTTGAGTCCGGCCATCTTAGCCTCAAAGTCTTCTTCGGCTTCTTCGGTGGCGATGTCAAAGGAATTGTTCACGTTGTCCGCTGGCGGCTCAAATTCGTCGCCAAAACTCAATGTTTCGCTGGAAAGAATTTTTTCGGCGATGCGGAAAATGGCTTGGGACAAAATGTTTTGCGGCTTGTAAATGATGATGGGAAGCCGAGAGGCCAGCGCCTTGTCTTCCAGCGAGTCGCGGTAAAGAACGCCCAAATGCTCAAGGTCGATTCCCAAATACTCTTTGCAAGAGCGGCGGATTCTAAGCGCCTTGTCCGCGTCCTTGGGATCGTCAATCATGTTCATCACAAGTCGGGGGCGGAAAATCTTTAGGTTCCGCATTACGGCCGCTGAATTTTTTGGGTCAACTTTGGCCAGTTCCTGCATCATTTGCGGAATGTAAAGCTTTTGCATGGCGCTTGAGCTTTTCTTCAACTCGCGGAACCACTTGGCCGCCGCGCTGCTGGTTTTAAAGGTTGAATTCATCAAGCGGAACACGGCGTTTTTTAGGAACAAGTAGGCGTTGAGAGTGGCCGTGACTGCCGGCGCGGACACCACAATTCCCTGGGGAGAGAGCAGGAACAAGTCCAAAATTATTTGGTGGGTTCCGGCGCCCAAGTCTATAATCAAATAGTCGCAGTCAATGTTCTTAAAATTTTTGATTATCTTGGAGCGTTGCGGGGCCTTGAGCGCCGTAAGTCCCGGGATTTCCGAGTCGCCGGCGATAAAGCTAAGGTTTTCGTATTCGGTGGGCTGAATGATGTCCCCAAAATTTCCGTTTCCCAAAAGCCATGTTCCCAATCCGTGTTTGGGCGAAGGCTGTCCTAGAACAAGGTGAAGGTTGGACGCGCCCAAGTCAAGGTCGGCCAGCACGACTCGCTTTCCGGCTTGGCCCAAGGCTATGGCCAAATTGGCGGACAAAAGGCTTTTGCCCACGCCGCCCTTTCCGCTGGCAACAGGAATTATTTGCATTGTTCCATTATAGCGCGCTTCGCGTGATTTTGCTAGAGGGAGATTTGTTCATGAGTGGGAGGGCGTCTAGAAGGCGGTTGAAGCCTGTAACTTTTTGCGCCCTTGAAAATTCATTATATATGGAATATAATGGAAATGTTATGGAATCTCATTCATCTAAGGCAAAAATTTTTCGCGCGACGGCGTTCGCGCTTTGTTTTTTCGTGTCGGGCTTTTTTGTTTCAAAATGCTTTGCCGAAAGCGGCCAAAAAAAGGAGCGGCAAGCCGACTCAAGCGAATACATTCGAACTATAGCGCAAATTTTTTACACATTGCAAAGCCGTTTTGTTGAGGAAGTCGATCCCGAAACTTTATACAAGGGCGCCCTTGACGGCATGATGAAATCCCTAAACGATCCTTATACCGTTTACCTTGACTCTCAGGACATGAGAAGCCTTAACGACACAACCGAGGGCGCTTTTTACGGCGTTGGCCTTTCGATTTCAAAGCGGAACGAATCAAGCGCCGACAATCCGGCTTATGTTGACGTTATTTCGCCGATTGAAGGAACGCCCGGCTACAAGGCTGGAATCCAGGCCGGCGACAAGTTGATAGAAATTAACGGCGAACCCACGCCGGAAATGTCCATGGAAACCGTGCTTTCAAAATTGCGGGGGCCAAAAGGCGAAGGAGTGGAAGTGACCGTTCTTCGCGGAAAAAGCGTCACCTTTAAAAGAACATTGATTCGCGACTTGATTGAGGTTCCAACAGTTGAATACGGAACCCTTCAAAGCGGAAAAAATCTTTACGGCTACATGAAGCTCATTCAATTTACGCCGGACACGGTTCCTCGCGTTCACGAAGCGCTGGATTCGTTCAAAGAAAAAAAATGCTCAGGGCTAATCATCGACTTGCGAAACAATCCCGGCGGACTTCTTGACAGCGCCGCCAAAATCGGGGACTTCTTTATTGACGAGGGCCCGATTGTGAGCACAAAAAGCCGTTTGTCTTACGAGACGCGCTCAATCAACGCAAGCAAAGACAACACTCTTGTTCGGGACATGCCCATTGTCGTCCTGATAAACAAGGGCTCGGCCAGCGCGTCGGAAATTTTAAGCGGCGCTCTTAAGGACAACCATTTGGCTTATTTGGTAGGCGAGCGAAGTTACGGCAAGGGAAGCGTTCAGCAAGTGATGTCATTAAAGCATGACGACGGAATCAAGCTGACAATGGCCAGATATTACACTCCCAGCGACACCAACATCGATAAAATTGGAATTCCGCCGGACAAGGAAATAAGCCTTAATCCAGAATACACCGAAGAGCAAACAAAGACTTTCTTAAAGCTTACGGAAGACGAGACGATAAGAAAATATGTTGAGAATCATCCCGGAATGAGCGAAAGCCAGATTGCCCAATGTGCCGAGCGCTTGCAAAAAGACTACGACTTGGATTTGCGCCTGCTTCGCCGTTTGGTAAGGATTGAGGTTGGCAGAACAAAAGAGCCTAGCCTTTATGATTTGGATTTTGACACGCAGCTTGTCGAGGCAATGAAAATTCTTGACCAAGGAAACTTCAAGTCGCTGGTCAAAAACACAAAGACTTTAAGAGAGTTGCAGGAAGAAGCCGAAACTGCGGACAAAAAGAAATGAGACAATTTGTTTCTTCCGTCGCGCCAAATTCAAAAGGACTCTTGAAAATTTCAGGAAAGGATTTTCATTATCTAAAGAATGTTTTGCGCTTGTCGGTTGGAGACATGATTCCTCTTTCTCTTGAAGGAGGCGTTTTGCAGGACGCGACTGTTTGCAAAGTTGACGACGGCGCCAAGACAATCACGATTCAGGTTTGCCAAAATCAGAATAATTGCGCGAACGGAGCGAGAAACCGAGCCTCTTACGCGCTTTTGCAATTTATTCCAAAGCCGCAAAAAATGGAATTGATTGTCCGTCAGGCCGTTGAATGCGGAATCGAAAAAATAATTCCGGTTATGGGAGAATACACGCAAGGCGGAAACGAAAAGCCTTTGCAAAGGCCAGAGCGTTTTGAGCGAATAATCCGCGAGGCGCGCCAGCAGAGCGGCTCTCAGGTTGAAAGCAAAATGTATGAGCCGCAAACGCTTTTGTCCGCGCTTGACATGATAGAAGAAGAAAATTTTTTTCTAGGCCAAGAATCCGGCGGCGCCGCGGCAAAAGTGTTCTTTTTTGAAAGAAGCCAAAAAACAGTTTCCCTTGACGAGGCGCTTTTTAACGGACAAAAAGCGGCGCCGCGTTTTTGCGTTTTTGCCGTCGGCTCCGAAGGCGGAATAAGTCCAAGCGAGTTTGACTTGCTTTTGTCCCGCGGATTCAAGGCGGTTCATTTTAACACTAATATTTTGCGTTGCGAAACAGCCGCCCTTTACGCCGCGGCGGCAATTCAAAGCGCGATTGACAATTAAATAAAAAAAAAGTTGCGGCGGCATGGAGCGAAAGGCTTTTGAAGGCCGGGCCGCATTGTTTGGAGGACTAAAATGGCTATAGAAAGAATTGACATAACAGGAGTTGGCGTTGACATTTGCCGGCCTGAAAATCTGGAAGGCGAAATATTGGAATTGCTTGCAAAGCCGGGCACAAAGCAAATCGTCTTTCTTTCGATTTGGGGGCTTTTAAAAGCGCGGGGTAAAAATTCATTTTCGGAATGCGTAAAAAACGCGGATCTTGTTCTTCCAATTTCAAAAAGCATTTTAAAAGCCGCCGCTTTTTTAAAGCGCGACATTCCCACCCGCTACAATCCTTTTAACGCGCTCATTGACATACTTACGATTTTGGATTCCCATTACAGAAGTTTTTATGTTTTGGGCGGAAAGAAAAAATCCTTGCAAAAGGCTGTGGGCAATGTCGCCAAAACTTTTCCAAACTTGCGCGTAGTGGGCCGTTATGTTGGCTATTATCCAAAAGCGCAAGAAGGCGACATAATTCAAGCGATTTACAAGGCGTCGCCGTCTTTGGTTTTGCTCAGCGACGGAATCAAAGAAAAGGACTGCTGGCCTTACAATAGGCGAAATAGATTTTCCTCAAGCGTTTTCATTTACTATCGCGACGCGATTGGGATTTTCAGCGAACAAGTTCACCGCGCCAAGGAGTCAACCTTTAACGCCGGCCGCGAAATTTGGAGCGAGATTCTGCGCAATCCGTTAAAAATTTTCTTGCTTTTTCCGTATTTATACTTTAAAATATTGCTTGTCTGGCACAGGATTTTAAAAAAGTAAATTCATTATGCTCTCAAAAATTAACAATGCCTCAATCGCGCTTGTTGTCAGCGATGACGACGTTCATCTTTTCTTTGAATGCGTCTTTGAAGAAGAGTTTGACTTGAGCATGTTTATGGACAGTCAAATGCAAACGGTCTTGGAAAGGCAAGGCGATTTTGACTACATAATGCTCGATATGCAAGTCGCGCAAAAAGAAAGAGCCTGCGGCCGTTGGAAATTGATTTGCCAAATATTTGAGCGTCGGATTTTTCTTTTGGTTGGCGACAGCGAAATGTCGGTATATTACAAGAAATTTGCCAGAGACGCCAGATGCATTCCTTATCCGTTTACAAAAAAAACTTTTTATCTTTTTTTTAAAAGCGGAGTGAAAGGATTTCGCGGCGATAATGATTGCAATGAAATAAAAACAAAAAAAATTGACGATGCCTCCGTTTTTGAAAAGGTTCCCCAGTTTTCCCGCTTGGTGGGCTCTTGTGAAAAACTCAACGAAATCAAGCGCAAGCTTTTAATGGTCGCCGACACGGACACGCCGTTAATTTTTTTTGGCGAAAGCGGAACTGGAAAAACAATGGCCGCTCAAATTGCCCACGAACTTTCGTTGCGAAAAGACAAGCCTTTTGTGATAGCCAATATGGCAAACTCAAATCGCGACTTGATTGAAAGCGTTTTATTTGGCAGCGTTCGCGGCGCGTTTACAGACGCCCGCGAAAGAAAGGGACTTTTTAGAGCGGCCGACGGAGGAACGCTTTTTATGGACGAGATCGCGGACCTTTCTTTGGAATGCCAGTCCAAACTTTTGCGCGTGATTGAGAGCGGAATTTTTAGGCCGCTGGGGTCCGACGAAGAATACAAGAGCGACGTCCGCTTGATTTTTGCCACAAACGCCGACTTGCGCTCTTTGGTTCGCAAAAAACTTTTTCGCGAGGACTTGTATTGGAGAATCGTTGACTTTCCGATTGTGGTTCCGGCCTTGCGAGACCGTTGCGAGGACATTCCGCTTTTGATTGAAAGCGAATTAAAGGAGATTCAAAAAAAGTCGGAGCGCTCTTATTCAATTACAAAAGCGGCCGTGAACAAAATGCAGTTCTGCGATTGGCCTGGGAACTTTAGGCAATTTAAGGCTTGCTTGCGGCGGGCGGCGATTTTGTCTAGATACACTGGCGTTATTGACGAAGACGCGATTAGCTTTTAAGGTCAGGACCAAGATTTCTTTTTGCAAGGCCCGCGGTTTTTGAAAAGATTTTTTCTATATATTTTGCCTCGCTTTCCGAAAGGCTTGCTCTGGACAAGATTCCACGCCAAAAATTTTCCATGTCGGGCCGCCCGGCAATTTTAAAAAATCCGATTTTTTGCAAATTGTCGGCTATGCATTCCACTGTTTTGTTCAAGCGGGCCAAATCGATTTTTGTGTAGCCCTTGAGGTCCGGCTCTTGAGCCCTAAAAAAATGGTAGCAAATTATTTGAACCGCGTGCGACAAATTAAGCGACTTAAATCCTTCCGCCGAAGGAATTGTGACCGCGACGGAACAAGACTCAACCTCTTGGTCTGTCAGGCCGGTTCGCTCGTTTCCAAAGACCACGGCGATTTTTCCGTCGGACTCTTTGACAAAGGAGCAAAACTCCTCTGGCAAAAAAAGCTTTCCTTTGCGTTTTTTTCCTCGCCGTCTGGTAGTTCCCGCGCTGATAATGCAGTCCGCCGTGGCTTCTTGAATCGAGTCAAAAAATTCGGCGTTTTCCCAAATGTCCGCCGCGTGAATTGCCAGAATGCGAACCCGCTCTTCGTCAAAGTCCTCGCGCTTTCCGACTATTCGCAAACGGGAAATTCCGCTGTTGGCCATGGCCCTGCAAGCCGCGCCAATGTTTCGGCTTTCCTCCGGCCTGCATAAAACCACGCAAATTTTGTTCAAATCCATTGAATTATTATAGAAAAAAACATAAAATGATTCAATAAAAGCCGCAAAATGTAATGAAATTAGATTAAAATGCCGAAATATTTATATAAAATTCCCTATAAAATTTGACATTTTAGGAATTTTTTGATAAAATAAGCGAATAAAGTTAGGGGAGCCATTATGGTAAACAATAACACTCTCGTTCCTGGTTTTAACGATGAGAAAGACGACAGCTTAAAAATCACTTTGTCAAAGATTGAGGAAGTCCCAAATTGCATCTCAATTATTTTGAACGGATATGTGGACACCTACAATTCAAGTTTTTTTCAGAAGAGAATCAACAAGGTTGTTGAAGCCGGTTTTGTAAATCTCATTTTCAATTGCTCCGCCCTTAACTATGTGTCGTCAACTGGAATTGGCTCGTTTACCGCTTTTCTAAAACTTGTAAAACCAAAAGGCGGAGATATCGTTCTTTTGGAAATTCAGCCAAAGGTTTTTGAAGTTTTCCAACTCTTGGGATTTTCCCAGTTCTTTAATATCAAGAATTCCACTGACGAAGCCATTTCTTTTTTCAAGAGCGGCTCTACGCAAACAAACTCCCTTTTTCCAAAAGTTTTCGCCTGCCCTGTTTGCCAGCGAAAGCTCAAGGCCACCAGAGCGGGCCGTTTCCGTTGTTCGGAGTGCAAGTCCATTTTGGCCATCGACGGCCAAGGCCAGGTTTTCTTGGGCTAAAGTCCGCCGCTTTGTGTTTGCAAGGAACGCCGCGAAATGCGGCGTTTTTTTTTATGGGCAGATCTTTGTGTTTTGATGATGCGGCTCTAAATAGAAAAAACTATTATGAGCGGCGATGAAACGCAAGCCTCCGCTCCTCCCGAAGCCCGCCCAAAAGCCGCCCGAAAAAAAGAAAAAAAAAATTCAAAAAAAGCGCGGTTTCCTCTTGACAGTTTCCTCCAAAAGCG
>CALDIB010000011.1 GCA_937902125.1 uncultured Treponema sp.
TCGTTGTATTTCAACGACTTAGAACTCGACGGCATCTCGGAAAAATTATCTAAAAGAGTTTTTCGAGATGCCCTTATATTATTTTAACTATAAACGAACGGAGCGCTTAATAAAGCTCCTCGCGCAAGGCTCGCATCAATTCCTTTTCGACCGACTGCATGACGGTTTTCTTTATAGCTTTTATCTTTCGTTCTGTCGGCGAATCCTTTTCCCGTTTTTGAAAAAGGACCTGCGGTTCAACGCCAAGCGCCGCGGCGATTCTCTCAATTGTGGAAAGTTTTGGAACATTTCTGTAAATTTCCATAAGCCCTATGTAACTGGTAGCCGTGTTGCACGCTTCCGCCAGCTGTTCCTGCGTGATGCCCTTTTCTTTGCGGATTCTCTTGATGTTGTCTATTACAGTCTTTTCCAAAGTCATAATTCTTGCATAACTATATTATCTAAATTATATATAACACTATATTATATTTTATATATAAAAATATTTTTATTGACTTTTTAGATATAATCATATATCATTTTTCATATATAATTAACTATGGAGGAATTTATGAAAAAAATTGGACGCGCTCTTTTTTGCGCGGCTTGCTTGTCGCTCTTGGCGGCCAGCCTTTACGCCGCCCCAAAAGCAAAGGCGCCAAAAGACATTTGGGTTGCCAAAGAAAAAAACGGAATGTTGGTGACAACAGACGCAAACGGCTGGGCACAAGTGGACTTTGGAGAGGAAGTTGATCTTTCCGGCTACAAGTATTTGCAAGTTGAATGTTCCAGCCCCGACGGAAAAAAATTCTCGCACATTGAATTAATCTTTGGCTTTGTTCCAGAAGAAAACGAAGACTATGATTGGGATGAGTCGGCAAAAATTAGAATTTACGGCATCCAAAAAAAAACCGCTCTTTATCAAGGCGTGATTTACAGTTCCATAATGCGCTACGAGCATTGGGAAAACGGAAAGAAAATTTACAGAACCCCGGAAAAGGCTGCCGCCGACCATTTTAACATAGGCGTTTATGACGCAAACTGGAAGAACATTCCGAACATAAAAATTTTCGTAAAGAAAGTGACCGCCACAAACAACGCGATTGGCCAATTGCATGTGATTGACTATAGCAAGGCTCGTTTCTTTGCAATTAACAATTCAGTCACACGGGACGACGGAAGCAAGCACTACGCTTATTGGGCGGACCTTCAAGAAACATTGGGAACGACTCCCAAAGCCGGCGACATCGTTCAGCTAAAACTAAAGGGGACAAACGCCTATGACTTGGGCAATTTCCGCGCGTGTGTTTTTGACGATTCAGGCGAATGGCAGCAAGTTTCAGTTGAATGGAATGGACGCGGATTCGCGAAAGGACAAAAAATCAACGACACGATTGACCTTCCGATTCTAAAAAAAGGTTCAAAGATGACGCTCGAAATCATCACCTTTGAAGATGAAAGCGAGTTCAAAGGCCCCTACTTGATTTATTCAAAGTAAGAGAAAAAGCTTAAGGAGAAAATTATGAAAAAGAACAATAAAATATTCTTGGGCGCGCTTTGCTTGGCCTTTGCCGCGGCCAGCCTTTACGCCGCTCCCAAAACAAAAGACATTTACGTTTCGCCCGACGCCAATGGAACTCTTTTAACAACTGACGGCGAAGGCCATGCCTCGTTGGAATTGGACAAGCCCGTTGACTTTGCAGGCTACAAGTACGTCACCTATGAATGCTCCAGCCCCGATGGCGCCAAAATCGCAAATCTTTACATCAACACCTACTACGGCGAAGAAAACGAAAACCACAACGCTCCCAAAAGCAGCACGGTTTGCATCGGCGACATTTCTAAAAAAATCTCCGCCTATCAAACATTTGTTTACGGCGCCGTAAACAAATGTTATGACTATGGCTATGTTGACGGAAGGTGCGATATCCGCCCCGCCGACAAAACGATTTGCGAGCGCTTAGGCGTCGCCGTCGCCGACAAGGACTGGAACTGGCTTCCTGGAATCAAGATTTACATCAAGAAAGTCACCGCCACCAACGAGCCGCTTGGAAAGGTCGTTACAGTTGACTTGTCAAAGGCGCGCTTTGCCGCGGCCAACGACGGGGATTCCTACTATTGCCACATTCCCCTCAGCGACATTTTGAGCGTTCAAGCCCAAAAAGGCGACGTCATTAAGTTTGCGCTAAAAGGAAACAATGTCTATGGCGTAAACACTCTTCAATTGAATATTACGGAGGAAGTTAAAGGCGGATACGCGTACAAGCCTGTGTCTCAGTCTGTCCAAGTAGGAGACATTCCAGCAGGCCAAATCAATGTGCCCGTGGAATTTGTTTTGAACAAAAACGCTTCAAAAATTAGGCTTGAGCTTGACGCCTACAAGGGCGACAACGACGGCCCCTTCCTAATTTTGTTTGAGTAAAAGATTCCCGCGTCAGAGCGCGGGAATGACAATTTGCACGTCATTGCCGGGCTTGACCCGGCAATCTTTTTTAAAACTTCATTCGGTAAACTTTGGAACCTCGCTCGGGGTTCCAAAGCTTTTTGCGCTCAGGCGGAATCGAGTCTATTGAGTCGGGCGCGAATCCCAGTTTTTCAAAAAAGTCGGCGGTTTGAGTTGTCATAACAAAAACCGATTTTATTTTTTGCGCTCTTGCCTTGTCCAACAAATAGTTTACAATCTTGGGGCCGACGCCCATGTTTCCGTAAGCGGGGTCTACGGCGACAGCGCAAATCTCCGCTTGCTTTGCGGCTCCGGAAGCGCCCGATTCTTGGTAAACTTTGAGCGCGGCGCAGGCGTGGATTCCTTCGTCAACGTTGTAAACGATGTAGCTGTCCAAGTCGGCCTTAAGCTGCTTGGCCGTGCGCTCCAACAAAATTCCTTTTTGGACAAAAGGATTCATCAACGACAAAACGCTCGGTATGTCCTGCGGCTGCATCGCGCGCAAGTCGCCGTAGCCGTTGTTGTAAACCATCGTTCCGCTTCCGATGCCGCTGAAAATTTCGCAGGGCAAAATTCCGTCAACATTTCCGTCAAGAATGTGAACGCGGTCAACGCCTTTTTTGCACGCGTCCTTTGCCAAGCGCAAGAGCGAAAGTATTTGCGCGCGGTGTTCGCTTGCCCCGCGATTTTTTTCCAAACCGCAATCGGCGGGCGCGGCGCTTTTTGGGCTTTCATCCGTTCCGCAATCGCCGTTCATGCGCAAGATTTCCTCCGCCTCCGCAAGATTCATCGCGGGAATGTTTCCGTCGCCGTTAAGGTGAACGCTGTCAGGAAGCGAAAATTCATTCTTGGAAATTTTTGGGTCGGGAAGGATGTAAAAAAGTTTTTGCGCCTTTAGACCGCAAGCGATTTGCTGGGCCAGCTCCGCGCTTGAAATATTGTAGGGCTTTCCCAAATCGTTCCAGCCGATGCATGGAAAAATCGGAATGAAGCCGTCGTCCAAAGTTTGCTTTATGGCGTCGATTTTAAGCTTGTCGATTTCGCCGGCCGTTCCGTAATCGGTTCCGTCAAGAACGCCCTTGGCGCGGGCCTTGACCCAGTTGCCGATGACGGCGGTGCGGTTCTCTCCGGCAAAATGGTTCATAACAGTGTTGGCCACGTCAAAGGCCGCGGTCTTGATTAGCGGCATGGCGGATTCGGGCGCGACGCGGGAACCCTTTTGGATTTTCCATTCGATTTTGGCGCCGTCCAAAATTTCGCTGATTTGCTTTCGCGCGCCCGGAGCCACAATCACCTTTAGGCCGGCTTGGTGAATCAGCGCTATGTCGTGAATCAGGCTGGGCAAAAGGGCCGAGTCGATTATTTGGTCGTCGATGTGTATGACCGCCAAGGCGTCCTTGAAAATCTTTATGTAGTTTATCACGTCGCGAATCTGCTTGGCGCTTTCAGTTAAATTTTCCATCGCTTTTTATTTTTATCTTTTCCGCGGGAATTGTCAAGTGAAGGGGCCAAGGCGTTTAAATTTGCCGCAGGGAATCTCCTTGCGCGAAAGGCACTTGAAAAACGGCGCTTTCTTTTTTTGAGCTTTGGCTCATAATTTGCCCAAACAAAATTTCAGCCGATTTTTTTCCCATTTCTCTAAGGGGTTGCGGAAAAGTGGCCACGCTCATATTGAAATATGTCAATCCTAAAAATCCGTCAAAGCCCACGACGCTGACATCTTTTGGAACGGAAAGGCCTATTTCCCTCAAGCCCAAAATTGTTTTAGGAACGATGGAATCCGCGCAGCAAAAAATTGCTGTGGGCTTTTTTTTCCAAGAAAGAAAAGCGTTTTTTACGTCTTTGTCAATGTCTTCGGAATCAAAGGCGCTTCTTATAACGCAGTCTTCCGGGGCATATTTGGCGCCCAACTCTTTTAGCGCTGACAAAAAGCCTTTTTCTCTGTCGTCAACATTTGCGTTGTAGAACTCTTTTCGCAAGCCAATAAAGGCGATTCTTCTGTGGCCCCTTTTCCAAATTTCAAAAGCGGCTCGGCGGCCGGCCTCAAAGTTGTCAGTGTCAACCCACGAAAGCAGGCGGCTTCTTGGGCGGTCCCCAATCACTACGCAAGGAAGCTTTCTTTTTCCAAGTTCTTCCAGCATTTCTCGCGGAATCTGCTTTAGGCCAATATAAATTATTCCGTCAACTTTTTTTTGCCGGTATGGGCGCAGGTAGTCATAGTCTGAATCTATTCCGGCCTCCGGAACCAAGCCCATCATCATGTCTATTTTATTTTTTCTGCAAACTTCTTCTATGCCAGAAAGAATTCCCATCAAATAAAATGTTCTCATTGATTGGTAAAAGGGAATGGGCGTAAGTATCGCTATTGTGTTGCATCTGCCGGAATTTAAAACTTGTCCTGCAAAACTTGGCGCGTATCCCAACTTGTCAATGGCGGCCTGAACCTTGAGCCGAGTTTCTTCTTTAACATTTGTCTCTCCGTTTATTACGCGGGAAACAGTTATAAAAGAAACGCCCGCAAGGTCTGCCACATCTTTTTGTGTCACCATACATTTCCTCAAAGTTCAGGCAAAGCCGTTTTATTTTTCAATGACATAAGTTTGAACGCTTCTGGGCGGACAAACAAATGTTTTGTCCAAAGCGTCCGTGTCAACTTTGCTAGTATACGACATTTTCGTGTTTTTGTCTTTTGTTTTTTGGGAAGAAACGTTCAAAGCAAAAACCATGTCGTCCTCGGTTCTGTTCATAATCACAAGCGCAATTTTTCCGTCCGGCCTTACGAATGCGGCTGACTCCATCGTATTGTCCATGCGGCCGTCAACGGCTGCGGGAATCATAAAGGCCTCCATAGAGCAAAAAAGTCTTTTTGAGCCCGGAAGGACAAAGCGGGAAAAATGTCCAATGTAATAATAAGAACTTTGGTAAATTATTTCTTTTGTTTTTGTGTCAATCAGAATCGGGGCGTCACAGTTGTTTCCCGCATGGTTGGGGCCGCCGCCAATGTCCAGCGCCATGTTCCAGTCAATCCAGGCGGAACAGCCGTTGTTCAAGTCGTTTATGATGTTATGACCGTAACGCTCGCCGCAATGCCATTTTCCGGGTCTGCTTCCGCCTTCAACGCAGCCTTCCGTAAAAAACAATTCTTTGTTCGGAAAAAGCTTGGCGCACTTGGCCACATTTTGATATTGCCCGCCCGAATACCAATGATAGGCAAGCCCGTCAATCGCTTTGTCCGCTCCTTTGACGGCCAAAGAATTTTTCATGCGCGACGCCATTCTGTCTCGGTTGTGGTCCCAGGCAAGAATTTTTACGTTTTCAAAGCCTCCTTGAACAAGGGCGGGCTTTAAAAAAACCGCCGCAAATTCTCCTTCTTCTCGCGCGGTCCACAAACAGGAATCCCATGTTTGTTTTGCTTCCGATTCGTTTTGAATGGAAACATATTCTGTGTTCAAACCTCGATCTTTCAATTTTTTTATAAAGAGAACAAAATATTTTGCCCAAAGCGCCCGATATTTTTTTTTCAGTTTTCCGCCGTTGTTCATGTCTCCGTTTGTTTTCATCCAAGCGGGCGGCGACCAAGGAGTGGCGACAAAGCGCAGATCCGGCCTTTTTTTTGCGGCAAGTTTTAGGATTGGGGTCATGTATTTGTCAACCCGCTCAAAAGAAAAGGATTCAAGGCTTTCGTCTTTTTGTTGAACGCACGCCCAGTTTCCAAGGCTGAAATCGCAAGAATTGATGTGGGTTCTAGCGAAGGCGTAATTGTTGCAAGAGTCCTTGGAGGCAAAACATTTTTCAACGATTTCGCTTTGAACTTTGGGCGAAAGTTTTGACAAAACATAGCCTGAACTTTCCGTAATGGCGCATCCAAAGCCTTTTATGGTCTGGAACGCGCGGCCGGGGTCGATTGTTATGACGCAAGAAAGATTCTTTCCTATTTTTGCTTTGCGCGAATTTGGCGAGATTTTAGAAAGACGGCGGGAACTGTCTTTTGAAGTTTCTGTCAACGAGATTATTTTCATAAAATTCCTCTTTTTTTTTGTTTACGCAAACATTTTTTATAATAGACGCGCCTTTTTCTTTTGTCAAGCGAAAAAAAATTAAGAAATCGCAAAATTTTGCTTGACAAATTCAAAAAGGCGGGGTTAGAATGTTTACGCAAACATAGAAGCGGAGAATTGAATCCGCTTTTATTTTGAAAAATAATGTTTACGCAAACATTATAATTAAATTTTCAGGAGGCTTTTATGAAAAAGTTTAGGAAAGCTTTTTTTGCCGGAGCGCTTGCGATTGCGGCCGCTTTGTCGCTTGCTAGTTGCGGCAAAAAACAGGATCGGGTTCAAATCCGTTGGTTTGTTGGTTTGGGGGCAGGTTCCGACGAACCGACATTCGCGCCGCAAAAGGCGGTTGTTGACAAATTCAACCAATCGCAAAAGGAAATTGAGCTTGTTTTGGAAATTGTTGACAACGACCAAGCCTTTCAAACGCTCGCCACGCAAATTTCAGGAGGCAACGCTCCCGACATTGTCGGCCCTGTAGGAATTCGAGGCCGCGACAGCTTTAAGGGCGCTTGGCTTGACCTTGACCCGTTGGTAAAGGAAAACAATTTTGACCTTTCACAATTCGATCCGTCAATGGTTGAATTTTACCGCGATCCTCAAGACGGCCTTATCGGTCTTCCTTTTGGAATATATCCGTCTTACATTTACGCAAACAAAGAACTTTTTGAAGAAGCCGGAATTCCGCTTCCCCCAAAAAAATACGGCGACAAATACATTGACGAAAACGGAAAAGAATGGACATGGGATTTTGACTGCGTTCGTCGCATTGGAATGAAACTTACAGTTGACGCAAACGGCAACGAAGCCACTTCTCCCAAGTTTGATCCAAACAACATCGCCCAGTGGGGATTTGGAATTGTTTGGGGAGACGCTCGCGGATACGGAACTTTGTTCGAGCCTGGAACTTTTGTAGGCGAAGGAAACAAGGCGCAAATTCCTTCGGCATGGTTGGACGCTTGGAAGTGGACTTACGACGGAATGTGGAAAGACCATTTCATTCCTAACGGCCCTTATGGAAGTTCTGACATTTTGTCAAACGGAAGTTGGGGCGAATCTGGAAAAATCGCCATGTTCCAATGCCATTTGTGGTATTCTGGATACGCCAAGATGGATTACCAGTGGGATGTCTATCCGATGCCGTCATACAAAGGAAAGATTACGGCAAAGATGCACGCCGACACTTTTGAAATCGCCAAGGGCTCAAAGCATCCGAAAGAGGCTTTTAAGGTTTTGACTTACCTTGTCACAAGCGCCTCTGACGATTTGTTGAAAATCTACGGCGGAATGCCCGCAATCACTTCAAAGCAGGACGGTTTCTTGGACTCATTCTTTAAAACAAGATATCCTCATGTAACTGTTGACACCGATGTAATTCAAGAAAGCGTCAAATACGCCGACAACCCCAACCATGAGTCTTGGATGCCCAGTTTCCAAGAGGCGTCAACTTGCTACGGAGAATTTTGGGACAACCTTGTGAACAACGCCGGTTTGTCTGTTGAAGCGGAAGCGCAAAAGTTGAGAAAAAATCTTGACGCTATTTTTGCCGCCGCCAATAAGTAAAGGGGACCTCTAAAAATTGCAATTTTTAGAGGTAACTCTGAAAATGCGATGTTCTAAGTCGTTGTATTTCAACGACTTAGAACTCGACGGCATCTCGAAAAAATTATCTAAAACGAGTTTTTCGAGATGCCCTTTATAAAACTTAAATTAAGGAGGCAATGCGGAGCGCCTTCCTCCAGGGGCGTTCCGCAACTTTTGGCTATGACAAAGAAAACAATTGCCGGCGGCATTCAACGCTGGGAAAAAAAATGGGGTCTTATTTTCATCGCGCCCTGGCTTATAGGATTCGCCGTGTTTTATTTGGGGCCAATGGTCGCCTCTTTCATCTTTTCGTTTTTTGACTACAACTTGATTCAACCAGAAGCCAGCGCTTTTGTTGGCGGCGGAAACTGGAAGCGCGCTTTTGTTGAAGATCCAATAGTGATGAAGTCTATCGCGCATATTCTTGAATACACAATGATTTCACTTCCGATTTCATTTTGCTTTTCGCTTTTAGTGGCGGTTTTGTTGAACAACAAATATCTACTTGGAAAAAAACTTTTTCGCGCGCTTTTTTATTTGCCCAGCATGATTCCCTTTGTGGCCAGCGTATTGATTTGGCAGGGAATTATGAACGAGCAGACAGGCTGGTTCAACTTGATTTTAGGGAACCTGGGATTTCCTGGAGTAAGATGGCTTGCCAGCGCCAGATGGATTTACATTTCATACACGCTTATCGGCATTTGGGGATGCGGAAACACAATATTGATTTTTTTGGCCGGCCTTCAGGGAGTTCCAAAAGAACTTTACGAGGCTGCCACAATCGATGGCGCCAACTCTTGGCAAAGACTCAAGGCTGTGACAATTCCAATGATGACGCCTGTAATTTTTTACAATGTTTTGATAAGCGTGATAAGCCTAATGCAGTTTTTTTTGACGCCTATGGTGTTGAACAATGGAAGCGGATTTCCAAACGGAATGACAAACTTTCCCATGGTGTATTTTTACAGGCAAGCCTTTTCGTATTTCAACATGGGATACGGCGCGGCCATCGCTTGGGTAATCTTTTTTGTGGGAATGCTTTTTACACTCATTCTTTTTGGAACCCAAAGCAAATGGGTTTATTACGCGGGAGAAAAAAAATAACAGGAGATTTGTATGACGCTCAAAGATTCAAAAGAAGTAAAAATAACTGTCGTTTCTATAATAACAATTTTTATTTTGGCTATGTTTTTGTTGCCGCTTATGTATGGAATTTCAGGCTCGCTCAAAAGCAAGGAGCAACTTTCCTCGCTGAATCATTCTCCTATTCCGCAGTCGCCAAAAAAATTTAATTACAAAGGAAAGGATTGCGAAGTGCTTTTGGTTCCGCAAAATGACGGAAATAAAATTCCGCTGGCCATAATAAAAAAAGGCCGCGACGAATCAGTTTTTGTAGACCCCCAAAACCTTGACGCTGGCGAAATTACATGGAGCGGAAAATGGAGAACGTTGGAAAACGAATGGCAAAACGACTTTCAGTTTGTAAATTACAAAAAAGGCTGGCAATCCATAAACTTTTTGCGCTTGTTCAAGAACACCTTGCTTTACGCCTTGGTGACAACTTTCGGAACTTTGCTTTCTTCAACTTTGGTCGCCTACGGTTTTTCCCGATTTAATTTTCCGGGAAAGAACCAACTTTTTATTGTATTGATAGCCACAATTGTTTTGCCAAGCGCCGTCACCCTGATTCCTGTTTACACGATTTTTTACAGAATTGGTTGGGTTGGAACTTGGCTTCCATTGATTGTTCCTCATTTTTTTGCCAACGCGTATAATGTTTTTTTGTTGCGACAGTTTATGCTGGGCATTCCAAAAGAAATGGACGAGGCGGCGCGAATTGATGGTTGCGGGCCAATCGCAACTTTATATAAAGTTTTGCTTCCGCAATGCGTTCCTTCAATTATTTCTGTAGGGCTTTTCCATTTTTTCTGGGCTTGGAACGATTATTTCAATCCGCTTTTGTATCTAGCAGGCCATCCGGAAAAATATCCAATAAGCATTGGACTTTCTTCGTTCAGCAATATGTATTCAACGGAAACCCATCTTGTTCAAGCGGTAAGCGTCTTGGCTTGCGTTGTCCCATTCATAATTTTTGTCGCCGCGCAAAAATTCTTTATGGAAGGCGTTGTGGTTTCCGGCGTTGAAAAATAACGTGGCCGCATTGCCAGTCCGCCGCGCAAGCGGCGCGTCAATGTTTCCACTAGCAAAGCGGCTCAATTAGCTTTCGGCAAACAAGCAGTTTTAGCAATGGCGACTATTTATGGTCTTTCATTGAATAGATACAGCCGCATTGCCAGTCCGCCGTGCAAGCGGCGCGTCAATATTTCCGCTAGCAAAGCGGCCCAATTAGCTTGCGGCAAACAAGCAGTTTTGGCAATGACGACTATTTATGGTCTTTCATTGAATAAACACAGCCGCATTGCCAGTCCGCCGCGAAAGCGGCGCGTCAATATTTCCGCTAGCAAAGCGGCTCTATCAATTTTTGTATTCACAAATTCTTTTTTCAATCTATCATTTTCTGTTTTCCATTGAATAGATACAGCCGCAATAGTCTTGGCGATACAGGCCGTATTCTTTTGAAAGCTCAAGGCTGCGCTTGTAGCCGTTCTTTTTTTTAAAGTCGCTGAAAAGAAATTTTGGAGCGCTTTGGGCGTTGTCGTCATTTTGCGCGGCCTTTTCAAGCGCGGCGCCAATTTCGTTTATTTTTTCCGCGTCCTTGTGGGGACTGATGCTAAGGGTGGTGGTGAACCAGTCAAAACCGTTTTGCCGCGCGTATTCGTAGGCCTTTTCCATTCGCAATTGGTAGCAGCGGCGGCAGCGCTCTCCCCGCTCAGGCTCGTCTTGCAAATTGTCTCTTTGGGCTTGAACGGCTTTAAAAAAATCTTCAGGCTCGTAAGCGGCTTCTTTTAAAACCGCGGCCGCCTTGGGATTTTCCGTCTTGTTCCGCTCTTTTAAAAAACGGGGCAAAAAATTTTTTAGTTCCTCAAGGCGGCGGACATATTCTTCTTTTGGATGAATGTTTGGATTGTAATAGTAAATTGTTATGTCAAAATATTTTAAAAGAAATTCCAGCGTGTAGCTTGAACAAGGCGCGCAGCAAGCGTGCAACAATAGGCTTGGCCTTTTGGCCAAGCAAGAGTTCGCCGCCGCTATTTTGTTCAAGATGTCGTCACACATGGACTGGTATTTTTTCATAAAAAAATTATATCAAAGTCAACAAAGATTTGCCATAAAAAAGCGTAGAAAAAAAATTATTTTTTTGGTATCATTTACAAAAAACGGTGAATTTATGGAAATGAATTTTAAATATTGCAGAATTCAGGGAAAGGAATTCGCGGCCAACACAAAAGCGCCGAAGGGCGTGTTCAGCATGCTTCATCAAATGGTTCAACGCGGAGAAATGGAGCAAGAGGACGCGGATTTGTTCCTTGAAATAAACGATTGGTTTGCCAACGTTCTGCCCTGGCCTCCCCAATGCAAACGGCAAGAAAAAGTAATTTGCTATTTTAAAACTGAAAATTCCCAAATGATGATGAAAATGATAAGACCCATGCTTTGGCTTTTGGACCGCTACAAGCGCCCCTACTATGTCGTCTACACGAACACTCCAGGCGAAATCGTCTACGAAGACGAATACCAAGTGGCCGCTCAAGCCGGCGAAAACTTAGTGATAGAAGACGTTTAAGCCAGCTGGTCGCCGGAGGATTAAGGCCGCCCGAAAAAACGCCGAATTTTTCAGGGCCCCTCTTAAGCCTGTTTTGCCAAGTTTTCCTGTTGCCGCAAATTGTCAAAAGCGTCCGCCACGGCGATGATTCTCACGATTTTTGGAATCTCGTCTTTAGCAAGTCCGTCAGTATAGCCGCTTCCGTCATAGCGCTCGTGATGGCAATGCGCTCCGGCCGCTATGTCGCTTTGAATCTTCACATCCTTAAGAATTCCATACCCCCCCCTTTCGGCGTGGCTTTTTATGGTGTTGACAGGGTGTCAAGTGCGGCAATGACAGAACAGCTGGCAAAAGCCGTCATAAGAGGCCGCAGGTTTTTCTTGCGGCCTCTTTTTTTTATGTGCAGACATTTAATGCACTGCCTTGATTTTTTGAGCAAAACTGATATAATTTAAATATCTTTAATGAGGAGGAGGCTCAATATGGCAACATCAAGCTTAAAAAAATCTTTTGTTATCAGTTCCAAGCCGGAAGCCAGTAAGCTTGTTAAAATGTTTTCAGATTCACTTTTAAAGCCTGTAAAGACAAGGCCTGTAAATGTCACCAATGCTTCCCCTGAACTCTTAAAAGAGATTATTAATGCAAACAAGAAATAATGTTCATACAATCAGACTTTTTGATTTGCTGGCTATAGACGGCGGAGAGCACTTCTTTGAGTCCATAGCCAATTCTTTTATGTCCAAGAATGCAGATGTAGAACAGTTTTTCCGTAAAAAGGCTGTTCAGGCAACAAAGCTCAATACTGCGGCAACTTACCTTGTGATTTCATACGAAAACAAGAAATTTGATTTGTTGGGATATTTTACTCTTGCAACAAAGATGCTGACATTAAAGCAAGATTCACTTTCAAAAAACAGAATGTAAAGCTATAAGCCGATTTGGATATTTTGACGAAGACTCTCTTTCGTATAAACTTCCTGCAGTTCTTATCGCTCAATTCAGTCGTAATTTTAGCGAAAGGTCAAACTCAATTTCAGGTGATGACCTTATGGACATTGCACTGGACAAAATAAAGGATATTTTACACTCAACAAGTGGAAAAGCTGTTTTTCTTGAATGTGAACAAAAGCAGAGTCTTATCGATTTTTATACGAGGAATAATTTTCAGCCGCTGGGCAACACAATTCTTTCTAAGGATAATAAAGAATTAACCCAGTTGTATATTATTCTATAACCGCAAGATAAAAACGACCTTCGGATTCCTTTTTACTACCTATTGCCCGAAAATCTGATTTCTGATATAGTAAGTTTTCAGTATGAAAACTGAACAAAGCGATTACATGATGATTCTCAAAAATTGCATTTGCGGTTTTCATTTTTATTTGTGATTTCTAAGGCGAATTCTTTTTAGAGTTCG
>CALDIB010000012.1 GCA_937902125.1 uncultured Treponema sp.
AATTTTACAAATATTTTTTTACGGAGTCAGCCCAAATTTTTACCGACAAACTGTGGGGCAAGTGGCGCTGGAGCCAAGACACACAGCGCACGGAAGAAAGATAAATCGAGCGGGCCTTTCCCCGCCGCGCGTCCTTTATGGCCTTTGCGGCCACCTTGTCGGCGCTGACAATCAACGGAAACTTCACCTTGAGGCCGTTCAAGGTTTCGGGCAACAGGGCTGTCTTAATCCAGCCCGGGCAAACGGCGGTGACAGAGATTCCAGATTCCCGAAGCTCCTCTCCAAGCGCCCTTGTGTAGCTGTAGACAAAGGCTTTTGTGGCCGCGTAAAGATTGATGTACGGAAGCGGACTAAAGGCGGATTGCGAGGCGACGTTCACTATATGGCAGCCGGCCTTCATGTAAGGAATGCAAATGTTGCAAAGCGCGGCCGCGGCGGCGCAATGGCTTGTCACGCTGTCGGAAATTTCTTGGACGGAAAAATCTTTGGAAAGACCAAAGCGGCCTGAGCCGGCGTTGTTTATAAGCCAGCGGACTTCCACAGCAAAAGCGCCGCTTTCCGACTTAAGTTTTGCCTCCAGCGCTCCGTAAGACAAGGTGTCGGACAAGTCCATTTGAAGGGGAAGGATTTTGGCGCCAAAATCGGCCTTTAAGCCTTCAAGCTTTTCGACATTCCGGCCAACCGCCCACAGCTCGTCAACTTCGTCAATAACTTGGCGGACAAACTCTTTTCCAAGTCCGCCGGCCGCTCCTGTAACTATAGCGATTATTTTCGCGCTTCCGTCCATCTTATTATTCCCCCGCCGCTTTTTTGATATGAAAACTGTTCGATGATTGTAGCGCGTTTTATGAAAATTGTCACGCGCTCTTGCGAGCGCCACTGGCAATAGCGCGTTTTATTAGAATTGTCACGCGCTTTTGCTAGTGGAATTATCGACCGCGCTCTTGCGAGCGCTACTGGCAATAGCGCGTTCTTAGAAAATTGTCAAGTTGTTTGCGCGGCAAGGTTCCTTGCATTTTTTAGCGCAGAGAAACATTCCTGATTGAAAGGTCTTTTTGCAGGCCCTTTTCCCCAAAGTCAAACACAAGGCAATTCACTTTTTTCCAGCTGAACAAGCCCTCGCTGTCATGCCACTTTTTCTCTATGTCGCTGCACGCGCCCGCATCGTTAAAGGTCTTTAGGGGAATCGAAACTTTATGCCACTTTCCGTCTGGAGGAACAAGATTGTCGTTTAAACTTGCGGCGCGTCTCCAAGGAAGCCCTTCCTTGCCCCTGCCTGAAATTTCCTTTTGCTTAAAGTAGGCTTGGATATTAAAGCCACTGGCTAAGAACAATTCCCTTATGAAAAGGAAGCGTCTTGTTCACCCGGGAAACTGACTTTCCTTCCGCAAAGGCAATGGAGGAGAGCGCCAAAATAAAAAGAGGGACGACAGCGAAAAAAAATTTTTGCGCTGCAAAATGTTCAAGAAAAATTGCAGTTCATTATATAGTCAAAAAGCCAAAAACGTAAATTTTTCTTGCGCGCGCCGCGGCCTTTGCGCTACAATGCTTTCATGCCAATCCTAGACCAAACAAACGGCGGAGATTTTTTTAACGCCCAAAAAGCGGCGGCCGCCAATTACATTTTTTGCGACCGGGACATTCTTCTTGAAAACGGCGCGCTTCCAAGCAAAGAATTTTACGAATCCTTTGCAGCGTCCCAAAAAGACGCCGGCAATTTGGACTGCGCCATTGTGGAGCTTCCGCAAAACTGCGCCGCCGCAAAACTGTCCCGCCGCCCAGAGTCTCTTGGCCAAGAAAGCGCTTCAACAAGCTTTGTTCCCCTGCGGGAATTCTGCCATAAAAATCCTGAGTTGGCTTCCGCCGCCTTGCGCGCCAAGGGCGTTTTGTTTTGGCGGGACACATACCGACACTGCCCAAAATGCGGCGGCGCTTTTAAAAACGACAAGGCCGAAACCGCGCTTTTATGTCCGGCCTGCTCCTTCAAGATTTATCCCCGCATAGAGCCCTGCGTCATTGTTTTGGTCAGGCGAAAAGACGAAATTTTATTGGTAAAGAACAAGAGGGCGCGCCGGGACTTTTATTCCTGCGTGGCGGGATTCATTGAATTGGGCGAAAGCGCGGTTGAGGCCGCCAAACGGGAAGTCAAAGAGGAAGTTGGCCTTACGATAAAAAACGTCAAGAGCGTGGGAAGCCAAAGCTGGCCGTTTCCAGACCAATTGATGCTGGCCTTTACCGCCGACTGGGAGAGCGGCGACCTTGTTTTGCAAGAAGATGAAATCGCCGAAGCGCGCTGGTTCAAGCGGAACAATCTTCCGTCAATGGAAGAAATTCGCGGAAGCGTGGCTTGGAATTTAGTGAACGGAAATTTTTAGCGGCGGACCTTAAATACTTTCAAACAGCCGCCGCCTTTACTGCCGGCGACCGTTTTTCGCGTCAGACGCAAGCCAAGGCCTGCTTTAAATCGCCAATCAAGTCTTCCTTGTCTTCAAGGCCGCAAGAAAGGCGAATCAAGCCGGCAGGAATTCCAGCGGCGACAAGCTGCTCGTCCGACATTTGCCTGTGGGTGCTGGTGGCCGGATTAAGGCAGCAAGAGCGGGCGTCGGCGACATGGGTTTCTATTGAGAAAACCTTCAGTGCCTTCATAAACTTTTGCGCCGCGTCTCTTCCGCCTTTAAGCTCAAAGCTTACCACGCCGCATCCGCCGTCCGGCAAATATTTTTTCGCAAGCTGGTAATACTTGTTTCCTGGCAAGCCCGAATAATTTACGGAAGCCACTTTTTCTTGGCCGTCCAAAAATTCCGCCACGGCCTGTCCGTTTTGAGCGTGCCGGGCCATGCGGACGTGCAAGGATTCCAAACCAAGGTTAAGGATAAAGGCGCTTTGCGGGGATTGGCTGCATCCAAAGTCTCGCATCAATTGCGCCGTCGCCTTTGTGATAAAAGCGCCCGTCTGGCCAAACTTTTTTGCGTAGGCGATTCCGTGGTAGGACTCGTCAGGCTCGCAAAGGCCCGGAAATTTGTCGGCGTGGGCCAGCCAGTCAAATTTTCCCGAGTCAATGATGGCGCCGCCCACGCAAGAGCCGTGGCCGTCCATGTATTTTGTGGTGGAATGGGTAACGATGTCGGCTCCCCACTCAATCGGGCGGCAATGGACCGGCGTGGGAAAGGTATTGTCAACGATAAGGGGAACTCCATGCGCGCGGGCGGCTTTGGCAAACTTTTCTATGTCCAAAACCGTGAGCGCCGGGTTCGCGATTGTCTCTCCAAAAAGCGCCTTTGTGTTTGGCCTAAAGGCTGCGTTCAACTCTTCTTCGCTTGCGTCCGGCGAAACGAAAGTCGCCTGAATTCCCATTTTGGCCATGGTGACTGAAATCAAGTTGAAGGTTCCGCCATAGATTGAAGAGGAAGCCACTATGTGGCCGCCGTTTTCGCAAATGTTGAACAAGGCAAAAAAGTTCGCCGCCTGTCCGCTGGAAGTGAGCATGGCCGCCGAGCCTCCTTCCAACGCCGCGATTTTGGCGGCCACCATGTCGCAAGTGGGATTTTGCAGGCGGGAATAAAAGTAACCCGACACCTCCAAATCGAACAAGGCGCCCATGGCCTCGCTTGTGTCGTATTTAAAAGTCGTAGATTGAATTATAGGCATTTGCCGCGGCTCGCCGTTTTTGGGAGTGTAGCCCGCCTGCACGCATTTTGTGTTAAGCTTCATATTTACTCCTAATTAATGCTGTCGATATTGGCCTTGCCGGCCATTACATAGGGAAGAACGTCTTCGTCAGCGTCAATCTTAACGCGGACAAAGGCGGGCGCCTTTCTTGCCGGGTCAAAAACTTTTTTGGCCCAATCTTTGTCACTGTCAGCGTCAAAGGTTTGAATGCCAAAGCCCGCCGCAATGTTCAGCAAGTCAGGCCTTTTTTCAAAAACGCTGGCGCTGAAATTTTTGTCAAAGATGTATTTTTGTTGCTGGCGAACCATTCCCAAAGTTCCGTTTTCAAAAACAAGGACAACGACGTTCAGTTTTTGCTCGGCCAAAGTCGCCAGCTCCTGAATGTTCATCATAATCGAGCCGTCGCCCGATATGCAGACAACGCGCTTTTGCGGATTGGCCAGCGCGGCGCCAATCGCGGCCGGAAGGCCAAAGCCCATGGTTCCCAAAGAGCCTGAAGTCAAGAAAGTACGCGGCTCCTGGACAGGATAGTATTGCGCGGCCCACATTTGGTGCTGGCCTACGTCTGTCGTTACGATTATGTTTTTGCTGGGAAGCGAGGCGAGCAAGGCGCGGGGATTGGTCAAGCCGGTCTTTTTGTTGCGTCCGCATTCAAGCGTAAAAGTTTTCTTTCGCAAGGCCGACATTTTTTCCAGCCAAGCTTTTCGCGCGGCGGCGGCTTCCTTGTTAAACGAAGCTTTCTTTTCGCGGACAAGTTCGGCCAGCGCGGCGAGGGAGCTTTCCAAGTCACAGACAATGGAAATGTCGGCGCTAAATATTTTGTTCACTTCGGCCGCGTCGATGTCGATGTGGACGATTTTTGCCTTGGGACAGAACTCTTTTGCCAATCCAATCGCGCGGTCGTCAAAGCGGACGCCGAGCGCGAGAACCAAGTCCGCGTCATGCATCGCCTGGTTTGCCGCGACCGAGCCGTGCATTCCGACCATTCCCAAATAAGCGGGGTCTGTCGCGGGAACGGCTCCGATTCCCATAAGGCTTGACACGGCCGGAATCTTGTAAAGGCCAAAAAGCGCCTTAAGGTATTTCGCGACCTCGACGGAATTGCAGCCGCCTCCCAAATAGGCGACAGGCTTTTTGCTTTTGTCCATCGCGGCAAAAATCGCCTTTAAGCGCGCGGGGATTTCTTTTTTGCTTGTGTGGAATCTGACTTCTTTTTTTGCCGAAGTTATTTTTGGCCAAGAGGAAAACTCAACTTCCTCAAGTTGAACGTTTCTGGGAACGTCAATCAAGACAGGGCCGGGGCGGCCGCTCGTGGCGATTTCAAACGCCTTGGGAATCGCGGTCAAAAGTTCGGCCGCGCTTTTCACCATCATGCTGTGCTTTGTAATCGGGAACGAAAGGCCAAAAGTGTCGGCCTCTTGAAAAGCGTCCGTTCCAATCATGGAAAGGTTCACCTGCCCCGTAATGGCGATTATGGGAATGGAATCGCATCGCGCGTCGGCGATGGCAGTCAAAAGGTTCATCGCGCCGGGGCCGCTGGTGGCCATGCAAACGGCGGGCTTTCCAGTAGTTCGGGCAAATCCTTGGGCAATGAAGCCGGCGGCCTGTTCCTGCCTGACCAAAACATGCTTGATTCCGCTCCGGGCAAGTTCGTCGTAAAGGGGCAAAATGGAGCCGCCGGGAATACCCGCCACGGTCGTGATTTTATGAGCCTTTAAAAGTTCGCAAATTATCTGTGAGCCGGTCTTTTTCATGCCGAACATCTTACCAAAATGAAAGACAAAATTCAATCTTAAGAAAACAAAAAAGGCCGCCCTATCGGACAGCCTTGAAAGTGGAGTATATCGGACTCGAACCGACCACCTATAGATTGCGAACCTATCGCTCTACCAGATGAGCTAATACCCCAAGCAAGAATTAGTATAGCGCATTTTTCCAGCTTTGTTCAAGTGGCGCGGAAAAAAAAATCCATTGACAGGCGGCAAAGCGCGCGTTATACTTCGCGGACGCGGAAAACGCGGCATAATATTATCATAATATTATATAGAAAGTATGAGCGAAAAAGTTAAAGAAATTAAGGGTTATTTTCTCCGCCTTTTGGCAATCGCGGTTCCGCTGATTTTGAGCAACCTCATAAACCAAGCGCAAATGTTGATAGACCGAATTTTTTGGGGCCGCGCCAACGCCTTGTACATGAGCGTTTTAGGAAACGTCAGCGCTCCCCTTTGGACAACAATGTCGGTGTGCTTTTCAATCGCCACAGGAGCCTCAATTTTAATTAGCCAAAACGTCGGCGCCCAAAACAAGGCGCGGGTGGAAGAATATTCAGGCGCCCTTTTGGCATACAACAACATTTTGCCCTTGGCGCTTTTCTTTTTGTGGAGCCTTGGGCCGGCCGCAATTTTTAGAATGATGGGAGTGTCCGACACATTGCTTCCCCTTTGCGTGGACTACGCGCGCTATTCCTCTCCTGTGTTCTTGGTATTGGGCTTGGGCTGCTCGTTCACGGTGATTTTCCAAACTTCCAACCACACAAAGCATTTGGCCATCTGGAGCGCCATTCGCTCAATCACAAACATATTCTTGGACTGGGTTTTGATTTTTGGAAAGTTCGGATTTCCAACCATGGGAGTCAAAGGAGCCGCCATAGGAACGGCAATCGCCGAATACTTGGGCGGCGCCTACATGCTGGCGGCCTTTCTTAAAAGTTCAAGGCTTCCGACCCGTCCAAGCCTCAAGACCCTAAAAGGCGCCAAATTCAAAAGCTTTCTTCATTCCGCCCGCCTTGGAATAAACACGGCGCTGGAAGACTTTTTTTGGAATTTTGGAAACATCGCCATAATCCGCATCCTCAACTCAATCAACGAGCTGGCGGCGGGAATTTATTCGATAATATTCGGCGTGGAAATTTTGGCTGTGGTGATTGTGGGCGCCTTGGGAAGCGCCACCATGACCTTGGGCTCTGAAGCGGTTGGAAAAAGCGACAAAAGGCAATTCATCGGAGTTTGCGCGGCGGCCTACGCGCTTTGCCTCATTGTTATTCTGGAGATGCTGGCCGCCTCCATCATCGCGCCGAAATGGATAATTTCAGTTTTCACAAAAGACAAGTCAGTAATAGAAAGTTCGGCAATATACTTGCTTTTCATTTCGATAAACCTTTTCGCAAAGTCTGGAAACATAATAATCGGAAACGGAATCCGAGCCAGCGGCGACACAAGATGGATGTTCTTCACCCAAATCTTCGGCACCGTCTTCATCATCGCCTGCGCCTGCTTTTTTGCGTTCACCTTGCGCCTTGGAGTGGCAGGAGTTTTTCTTGCGGTAATCGCCGACGAAGGAGTCCGCTGCGTCATAAACTTCGCCAAGTATCTTAGGATATGCAAAAAGTCGCCGCTCTTTTAAGGCGTTCCAAAACGGCTTGAAAGCCGGCCTTTCTTTTCGATATAATTTTTTCAGCTTATGGACACAAAAATAATTTTAGAAACGATTGGCTACGCCGGCTCCGCCTTGGTTGTCATTTCAATGATGTTGACTTCGGTTTTTAGGCTTAGGCTTGTGAACATTTTGGGAAGCGCCCTGTCCTTCTTTTACGCGCTGGCGGTCAAGGCGTATCCGGTGGCGCTTTTAAACGGCTTTTTGATAGTCGTGAACGCGATAAAAATTCTTCAATTTTTCAGAGTGGAAAAATCCTACTCCCTGATTGAGTCAAAGGGCGGCGCGGGCCTTCCCCAATACTTGGCCCAAAAATACAACGACGACATCTTGAATTTTTTTCCAGACTTTAAAGGCTTTGACCAAGACGACATGGTTTTTATATTGATGGACGGCGACAACGCCACGGGAATCGCGGCGGGAAGCGTTGACAGCCAAAAAAACTTTTTCATAAAAATAGACTACACCACTCCTGCCTACAGGGACAATTCCGCGGGCTTTTTTCTTTACAAGGAAATCGCGGCGCTGGGTTGCAAAAAAGCTGTTTTTGAAACAAGCTCCAAAAACCACGAAGACTATTTATACAAAATGGGCTTTGTAAAAATCAGCCGGGGAAAATACGTCAAGGAACTGCAAAATCCATGAAAAAACAAGCCAGCCTTTTCGCGGCCTTTTTGCGCCGCGAGCCAGTCCTATGCGCCTCATTTGTTTTGGCGGCGACGGCGGCGCTCATTGTCCGCCCAAAAGCGGCCCTGTATGTCCAAGCCATAGACTTTAGGACAATCGCCATTCTTTTTTCGCTGATGCTTGTGATAAAGGCCTTTCAAAGCCAAAATTTTTTGGACTACGCCGCCGACCGCCTTTCCCGCCTTTGCAAAAGCCGCCGCTCGCTTTACATTATGATGGCGGCCATAGTTTTTTTCAGCTCAATGCTTGTGACAAACGACGTGGCTCTTTTGACCTTTGTTCCCATTTCAATATTGATTTTCAAAAGCCTGAACTTTCCGTCAGAGCGCCTCATAGTTTTGGAAACGCTGGCGGCAAACTTGGGCTCGGCGGCCACTCCCATGGGAAACCCGCAAAACCTTTACCTTTTTTCCCGCTACAATTTTGAGGCGAAAGAATTTTTTTTCCTTACGGCAAGAATCGCCATTCCTTCGCTTTTGGCGCTTTTAGCCTTGGCGCTTTTTTTCACAAAAAAAGATTCGGCAAAGCCGGACACAATCGACCCCAAGCTTTTTCACAGCAAGGGCGTTTATGTAAAAATAAATTTCAAGACTTTTTTATACGCCGCCAATTTTGCGCTCTGTCTGCTGGCGGTTTTTCACGCCCTGCCCTTTTGGGCCATGCTGCTTTTTACGATTGCAATCATCGGGATTTGCGACTTCAGGCTTTTTAAAAAAGCGGACTACAGCCTGCTTTTGACATTCGCCTTCTTTTTTATTTTCACAAAGACAATTTCCACCCTTCCTGAATTTTCGGCCTTCATACAAAAAGCGCTTTCCAACCGCCTTTCAACTTACATAGCGGGAATCGCCGCCAGCCAAGTCATAAGCAACGTTCCTGCCGCGCTCCTTTTAAGCGCCTTTGCAAAAGACGGAAACGCGCTTTTGCTTTCGGTGAATGTGGGCGGCTTGGGAACTCTAATCGCGTCCATGGCAAGCGTGATTTCCTTCAAGCTTTATTCCGCCAGCGAAGAAGGAAAATCCAAGGGAAGCGGCGGCTATTTTTCGGCGTTCACGCTTTGGAATTTCATCTTCCTCGCCCTGCTGGGCCTTTTGGTCTACCTTAGCATAAAGTGAAAGCCGCAAGCCTGCCCGCCGTTCCCGCGAGTTTGGCCGCGAGCGCGATTGGCGCGTCCGCAATGTTGCGGAAATCCGCTCGAAAAAGCATTTAAGGTCTTTGAAGGGAAAACACGAGCGGCATTGACCATAATTTGATTTTCTTCTATAATTTGCTTTATGACTTTTGGATTTAAGAAAAGAGTTGCGGCCTCGGTTTTAGCGGCGTTTTTTTCGCTCGCGGCCTTTGCCCAAAACTCCGAGCCCATCATAACCGCCAACGAGTATTTTAAAAGCGTTTCTGAAGAATACGGAAAAATAAAGGACTATCAGGCAAACGCCAACATCGTGATTGACAAAGAAGAGATGAAGGCAAAAATAACTTACTTGCAGCCCGACAAAGTCCGCTTTGACTTTTCAAAGCCAGAAGAGCAAGTGATCGTCTTTAACGGAGAAACCCTTACAATTTATCTGCCCGGCTCCCAAGCCGTCTTGACGCAAAACGCAAATTCCGACGACACGGACTCAAAGGGGAACGCGGCCAACCTTGCCACAAGCGAGGGCCTTTCCTTGATGCGCCGCTACTACACTGTAAGCTACGAAACAAGCCAGGAAGCCGTTCCCCTTGACGAAGACCCCACAACCGGGGAAGTTTCTGAGGAAAAAGTCGTCCGCCTTGTTTTGTGGCGCAGAACGACAAGCGAAGCCTTTCGCTACATCAAGCTTTCGATAAATCCCAAAACAAAATTGATTCGCCGCGTGGAAGCGGTCACGCCTTCGGGCATAACATACAAGATTGATTTTTCAGACTACGAAATAAACCAAGGTTTGACTGCCCAGCGTTTCAGCTACGACATTCCTTCCGCGGCGAACAGTTACGACAATTTTATGTTTTAAAAAGGAAAAGCGATGGACAGTTACGGCGCCATTCTGCGGCAGGCTCGCGAAGAAAAAAACATATCAATAGAAACAGCGGCAAAAGAAACGTCAATCTCGCAGCGTTTTCTTGAAGCGCTTGAAAGCGAAAACACAGGCGTGTTTCATGGCGAAGCCTATGTGGTCGGTTTTTTAAGAAACTATTCCGATTACTTGAATGTTGACGCGGCGCGTTTGACAAAACTTTACCACGCGGCCTTGGTTCAAGAGTCGCCGGTTCCTGAAGGCTTGATAGAAAAGCCAAAGCCCACTTATTTTGTTCCTGCAATAGTGACAAGCTCAATAGTTGTCGTGACAACCATTGTATTGCTCATCCTTTACTTTACGGTTTACAGGCCAAGGCAAATCGCCAAGCAAAACGAATACGCGGTTTCAAACAAAGTTCAACAAAAGACATACGAACTTGACTCAAAGCCCTTGAACGAGCGCCTTTATGTGGGCGACAAAATATTGGTTCCAAACCGCGGCGGAAACATAATGCTCACCGTGGCCAGCGACACTGACTCCCGGCTTGGCTTGCAAACCCCCCTTGGCCTGCAATACTTTGACTTGAGCGAAACTCGGGAACTTGACATTGACGGCGACAGCGCCGTTGACCTTGTGATTGACGTTTGGGAAGTTTCTTCCAACAAAAATTCCAGGGGAGCGGAAGTATACATCATGCTCAAGGACGGAAGCGCCGTCACCGAAAACATTGACGAAACCTCCATTCCCCTGCTGGCCTCGCAACAAGGCAATCAAACCATTGTTCTTGAAGACAACCGCGCCTACCCCTTCACTTTGAACGCAAGTTTTAGGAACCCCTGTGTGTTCCGCTATGAAGTTGACAGAAAGGATTCTGTCGAAAATTACTATACCAACGGCGACGCAATTACAATGACTGCCAACAACAAAACCCGCGTTTGGATAAGCAACGGAAACACTGTAAAGTTTCAAGTCATCGCAGGAGGACGGGCGCACGATTTGGAAATAGCCAAGGCCGGAGAAGTTGTGGTGGAGGACATAAAATGGATTCGCACCGACGAGGGCCGCTACCGCTTGGTGGTTGAAAGCCTTGACTAAATTTTTTCTAGACCAACGGGGCTGCGCCAAAAATCAAGTTGACGGCGAAATAATAATCTCCAATCTTTTGGCGCAAGGCTGGAAACAAGCCTCTTCTGCGGAAGACGCGGATTTAATCATAATCAATTCTTGCGGCTTTATCGAAAGCGCCAAAAAGGAATCCCTTGACGCGCTTTTGGGCGCGCGAAAAAAATACAAGGACAAAAAAATAATCTTGGCCGGCTGTCTGGCCCAGCGCTACGCAAAAGTTTTTAAAGAAGAGCTTCCCGAGGCTGACGGCATTTTTGGAAACGGCGACCTAAGCAAGGTGGCGGCGCTGGCAAAAAAAGTCATGGCGGGAAAGCGCGCCGTGGAAACTCCGGCCCAGCGGGGTGTTTCTTGCGGAGAGCGACTGAAACTTCTTTCATTTAAAAATTCCGCCTATGTAAAAATAACGGAAGGCTGCTCAAACCATTGCAGCTTTTGCGCCATTCCATTGATTCGCGGCGAACTTAGGAGCCGCCCTGCCGACGACATCATAAAAGAAATCAAGAGCCTTATAAAGCGGGGCGTTTTTGAAATCAATTTGATTGGCCAAGACTTGGCTGCCTACGGAACGGGAAAAGGCGACGACGTTTTTGAACAAAAAAGCGTAGAAAAAAAATCCAAGCCGGCAAGCGAAAAAAAAGAGTCTCCCCTTTGCGGCCTGTTAAAAAAAATCTCCCGGCTCAAGGGAAACTTTTGGATTCGCCTTTTATACATTCACCCAGACCACTTCAACGCCGACATTTTGGAAGTTCTAAAAAAAGACGTCCGCATCCTGCCCTACTTTGACATTCCCTTTCAAAGCGGCGACGACAAAATAATTTTGGCCATGAACCGAAAAAATTCCGCCGAAAACTACAAGGCGCTTGTCAAAGAAATTCGTTCCGCCTTTCCCGCCGCCGCGCTTAGAACAACCTTTTTGGCGGGCTTTCCCGGAGAAAGCCAAGAGGCCGCGGAAAACACGCTGAACTTCTTAAAAGCCGTCCAGCCAGATTGGAGCGGCGCCTTTCCTTACAGCAAAGAGGACGACACTCCCGCTTTTTCCATGAAACGGCAAGTTCCAAAAAAAACGGCGCAAGAAAGGGTCAAGGCCCTTCAAGCCGCCCAAGAAAAAATCACCCAAGAGCGCCTTTTAAGCCGCGTCAAAAATGGCGGCGCCTTTTTGGAGTACACTGTTCTTGTTGAAGAAATTATCGACTCCCCAAAAGACGGCGCCGCCAAGGACGGCGAAGAAGAGTTTTTTGCCATTGGCCGCGCCTGGTTTCAAGCGCCGGAAGTTGACGGAAATGTCGTCATTAGATTTGAAAAAAGCCAAAGGGCCGCAAAGGGCGTTCAAGAAGGCGCCTTGGTCAAAGTCAGAGCCGTCGCAGCAAGCGGCGTTGACATTTACGCGGAACTGTCGGGCTGACGCTCTATTCAAACAAGCGCTTTGAAAAATATCTGTCGCCCCTGTCTGGAAAGACGACGACAAAATTTCCTTTTTTGCCTTGGCTTATAAATTTCAGCGCCGCGGAAAATGCCGCTCCGCTGGAAAAGCCCGCGATGATTCCTTCTTTTTTTGCAAGGGCGCGGCAGCCTTCAATCGCGTCTTGGTCGCTGACCTTAACCACATGGTCAACCAAGGACAAGTCCATGGTTTTGGGAATGAAGTCGTTTCCAATGCCCTCTATGTTGTAGTCGCCGTGCTCTCCGCCGCCAATCAAGCTTCCGATGGGGTCGGCCAAAATTCCTTGAATCTCGGGATTTTTTTCCTTTAGGTATTTGACGATTCCAACATAGGTTCCGCCGCTTCCCGCGCCCGCGATTAAATAGTCAACCTTTCCGTCAAGCGCTTCGTAAATTTCAGGGCCTGTGCTTTTGTAATGCGCAAAGGGATTGGCAGGATTTTCAAATTGCCTTAAAGCTATGGCTCCGGGAATTGAAGCGCGGATTTCTTCCGCTTTGGCGGCGGCTCCCCGCATTCCCAAGGCCCGGGGCGTGTTCACAATTTCAGCTCCCAGCGCCCGCATCAAGGTCTGCTTTTCTTGGGAAAATTTTTCTGGCACTGCGAAAATCACGCGGTAGCCTTTTTTCAGCGCGGCGAAGGCGATTCCCAAACCTGTGTTTCCGGCGGTTCCTTCCACGATTGTTCCGCCCTTTTTTAAAATCCCTTCCTTCTCGGCGGCTTCAATCATATATTTTGCCGTTCTGTCCTTTACGCTTCCGCTGGGGTTGGCCAACTCAAGCTTTGCAAAAAGATTCGCGCCTTCTGGCAAGTCAAACGAAGAAAGGCGGACAAGGGGAGTGTTTCCAATTAACTCTTGCGTTGAATCAAAATATTTCATAGGCTTTTCTCCGCGGCCGCGTCAATGGCCTTGTCCAAGTCGGCGATTATGTCGTCGGCGCTTTCGATTCCTACTGAAAGGCGAATCAAGCCGTCGGTTATTCCCACCTTGTCGCGAATTTCCTTTGGAATGGAAGCGTGGGTCATGCTTGCCGGATGGCAGGCAAGGCTTTCGACTCCGCCAAGACTTTCCGCGAGCGCCACAAGCCTTAGCGATGAAAAGAATTTTTTTATGTTGTAATTTTCATTCAATTCAAAGGAAATCATGGCTCCGCCGTTTTTTGCCTGTTTTTTGTTTGTCTTGTAGCCTGAATCGCTTTTTAGGCCCGGATAGTAAATTTTTTTGACGGCGGAATGCTTTTGCAAATGGAGCGCTATTTTTTCAGCGTTCTCCACATGGCGGTCAAGGCGGACGCCCAAAGTTTTTATTCCCCGAATCAAAAGGAATGAGTCGAAGGGGCCCAGAACTCCGCCGGTGGCGTTTTGCATGAAAGCGATTTTTTGAGCCAACGCCTTGTCCTTTACTACGGCAAGGCCGGCCACCAAGTCGCTGTGTCCGCCTAAATATTTTGTGGCGCTGTGAACCACGATGTCGATTCCTTTTTCAAGAGGCCGCTGAATGTAAGGAGTCATAAAAGTGTTGTCCACAATTGAAAGAATTTTTTTCTTCTTGGCCAAGAGCGCCACGCCTTCAAGGTCTGTCACGGTCAAAAGGGGATTGGCCGGGCTTTCAACCCAAATCGCCTTGACGTCTTCCGTGATTTTCTTTTCCAAAGTCTTTAAGTTTGCCGTATCCTCAATTGAATATGTGATTCCGAAGTTTTTAAAAATCTTGTCCAGAACGCGGAAAGTTCCGCCGTAGACATTGCTTGAAATTATTATTTTGTCGCCGCTTTTAAAAAGGCTCAAGACCGCCGTTGACGCGGCCATTCCCGAAGCGAAGGCAAAGCCATGGCTCCCCCCTTCAAGTTGGGCAATCAAGGATTCAAGCGCGGCTCTTGTGGGATTTCCTGTTCTGGAATATTCCCAGCCTGAATTTTTTCCCAGGCCTTTTTGCCTGTAGGTTGAAGTTTGATAAATTGGAACGTTGACAGCGCCTGTAACGGGGTCGCCGTCCGCGCCGCCGTGAATCAAGACGCTTTCGATGTTTTTGTAGTCGCTAGCCATAAGCCTCTCCTTTTAAATGTTGTAGTTGTCTTTTAGTGAATCCATCAATCCGTATTCAAGCAGAATTTCTTCCAAGCGTTCTTGCGTCATGGGTTTTGGAATCGCGAAATTTTTGTTTTCGTCAATAGCCTTGGCCAAGGCGCGGTATTCGTCGGCTTGGGGTGACTGGGGTTCGTATTGAATGACAGTCTTGCGGTTGATTTCCGCGCGCTGAACCACATTGTTTCTGGGAACAAAATAAATGAGCTGGGTTCCCAATTCCTTGGCAAAAGCGGTGAGCAAGTCTTTTTCCCGATCAACGTTTCTGCTGTTGCAAATGATTCCTCCAAGACGGACTCCGCTTTTTGCCGCGTATTTCGCGATTCCCTTTGAAATGTTGTTGGCGGCATACATAGCCATCATTTCGCCGGAAGCCACGATGTAAATTTCTTTTGCCTTGCCTTCCCGCATGGGCATCGCGAAGCCTCCGCAAACAACGTCGCCCAACACGTCGTAGAAAACGTAATCCAAATCTTCCGTGTAGGCGCCCTGTTCTTCAAGCAAGCCGATTGAGGTTATGATTCCCCGGCCGGCGCAGCCAACTCCCGGTTCCGGGCCGCCGGACTCCACGCATTTTATTCCCCCAAAACCTTCCCGCAAAATGTCGCTAAGCTCCACGTCCTCTCCGTTTTCACGGATTGTGTCCAGAACCGTTTTTTGCGCCAGGTTTCCCAAAAGCAATCTTGTTGAGTCGGCCTTAGGGTCGCAGCCAACCACCATGACCCGCTTTCCCATTTCGGCCAAGCCCGCCGTCAAGTTTTGCGTCGTCGTGGATTTTCCGATTCCGCCTTTTCCATAAATCGCAATTTGTCTCGTAGCCATTTTTTTTCTCCTTAATATATTGCAACCGCGTGGTTGAACGCGCGGGCGCGTTTGTCGTCGCTTATGCGGCGAACAATCAATTTATGTTTTGCGAGCAATTGCCTTGCCGCTAACCATGCGAAAAAGTCTCGGACAATCTCACAGGCTTTATGTAAACTTCTTTTGAAAAATCTTGGCCGCCAGGAACGCCCACCGCGTCGGCGCGGCATCTTTGGCAGTGCCTGAACACCTTGATGTATTTTTCGCACTCGCTTCTTGCCCAAGACAAATCCGCGCAAGATGGGGCGGAAAAATTCGCGAATTGGTGTTGCGGTATCAGCGGAATTATGTTGTAAACCGCCGCGCCTTGAGCCGCCACTGTTTTTGCGACTGCGGGAATATGTTCCTTGTTCAGTTCGGGAATGAAGACGGTGTTCACTTTTACAGTGATTCCGGCGGCGGCGATTTTTTCTATTCCCTCAAGCTGGTTTTCAATCAAAATCCGCGCGGCTTCGATGCCTTCGATTTTTTTTCCGCCATAAACAATGAACTCGTTTATCTTCGCCTGAATCTCAGGGTCAACGGCGTTCACTGTCACGGTCAGCGTGTCGATTCCAGCGTCGATTATCTCGTCGGCTTTTTGCGGAAGCAGCAAGCCGTTTGTGCTCATGCACTTTATCATTTTGGGGAACTCGTCGCGAATCTTGCGAAAAGTTTCCAGCGCGAAGCCGGTGGCCAGCGTGTCTCCCGGCCCCGCGACTCCAACCACAGTCAAGTTGTCTGAAAGCTGGACGGCGCGGCGAACCGTTTCAACGGCCTCCTCCGGGCTTATTATTCCGCTGGCCACTCCAGGACGGTTTTCAGATTCGTTGAAGTCCCGCTTGCAAAAACGGCAGCCGATGTTGCAGCCCGGGCTTACCGGCAAGTGGATGCGGCCCTTGTTGGACTTTTGGCCCAACGCGAAGCAGGGATGGCTTTTCGCAATTTCTTCAAATGTCTTTGCCATGTCGCCCTCCTTGTTAAAGCAACGCTTGTTCCTTTATGGCAATTGAAAGCCTGTCAACGCTTCCCGCCGCCTCAAAAACTTTAATGCCCCGACTTATCATGTAGGCCGCCGCCGGTTCGCCAATTTTCGCAACAAAGAGAGCCGCGCAGTCTTTTAAAAGCTCGTAGGCCGGCTCAAAATTTTCGCTGCAGGAGCCGCCGCAAAGAGGCGGCATTTTTCGCGTTTCCACAAATTCTCCGTCATTTGAAAAATCGTAAATCTGCCAATAACGCGCGTGGCCAAAATGCTCGTCCACTTGCTGGCCGTCAACGCTCGCAAATCCTACAAGCCGGCGGCTTTTGTTGGAGCTTGCTTTTTCGTTGGCCGCGCTGTTTTCATTTTCCGCCATGACCGGCTCCATTTATCGGTAGAAGGACAGAGCGTTGTTGTAAACGTCTTCTATCACTCGAAGCGCTCCTGTGTAGCCCAAATAGTTTGTGGTCAGCACAAGCTTGAGCGCCATGGGATGAGCGGCTTCCACAAAGCAATAATTTTTTTCTTTTGCCAAATCGCTGTCCCAGTCGGCGCCGATTATCAAGCCCTTTCCTTCGCGCTCTATTCCGCGAATTATTTCGGCGGCCTTTCCCGCGTCGGGAAGAAACTGCGCGCTGATTTTTCTTTTTTCGCTAATTGAAAGCAAGTCGTCCAAAATCGCCTGCTGGTATTTTTGCGGCGTGTTGTCCACGATGAATTGCTCGGCGGGAACGATTCCTGTTTCATGCAACAAAAAGCGGGAAAGGCCTACGACATAGCCCGCGTCGTGAATGATGTGCGCGAATCGTGGAAGGCCGTAGCGGAATTCCAAAAGGAAGGTGGCCAAGTTGTCTATCTCTTCGTAGTATGAGTCAATTTGATGCTGAATGAATTTCTTTGCCTTCTCTACGTCGATTTCAGCCCCGTGTGAAACGGCAAAATCCAACACGCCGTTCAAAAAGGCCGTGGTTGCGTTGTCGCCAATAGGAACGGAATGATACCAATAATATTCTTGGTCGTAGCGCGCCTTTAGGTTGTCCGCTATTGTCTTTCCGTACCAAGGCGAAATCAAAATATTGAAGTTGGCGCGGGGGATTTGCTGCCACTCCTTTACTCCCTTGCAGTCTGGGCCGAACAAAACATGAACCTTAAGGCCAAGGCCTTTGAGAAGGCGGCGGCATTCGGCCAGGTTGCCTTTCCAAAAGGGGTCTTGAAAAGGGATGCTTGCTATTAAGTTCACCGTGTTCTTTTCGCTTCTTGGCTCGTTCTCATCCTCAAAGCGGGTGACATATTGGTCGATAATCGCGTTCACCACGGAGGAATGGGAAACATAATTGTTGGACTTGAAGCCCGGCGTGTCCACCGCGACAATGGGCTTTCCCTGCGCCGCGAATTCGTCCACTACGCTTTGAATGTCGTCGCCGACAATTCCGCCGGTACAGCCTGTCATAACAACTTGCAAGTCGGTGTCCAAAACCTTGTAGGTGTTTTCAATGTTTTCCCGCAAATGCTTAACGCCGCCAAAGACAACTTCTTTTTCTGTAAAAGCGGTGCAAGGGCTTGTGGAGCCGCCCGCGTAGCCTTTAGACCGCTCAAAAAAGCCGCTTATCATTTCTCCGCAGCCAGGGCCGGAATGCAAAATCGGAACGGCCTTTGGAATGGCCACGACAGTTTGCAAAGCGCCAATCGCGCAAGTATATCTTTCTTGTTCAATCGAACCTGTGTAATTCGCCATTTTATCGTTCTCCTTTTAACGCGGCTGTTTTTGCAAGCCATGCGAGCAAAAATGTTGCCGCTTATGCGGCGGACAAACAATCGCTGTCTTGGCGGCAATTATGTCGCCGCTAGTTCTCCTTTTAGCGCGGCTGTTCGAGCGCTATTTGACTTGGAAAAAGTCAGTTTGCTGGGTGAGCCACCATTTGGTGTAGGGTTTCAACGCGTGCTTTTGGAAGTTCTTGACAAACTCATCGTTTTCAATTGTGTCCACAATCATCTTTCCGTATTTGACAAGGCCCTCGTAACCCATTCCCGCGTGCTCGTCGCCAACAAGCAAGCTTGGAATGCCTAGCTTTGCGCCCCACAAGGTCATGCCGCCGTGGCGCGCCAGCATTACGTCAGGATGAACTTTTACAAGCGCGTTGACCAATTCAAATTCCTGCTTGTTGCAAACATTGAAGCGAGGAACGTCGCCGTAGTCGCCGACGCGCTGTTTTAGTTGGTCGTTTTCCGCGCGGCCTGAGTCAAATTCCGCGTCATGGTGGAAGACCGAAGCGCCGGCGGCTGTCAAGCCAAGCTCGCCGATGATGTCCAAGAGCGCGTGCCCGTGCGCCGCGCCGGCCGCCACATAAGCCGTTTTTCCAGAAAGCTTTTTTCTTATCTCTTCAATTTGCGGAAGATACTTTTCCTTTTTTTCGGCGATGACTTTTTCAGCGACGTCCTCCTTGCCCAAAAGTTTTCCAAGCGCGCGGAACCATCGGTCTGTCTGCGCTATTCCGTACGGCGGCGCGGAGGGAAGTTCGGGCACGCCGAATTCCTGCTCCAAAACCGCGCCCAAATATGTTCCCAATGTGGAACAGGCTTGGACGGTGGCGCAGGCTTCGCCGGCCTTGCTCAGTTCTTCCACCGTGTTGAATGGAGTCAAATAATTGGGCTTGGCTCCGAATGGCGCGAACCAGTCCGCGAAGGCGTCGCTTCCCCAAAAGTTTATGACGTTGATCATGTCGGAACGATGCTTGTCGGATTTCTTGATGATTTTGCGCGCGAATCCGTGGTAGGCCGCGTCAAAACCTGTCGTCCAAACTTTGGAACGGAAGCCTTCGCAAGTTATTCCGACTACGGGAATTCCCAATTCTTCTTGGGCCTGGTCGCAAACGCTTTGAACGTCGTCGCCCACAATGCCAACCGCGCAAGTGGTCAATACAAAAATCGCGGCCGGCTTTACCCTTTCGTATACAGAGCGAATCGTTGCCTCTAGCTTGGCGTTGCCGCCGTAAACCGTATCCTTTTCCTGGAGGTTTGTCGAAAAAATTCGGCGCTGGCGGTTGGTCTTGTTTCTAAGATAGGCGTTAACCCTGTATGTCATGTTGAATTCATGCAAGCAAGAAGAACAGCCTACAGGTCCGTGCGAAATTACGGCGGCGTCGGTTATCATTGAAACCATGCAGCCGGCGCGAGCGGTGGAGCAGCCAACGCATTGCGTGAATTTTCGATTGTGGTCTTTTATGCCCGATTCCGAAAGCTTGACCAAGTCATCGGCGTTCCCTAAAAAGCCGGTGATTGAATTGATTCGTATCTCTCGAATTTGCACATCGGGCAAAGACAAGTTTACTGTAGACATGTTCTTCTCCTTCTAGAAAGAAATTACGGAAGTTCGCGCGACAGCGCGAATGTTGCCGCCTATTGCGGATTGATAATTAAAAAATCAATCCGCAAAAAGAGCGAGTCAAGGCTTTAAGCGGCAGGCGCGCCTTGACCGCTCTTATTTTACCGGAATGACGGCTCCGTTATATTTGTTCTTTATCCAATTCTGAACGTCGTCGCTGAGCAAAACTTTGACCAGCTTTTGTATGGCCGAATCGTTGGCGCGGGAAGCCTTTGTTACGATGATGTTTCCGTAGGGGCTGTCGGCGGCTTCCTGAGCCAAGATGTTTGTCTTGATTCCTGACTCCAATATTTTGTTGGTGTTGTTGACGAACAAGTCGTAGTCCGCCCTGGTTGGGATTATTTGATAGGCATTGATTTCAACCAACTTGACTGGCTTTAAGTATTCCACGATGTCGCCTGTGTTCGCGTCAAGCGCGCTCAAAGAATGTTCGTTCAAGCGAATGAAGCCTTTGTCGTTCAAGAGCTTTAGGCCGCGGTATTCATTTGTTCCGTCGTTGGGAAGCGCGATTACAGCGTTTGCGGGAGCGTCCTCAAGCTTGGTGTATTTGTCAGAGTAAAGGGAAATTGGCTCCACGTGAATCGCGGCCACGCTCACCAAATCCCAGCCGTTCTGCTTGTTGACAGAATCAAGGTAGGGTTTGTGCTGGAAGTAGTTGAAGTCCGCCTCTCCATTAAACGTTTTTTCATTTCCCAATTCGTCGGAAGCGTCCTGCAAGGTGACAACCTTGATTCCTTCCTTTAACAAAGCGGGGGCGGCGTAGTCGATTATTTCTTGGTGCGGAACCAAGTCGATGATTCCCTTTAGCGTGACGATTCCGTCTTTAGAAGCGGAGGCTTCCTTTTTTGCGCATGAAGCCAACGCCAAAACGGCGGCTATTCCAATGATTAGGGCGATTGCTTTTTTCATTTTCTCTCTCCTTTTTTTTTGTGAACATGGGACTTGCAAATTTATTGCCGCTTGTTCACCTAAATTAATCCTCTTGTTTTTAAAATTTTGTTTGACACAAAATTTCCAACGGTCTGGACAAATTGAACGATTGCCACAAGAATGTAAATGCAAGCGAGCAACTTGTCGTGCTGAAAGCGCTGGTAGCCGTAACGGACGGCCACGTCTCCGATTCCGCCAGCGCCAAACATTCCGGCAAGCGCCGTCATTGAAAGAACGGCTATCACTGTTATGGTCAAGCCGCGAATCAACGATGGCAATGTTTCTGGCAGCAGCGCGTGGAAAATTATTTGCAAGTTTGAAGCGCCTACGGATTTTGCCGCCTCAATCTTGCCCTTGCTTATTTCCAACAAGCTGCTTTCAACAACGCGCGCGTACATCGGAATGCAACTTGCGGCAATCGCCACAATGCAGGGATTGGCGCCGTAACTTTTGCCAAACAAAAAACGCGCCAAAGGAATGAGCATAATTATCATCACCATTTGCGGCAAAGAGCGCAGCGTGTTGATAATCCAACCCCAAACCTTGTATACGGAACTGATTGGAAAAAGTCCGTCGGGGCTTGTCACAGTCAACAAGACTCCCAGCGCCAGTCCAAGCGCCAAAACAATCAGGCTGGCCAAAACCGTCATGTATAGCGTGTCGAAAATTGAAGGCCAAAGTTTCGACCATATTTCGGCGGAAACTGACGATCGCAAAACCGCCCACAAACTGTTGTCAAGCAAACTCATAGTTTCTCCTTAAGCTTCAGCCTCTCAATTAGATTGTATACATTCCATTTTCCTGCGCGTTTTGCGTGTTCAAATGGAAGAATACTTTTGAGAACAACTCTCCTGTGCGGCTTTCTGGATTGCTGAAAATGTTTCGGACGCTTCCTTCCTCAACAATTTTTCCTTCTTCCAGAACAGCCATTCTTTGGCAAGTGTATTTAACCGCCTCAAGCTCGTGAGTTATCATCAAAATTGTTATGCCGGTTTTTTCGTTTATTTCTTTGAGCAAATCCAAAATTTGCAAAGTTGTTTGCGGGTCAAGGGCGCTGGTCGCTTCGTCGCTGAGCAAAAGGTCAGGATTGTTGATGAGCGCCCGGGCGATTCCCACCCGCTGCTTTTGGCCGCCGCTCAAGGCCCCGGGGTAAACGTCAAGCTTGTCGCCAAGGCCCACCAGTTCCGCCGTTTCAAGGACGCGGCGCTTTATTTCGGATTTTTTCACGCCGTCAATCGCAAGGGGAAAGGCGATGTTTTTGTAAACCGTTTTGGCCTCAAACAAATTGAACGTTTGAAAAATCATTCCGATTTTTCGCCGGGCCTTTCGCAAGTCTTTTTTTCCCAGGGAAAGAATGTCGGTTTTGTCGATTAGGATGGAACCCTTGTCAGGAGTTTCCAAGCGGTTCACGCAACGGGCCAAAGTTGACTTTCCAGCGCCTGAAAAGCCGATGATTCCAAAAATTTCGCCCTTAAAAATTGAAAGGTTCACGCCCCTCAAAACCGGCAATTCCTTTCCGTGAGGATAATAACTTTTGTAAAGGTCCGAAATTTGGATGTAAGCCATTCTCTAAAGTTCTCCCGGCGCTTCTCCCCGCCGTTTCGGCCAAGCAGAACTAAAGTTGAAGAATTGGGCCGTTGTAAAAACCTAGTAAACCGATAGGTATTTATGTTTACAATGAGAACTTTAGAATTTATTTCCTATTTTGTCAATAGGTTTACTATAAAATATTTTTATCAACACCCATAAAAAAAAGCTATTGCCGCTTGACAATGTTAGGCAAGCGGCAAAACGAACGAGTCAAGGCTTTAAGCGGAGCGCGCCTTGACCGTTCGTATCATCAAGCCGCTTGACAATTTTAGGCAAGCGGCAAAACGAAGGATAATGGACAATGTTAGGAGAGTTCTGAAAGCAGTTTCAAATCTTCGTTTTCTTCCGTTCCCGAAAGTGTAAGAAGGCCGCCCGTCACAAAAGCGTTGGCCCCGCTCAAAAGCGCCTCCTTTCCATTGTCGGGCAACTTTTTACGGCCGGCCGCCAAACGAATTTGGGCTTTTGGGTTCGCGAACCTTAAAAGCGCGATTGTCCTGTAAAAATCTTCTTCGTCCAAGGGCGGGGCATTTTCCAGCGGCGTTCCAGGAACCGCGGTCAAAATATTGACTGGAATGGAGTCGGCGGAGATTTTTCTAAAGGCAAGGGCCGCGTCGATTCTGTCTTGAACGCTTTCGCCCATTCCGATTATTCCGCCTGAACAAAGCTCAAGGCCAGTTTTTTTTATTTCCCGAACAAGGCGAATTTTCTCCTTGTAGGAATGGCTTGAGCAAACTTTTGGAAAAAAATTTTCGCTGGTTTCAAGATTGTTGGCCGCTCGAAAGGCTCCGGCATTTTTTACGGCCAAGAGCCGCTCCTTGTCCAAAAGGCCAAGGGAAACGCAAACCTTGATTTTTTTTCCAAACTTTTTGTTTATGGCGGAAATTATTTCAAGCGCCTTTTCAAAGTCTTTTCCCTTCAAGTCCCGGCCGCTTGTTATGACGCAAATTCTTTCCGCCCCGTTTTTTATCGCGGCCTGGGCTATTTTCAACGCGGCGCTTTTTTCAATCATTTCCTTTGTCTGGCAGTTTGAATTCCAAAATGAAGACTGGGCGCAATACTTGCAGTTTTCCGAGCACTTTCCTTGCTTGGCGTTTATCAAAGCGCAGACGCTGACGCCATTTCCGGCGCGAGCCTTGGCGATTCTGGCGGCGGCTTTTTTCAGCGCGTCAAGGTCAGGCCAGCTGTAAATTTTTTTTGCCTCGGATTTTTTTATTTTGTAATTCTTATAAATGATTTTGTCGGCGGTCTTTGCCAAAAAGTCGCCGCCGCCTGTTCCCGTGTCTTCCATTTTTCTCCGGTTGGAAAAAGCCATTCTTTTTGTCTCGGCCCTTTCAAGCATCAAAAACAAAAGCGCCTGCAATTGGAATAGAGCCAAGGCCGCCGCGCCTAAAAGACTTTTTCTTCGCCAAGGGCTTGTCCTTGACCGCGCCGCCAATCTTATTTTTTGCCATTCGGAAAATATTTGGGGAATAAAGGATATGGCAAGAGAAAAAATCCAAGGCAGGCGGAGCGCGTCTTGAATGTCCAGCATGGTGGTGGTTTCAAAAACGCATTGGGCCGCCAGCGCCGCGCAAAAAAAGCGCGCCGTGTAATGCAAGCCTCCCGCAAGGCCGTCAAGGGGGGAGCCAATCATTTTTAGCGCGGTGAACATGATTCCAATTGCAAAGACAAAGCGCAGGCGAAAAAGGCGTTTCCAATTTCCGCCCGCCAAAAAAAATAGAAGCGCGCTTGTCGCCATGCAAAAAGAAATTTTTATCAATGCGCGGATTGAAAGAATTTCCGCCGCGCTTTCGGCTTTTCCCCAAAAAACAAAAAGGCTGAAGACAAAAAGAAAAATCATTTTTTTTCCGGCGCCGATTTTATGCAAAATTGAATTTCCCCGCCGGTAAGAAAAAAGCGCTAGCTCCACAAAAGATCCTCCAAGCGGGTGTATGAGTTGAGGGGATTTTTTATTCCCCATTCTTCAAGAGGAAGGTTCAATCCGTCTTTGGGACTTCCGTCAAAGCGAATTTTTCCTTTATGCAAAATTGCCAGGCGGCTTGCCAAGGCCATGATTTTTTCGATTTCGTGGGTAAGGACGATGACTGTCTTTCCATTTTCTTTCAGTTCCCTCATTATGGAAACAACTTGGCGGACTCCAGGCCAGTCAAGGTTCGCGAAGGGTTCGTCAAAAATAAAAAACTTCCTGTCCAAAGAAAGAATTCCCGCGACGGCCAAGCGGCGCTTTTCTCCTCCGCTTAAAAGCCTTGACGAAGCGTCTTTTTTTTCAAGCAATGAAACTGACAAAAGCGCTTCTTGAACTTTTTCCGCCGCCTCTTTTTTGGAAAGACGCAAATTCTTAACGCTGAACATAACGTCCTCCCAAGGCGTTTCTCCAAGTATTTGCGAGTCAGCGTCTTGAAAAACCAAGCCGGCCTCAAAGCCCGGCTCCACTATGATTTTTCCGGAAGTGGGCTCGTCAAGGCCGGCGATTAGCGACATCAACACGCTTTTTCCGGAAGCGTTGGAGCCGGCGATTAACAAAAAGTCTCCTTGGCAAATTTCAAGAGAAACGCTGTCCAGCGCTTTTGTTCCGCCGGCAAAAATTTTGGAAACATTTAGAACAGTCGCGATTTTTTTCATTTTAGTTTGAGTAATTGAAAATGACCGGCCTGAATTTTTTTGTCAAAAAGACCATCAGGACAAGCTTGACCAAGTTTCCGGGAATAAAGGGAAGAACATAGCCTGCAAGCGCTTTTGCAAGGCTTATGCCCATCACAAGCATTCCTCCGGCCACTCCGCAAGCGAATGCCGTGACTGTGGCAAGCAAGGCGGCCAGAGTTATAAAAATCCATTGCGTTGCTTTTTTCCGCTCTTTTGTTTGCGGAAGGGTCAAGGCCAAAAACAGTCCGCCCAAAATGGCCGCCAAAAGGTATCCCCATAAAAATCCGCTGGTAGGCCCGTTCAGCAAAACGTGAAGGCCAGCCTTTCCAGAATAAACAGGAAGGCCTATGGCGCCCAAGGCCAAAAAAATCAAGACGGCCAAAGCTCCAAACACCGGACCTAAAAGCAATCCAGAAAGCATGCTCATCATGTCCTGCAAGACAATGGGAATTCCTCCCGGAAGCGGAATTTGAATGAAGCAGCCAACGCTGATTAATGCCGCGAACAAGGCGCTCAAAACCAATTTTTTTTGCAAGCTAACGCTTTTCATAAGATATGCTCCCCGGCGAAAATTTCTTTTTTTCGCCGCCATTTGCAGAACGCATAAGCGCCCAGCCTTTTGAATCTATTCCTTCAAAAATAAATTCTTCCATGCCCGCGACGCGGACTTTTTTTTGATTGTCAAAATTCATCTTGTTCCAAATCTTTTGCAAATCCCTTGTGTTCGAAAGCGCGATTTTTTTCGCTTTGGAAAATTCTTCCACAAAGGCGGCAAGGCTTTCTTTTCTGGCGCCCGGAAGATTTTTTTCAAAGGCCTTGTCCACGCCGGAAATCTTAGGGCATTGGCTTATGTTCGCGCCCACTCCCAAATTGACATAAGAGCAAAGGCCGCCTGAAAAAAGCGCTTCGTCTAAAATGCCGCCTACTTTTCCCCGCTCGCTCCAAATGTCGTTTGGCCAGCGCGCGTAAAATTTTCGGCCGGCCTTTTTTTCAAGGGCCCAAACCATGGCAATTTGCGCGGCCATCAAAAGGCGGCCGCTGTCATGCGCCAAAATTTTTGGAAAGGTGACAAGGGTAAAGGCCAAGGAGCCGCCGGTGGTTTTCCAACCGTGGCTTCCCCGGCCGCGTCCCGCGCTTTGCTCGTCGGCGCTGACAAGCTTTTCCTGAAAGTTGTTTTCTTCAAGGGCTTGCAAGGCTATTTTTCTGGCCTCGGTCATGGTTGAGCCGACTTTTTGAAAGTGCGCGTGAAGGTTTTCGTCGCTTTCAAATTCAAAGGGGTAAATGCTGTCAAGGTTTTTGTCGGCCAAAAGATAGCCGTTTTTTTGCGATTCTATTTTATAGCCGGAATTTTGCAGGGCTTGAACCGCCTTCCAAATGGAAGTTCTTGAAATTCCTAAGGCCGCCGCAAGTTCTTCGCCAGAAACGGCTTTTTGAGACTGACGAAGGGCGCGCAGAACAAGCGCTTTTGTGGAAAGTTTTTCGTTACCCTGCATAATTTATAGGGTAACGAAAACAAATAAAATAGTCAACTAGAGCATCATGCGGTAAATGCTTTCAACGTCTTTTTGTCCAAGTTCCACAAAGCCGCCTACTTTTCCGTTTCCGCCGTCTCCATAGCAACAAGAATGGGCCAGTTTTTCTATGTCCTCCTCTTTAGCGCCAAGTTCCGCAAAGTTTTTTGGCATTCCAATCGAAACCAAAAAATTCTGCAAGCGCTTTATTCCTTCAAGAGCGGTCTCCTCGGGATTTTCAAAATTCATTTGGCAGCCCCACACGCGAACAGCCGCTTGGGCAAAGCGCATTGGATTATGCTTCAAGTTGTATTTAAAGACCGCGGGCATCACAACGGCCAAACCCGCTCCATGGGCGCAGTCGTAAAGCGCGGAAAGTTCGTGCTCTATTCCGTGGCTTGTCCAATCCTGGCTTCTTCCAACTCCGCAACAATTGTTGTGAGCCAACATTCCCGCCCACATAATGTTCGCCCTAGCCTCGTAATTGTTTGGATCGGCAATCACCCGCGGCCCTTCGTGAATCATCGAAAGCAAAAGAGCTTCGATGACGCGATCTGTCGTCTCAACCTCAACGCTGTTTGTCAAATAACGCTCGTAAAGATGCGCGATAATGTCCGTTATTCCGCAAGCGCTTTGAAAGGCTGGCAATGTTTGAGTCAAAGCCGGATTCATTATAGTAAACTTGGCGCGCAAAGCCTCACCGCTGGCGCCCCGCTTGAACATTCCGTCCTCTTTGGTTATTACAGAATCCGGCGAACCTTCGCTGCCCGCGGCGGCAATCGTAAGGACGGTTCCAATGGGCAGGGCTTTTTCTATAGCGGCCTTTCCAGAGTAAAAGTCCCAAAAGTCTCCGTCATGCAAAACGCCGGCGGCAATCGCCTTGCTTGAATCAATCGCGCTTCCTCCTCCAACCGCAAGAATAAAGTCAACCTTTTCTTTTTTGCACAATTCTATTCCCTGATAGACAAGGCCGCTTCTTGGATTAGGTTTCACGCCGCCCAATTCAACGCAAGAAACGCCTTCTTTTTGCAAAGACTTTTTAACCCGGTCCAAAAGTCCGGATCTAATGGCCGACCCTCCGCCAAAATGCAAAAGGACTTTGCTTCCTCCAAAGCGCTTGACATATTTTCCGGCGTCATTTTCGCTGTCCTTTCCAAAAACAAAATACGTCGGCGAATAAAAAGTGAAATTTTCCATAACCGTCTCCTTATGTCCGTCAATTTTAGCGCGAAAGCGGCGAAAAAGCAAAATAAAAGCAACTAGACAAAATGCTAGATAAATATCTTTTGCAATTTTCCAGCTTTCAGAGTAAAATAATAAAGATATGAAACGAACGCTCTCTTTTCTGCTGGCCTTGGCCGCTGGCGTTTGCCTAACTTTCGCTCAAGACAACTTTTTCGAGAACTGCGTTTACCAGTCTTGGAATTCTTTTGGCGGACTTACAGGAACAACAGCGACTAGTCTGATTCAAACAAGCGACGGCTTTATAAACATCGGAACATACGAAGGCTTGGTGCGCTTTGACGGAGTTGAGTTTAAGACAATTCGCCGCTCAAAAGACAACGGCATCGGCTTTGTTTCGGCCCGAGTCATAATTCAGGACACGGACGGAAACTTGTGGGTAGGCTCAAATGACGAAGGCGTCCAAATGCTTTCCCCAAACGGCAACTTGCTCTACACAAGCCAAAACGGACTTCCCAGCAATTCAGTCAGAGCCATAGTTCAAGACAAAAACAAAAACATTTGGATCGGAACCTCGGATGGCGTGGTCTATTTGACTCCGAACAAGCATTTGCTGAACCCTCAATTTGAGCCTGGAACAATCTCAAAAGGAATTATTTGCACTGGCCTTTATTGCGACACCAACGGAGAGATTTGGCTTACCACCGAAAACGAGCGAGGCCTTTATGTCTATACCGACGGCCTATTTCGAGCCGTAAATTTGCTGGATGAATACGGCGACTACACAGTTACGGCGCTCGCCCAAGATTTAAATGGAAACTTTTGGTTTTGCCTTGGCTCCGAGGGAATCGTAAAAATTGAAAACGGAAAGCCAAAGAAAATCATAACGCGCTCAATTTTGGACAACGCGCCCACAAGAACGATTCATGTGGGACCGGACGGCAGCATTTGGTTTGGAACGGAAGCAGGACTTGCGGTTTACAACGACGGAAAATTTTATGAATGCGAAATAAAAAACATAAAGGACGCAAAAATAAACAAAATCATTCGCGACCGCGAAGGAAACATTTGGCTTTCCACCGACAGAAACGGAGTTGGAAAACTTGCGCGCGGACGATTTAAAATGACAAAAAACCTCATCACTTCAAACGCGATTGCGGAAGGAAAAGACGGACGCATTTGGATTGCAAGCGACAAGGGCGTTCTCTGCCTAATGGACGAGCGGCGGCAAGACAACCGGCTGACAGAATTTACAAAAGACATTCGCGTCAGGCATATAGAAATAGCCTCCAACGGAGATGTTTTGGTTTGCTGCTACAGAAAGCCAGGAATGCTTAGATACAATCCAAACACCGAAGAAATAAAAAGTTGGACTACCGACAACGGACTTGCTGGAAACAGAGTTCGCGTGGCGATAGAAAGCAAGCCAGGAGAAATTTATGTAGGAACAACAAGCGGCTTAAGCATAATCCACAAAGACGGAACAATAAAAACATTCAAACAAGCGGACGGACTTGCAAACGAATATATCATGTGCATATACATAGACAAGAACGACTTGGTTTGGATTGGAACCGACGGCGGCGGAGTTTACTACATGAAGGACGAATCAATCCTAGGAAAGCAAACATCCGACAATGGATTGGCCGGAAACGTAATATTTAAAATCAACCAAGACAAGCGCGGCTCTTATTGGATTTGTACAGGAAACGGCCTCACTCGTTGCCCATCATACGACAGTTCCCAAAGAAGGCTTCCGACTGTTTTCCAAACGCTCAACGCGGATCACGGTTTGGGAACCGACTCTGTGTTTCAGCTTTTCTTTGACAAAATGGATCAAGCGTGGATAACAAGCAACTATGGAATAGCATGCGCGCCCTTTGAAGATTTTGTCAGCGCCGCGGAAGGCCGCAAGAGCGAAATATCAATAAAATACTATAATAAAAACGACGGCCTTGATTCAGACGGCCCCACGTCCACAGCCGTAAGCATTTGCGACCATCTTGGAAGAATGTGGTTCACAATGGTTGACGGATACGCAATCTACGATCACGCCAAGGCGCGCGCGAATCCAGTCCTTCCTTTGGTTTGCATCGAAAGCATAAAAGTTGACTCTCTTGTATACAAAAACACAAATCAAGTGATTGAGCTGAAGCCGGGAACAAAGCGGGTTGAAATAAAATACACGGGCCTAAGTTTTGGAGCGCCTGAAAAAATAAAATTCACCCACAGGCTTACCGGCTTTGAAGACGAACTTTCAGAGGCCAGTTCCATAAGAACAATTTCATACACAAACCTAAAGCCGGGAAACCATATCTTTATGGTCAACGCCATAAACGGAGACGGACTTATTTCCACAAAAGCGGAAACAATGCTTTTTGTTCAAAAGCCGTACTTTTACCAAACAAAATGGTTTTGGGTTTTGGCCACAATCGCTTTTTTTGGAAGCATAATCACAATATTTTACTTAAAGCAGCGCAGAATCAAATTGGAAAACCTTCGCTTGGAAGGCTTGGTAAAAAAGCGCACCCAACAGCTTGAAGCGGAAAAAGAAAAGTCAGACCAACTTCTTCGCGCCATTTTGCCTGAAAAAATCGCGCGGGAGTTGAAGGACAACATTCACTCAATCGGTGAAAATTTTTCTGACATCACAATCTTGTTCTCGGACATTGTGAACTTTACAAAAACTTCAAGCGAGCACACGGCGGAAGAAATCGCCTACGCCCTCAACGATTTGTTCAGCCGATTTGACGAGCGCGCGAAAATTATGGGCGTTGAAAAAATCAAGACTATCGGAGACGCGTATATGGCGGGCTGCGGCCTTCCAAGCCCCAACGAGGAGCACGCAAAAATTATGGTTGACTTCGCTTTGGGAATGCTGGAAGACTTGGCGGCCTACAACCAAAACGCGCAAATAAAATTCAACATAAGAATAGGCCTCAACTCCGGCCCGGCCAACGCCGGCGTAATCGGAAAAACAAAATTCATTTACGACGTTTGGGGAAACACCGTCAACGTTGCCAGCCGCATGGAAAGCGCTTCATCGCCCGGCGGAATAAAAGTTTCCCAAACAGTTTACGACCATCTAAAGGACAGCGGAATAAAATTCAGCCAGCCAATTGAATGCGACGTAAAGGGAAAAGGCGTTATGACAACATACGACATTTTGACAGGAGACAAACAATGAAATCCGAAAAAACATTTCTTGCCGCCGCGGGTTTTGCGGCAATTTTCTTGTCGGCCTGTTTCAACAACGGCAAAAACAACACGGTGAAGGTTGGAATTCTGCACTCAACAACAGGAACAATGGCTTCAAGCGAAAGTTCGGTAATCAACGCCGAAAAAATGGCCATTGACGAAATCAACGAAAAAGGCGGAGTCCTTGGAAAAAAAATCCAAATAGTTCAAGCGGACGGAAAAAGCGACGCGAATATTTTTGCCGAAGAAGCCAGAAGGTTGTGGACAAAAGAAGGCGTGGCCGCAATTTTTGGCTGTTGGACTTCCGCCTCAAGGAAAGCCGTTCAAGCGGTTCTTGAAGAGCCTGACATTTTTGGCTTGCTTTGGTATCCCCTTCAGTATGAAGGAATGGAAGCCAGCCCCAACATTATGTATATTGGAGCCGCGCCAAACCAGCAAGTGGTTCCAAGCATTGAATACTGCGTTGAAAAATTTGGCAAGCGAATGTATTTGATTGGCTCGGACTACATTTTTCCGCGAACGGCAAATAAAATCATCAAAGCGCTTTTAAAAAACTTGGAAGGCGTTTGCGCGGGCGAATCTTACGTTCCCCTTGAGTCAATGGACTTTGAAAAAAATGTCCAAGAAATAATCGCGTCAAGGCCGGACATAATAATAAACACAATCAACGGCGACTCAAACAAAGCCTTCTTTGAAGCCCTTCGCAAGGCGGGAATAACGCCAAAAGACATTCCCGTAATGAGCTTTTCAATCTCGGAGGAAGAAGTTTCTTACATCGGAGCCGCCTTGCTTGAAGGCGAATACGTGACATGGAATTATTTCCAGACAATCGCTTCATTTAAAAACAAAAATTTTGTCCAACGCTACAAGGAACTTTACGGAGCCGACAAAAGCATAGGAGACCCCATGGAAGCGGCCTACGTGTCGGTTTACTTGTGGTCGCTCGCCTGCGAAAAAGCCGGAACCTTTGACGTTGAGCCTGTCCGAATGGCGGCTAAGGGATTGTCATTTGACGGCCCGAACGGAATAGTTAAAATTGACGCGAGCAACCAGCACTTGCAGCAAAAAATCCGCATAGGCCGCATTAACTCGCGGGGCATGATTGACACAATTTGGGAAAGCTCGGGAACCGTAAAGCCGGACCCCTATTTAAGCGCATACGCTTGGGCAAAGGGCTTGCAGGATTTTACCCAGCGCCGCGCTCCGTTAAAAAAATAAGCGAACCCCGCCGCGGAGCGGTCGGGGCATGTCACCTACGCGCGAATCAATACAAGTTTCTCATGCCCACGCCAAAAATCCATTTTCCGGCTTTAAACCATTCGTCAGCGTTGTGATTGTATTCCCAATCCCACTGGTAAAAAACGCCGGTCTTGAGCCTCATGCCGGCCTTTCCAATGTTTATGAGGGAGGCGCCGACTTTTAGGCTGAACCTTTCGTATGTGTTTTCTGTTTTCACAGTCGTCAGGTCTTGGGTCAAAGAAAAATCGCTTTTGCGCCGCTTTTCATAAATCAAACGGCAAGAAGCCGCCACAAAGTTGAAAAATCCCAAAACCAAATCGGCGTCGATATAGTTTTCGGCGGAGCCGCTGTATTTCATGTCAAGCGTCGGAGCGGATTCCTGCAAAAAACCTTCTTTTTTGCTGTAGCCGGCGACGCTAAACTCCATTTTATTGGAGCCCCAATAAAAATAAACTGGGGCGTAAAGCAAGTCAAGGGTGACGGAAAAAGCTTTGCCCAAGGGCATTGAAAAGTTCGTGGAAAAAAAAGGGCGGACAACCAAACGTTTATTTTCTTGATTCATGTACAAATTGAAAAACGCTTCGTCATCCGCCGTTTTTTGGAAGGAGGTGAAAGTGCAATCAATTTTTTCAGGCTCAATCCTAAAGTTAAAGCCCGGCTCAATGGTAAAGAATCTTTTTTCCGCCTTTTTTGAATTGAATTGCTTTCCCCAAGGAATAAGCTTAAAGTCAAAGGCTTTTTCTTCGTCCTCGTATTTTTTTAGTTCCGAGCCGGGAAGCTTGATTTTTTCAACAGGCTCAAGTCTAAGAATGCTTCCATAATTAAATAGGAATCTTGCGAAAGTTTGATTTTCGTCCGACCACCTATACTTCAAGTTAAAATAAGTGAGGCTTCCATGGAGGGTGGGCTCGCAGCCAAAATCGTATCCAAATGGCAGGTTAGAAAAAAAATGGTACGCCCTCTTAAAAAAATTGTCGTTTTTTTCGCCGTCCTCAGACCGCTCTTCAGCCTCTGTTTCCGTCACAGCCGCGTCAACCGCAGACATTTCTTGAGCATAAACTTGACACAGTCCAAAAGACAGAAAACATAGCGGAAACAAAAATAATAACCTAATCTTCATAGAAACGCATCCAAAATCTCTAGAAATCCACTAAAGTGTCTTTGTCTCCCCCTAAAAATTGCAAGTTTTTAGAGACTTCCATTGTAATGTCAAAGTTAAAAAAAGTCCATAAAAGTCAGCGGAAGGTCAAATGCCTTGCCATTTAAAATTCCTTGTAATTTTGGTCGTAGCCTTCTTCCAGCCAAAGGGCCACGCTTTCCGCAATGGCGGCTATTTTTTTTCCGCGGTTTTTTCCTGTAATAGAGCATTCCCAAACCACGCCCACACGAAAGCCTTGAGCCAAAAGCGTTTTGATCTCTTCCTTGTCCCTCTCTTTGTTGCGAAGAATTTTTTTAGTCCAATATTCCGTGTTTGTTTTTGGAATCCTCACCTTTTTGCAAAAATCGTGTCCATGCCAAAAGCAGCCGTTTACAAAAATAACAGCGTAGTAGCGGGGAAAAACAATGTCAGGACTTCCAGCAAGCCGCCTGTCGTTTTTTCTAAAACGAAAGCCAAGCCTATGCAAGCAAGAGCGCACGGCGGCCTCGGGCTTTGTTCCGCTGCTTTTAATTTGAGACATCACAAAATGCCGTTTTTCTTTTGTCAGCGTGTCCATTTTATTCCTTTAGAAAGGACAAGGGTAAAAATAAAAGTCAAAAGCATGGCCGGAATTGAAGAGCCTACGGCAAAGTCAAGGCGCATGAAGGCGCGGTAAATTGCGAAGCCCAAAAGCCAAATGACAATTCGCGGCCAGTCAATTTTTTTGTCCGACGAATCGTTTTTGACCGCAAAAAAATCGGCCAGCAATATCGCCGTCATAGGCGCGAATACGCTTCCAATCAAATACAAAAAATCCGTGATGTTGTCCATGTTAAAAAAGATCGCGCCCAACGTTCCCAAGACGGCGGCAAAAGTCGCCGCGACTTTCACGTTAATTTTTGAATGGACGCATTGGCTTGAAAGGCCGGCGGAATGCGCGTCAAGATAAGTGGTGGTGACAGTGGAAAGAACCACGATTCCCAATCCGGCGGCGCCCAAGCCGGCCTTTAGCATCACCAAGTCAACCGAGCTTTCGCCGGACAAAATCGCGGCGCCCATTCCAATTCCGTACATCCAAAGGCTGACAAAAAAATATGTAAGGGCTGCGGACAAGGTCACAGCGAAGGGCTTTTTCGCGTCCTTGGTGTAGTCGCTGATTACGGGAAGCCAAGAAAGAGGCATGGCCGCGGAAAGCTCCACCGCCGCGCCAAAAGAAAGGCCTTCTTGTGGCAAACTTGAGACTTGCCCATGGGACCAAAAGGCCAGAGCTATTTTTACGCACAAAAAAATCGTAAGGACAAACAAAAGCGCGGCGGCAAAAAAATTCAGCTTGTCCAAATTGCGAACTCCGGCCAAAATCCAAAGAACAATCAAAAGACCTATGGCCAAAGCCGCGATTTTGGAATAATCTTTTCCGCCGCCGGCAATGGTGTTGGCGCAAAGGGAGCCGTCGTAAATCATTATTCCTGTCCAGCCCAAAAGCTGGGCCGCGTTCAAGAGGGCGAAAAATTTGGCGCCCAACTTCCCAAAAGAAAACGAGGCGCATTGCATGGCGCTTTTATTTGTCTTTGCCCCCACAAGGCCGGTAAAAAACAAAAGGGCGCATCCCAAAATGTGGCCAAGAAAAATCGCGGCGAAGCCTTTCGCAAAGCCAAGTGGCGCGAAATAGGTTCCGGTTATTATTTCCGCTACGGAAAGTCCCGCTCCAAACCAAATTAGCGAACTTGAAAAAACAGACATTTTAATACTCTCCCCTAATTGCAAAAGCGTGGTTCATAGGCCCGGAGCCTTTTCCCAAATCCAGCATGGCGGCGAGCGCTTGGGACAAATAATTTTTGGCGGATTGAACTGAATCCTCCAAACTTTTTCCCTTGGCCAAATTGCTGGCTATGGCGCTTGAAAGGGTGCAGCCCGTTCCGTGGGTGTTGGGATTGTCTATCCGTTTTCCTATAAACCACCTGCCCCGCTCGCCGCCGCCAATGTTCCCGAACAAATAATCGTTGGCGTCGTTAAGCTGATGGCCGCCCTTTAGTAAAACCGCCGCGCCGAAGCGTTTAAAAATTTCTTGGGCTGCGTTTTCCATGTCCTCTTGGCTTTGAATTTTTTTTCCGCAAAGAACTTCCGCTTCCGGAATGTTGGGCGTGATGACGGCGGCCAATGGCAAAAGGGAATTTTTCAATTCATCAATGGCGTCGTCGCTAATAAGCTTGGCGCCGCTTGTGGCCGCCATAACCGGGTCAACCACCACATTTTTCAGCTTGAATTTTTTTATGGAATCCGCGATTGTTTTTATCAAGGCGGAAGAGGAAACCATTCCCACTTTCACCGCGTCGGGAAAAATGTCAGTCACAACGTCGGCTATTTGCTCTTTTAGAAATTCCGGCGTTGATTCCATAATGCCTGTAACGCCGGTCGTGTTCTGGGCGGTCAAAGCAGTGACGGCGCTCATGGCGAATACGCCGTTAGCCGTCATGGTCTTTATGTCCGCTTGAATGCCGGCGCCTCCGCTGGAATCGCTTCCAGCGATTGTTAAAGCAGTTTTCATTTTCATCTCCTTATAAAGCCTAGCGACAGCCGGCGCCATTTATGGCGCGGATTGCGATTGCCGGCTTTAGACGGCAATCGCAGTGATAAAAAATATATGGATTTTTTATCACGTCTCCTTATGATTTTTCTGCTTTAGGCCAAGTGGTGCCCCCAAGGCCAAATTATTTTCTTCCGCCCAAAAAAGGCGGATTGTCTCCAAAAGCAACCTTTAAACTAAAAATGTTTCAAAGCCCGCGGATTTAGCCGCTTCAAAAGCCTCTCGCGAATCCTCCACCACAAGCGCTTGACTGGGCTCAAGGCCCATAAAATCGGCGGCGCTCTTGTAAATCAAAGCCTCTTTTTTTGAAGTCTTCAATTCAGAACAATAAAATATTTTTTCAAAAAAATCAAAGATTCCAAGCCGCTTTAGCGCCGCCTCTTCCAAAACTCTTGAGCCGCTTGTGGCCCCGCAAATGGGAACGCCGCCTTCTTTCAACGCCTTTAAGGTTTCCAAAGCGCCGGGCAAAAGGGCCACGGAATTTTCGTATTCTCCTAAAAGAATTTTGTTGGCCTCTTGAACGGCGGCCTCGCAGTCGCAATTTAGATTGTAAGTTTTAATAAGATACTTTCCGCAGTCTTCCATGCTCATGGAAAAAACTTTTTTGTCAAGCGCGGCCGCCTCTTCCTTTAAAAGTTTTTTCCCGCCAAAGCTTTGGACAATTTTTGCGGCCAACCCTTCCCAAGCGGCAAGGGAATCCAACAAAGTTCCGTCCAAGTCAAAAATCGCGGCCTTTGGCCCCAGAGCCATTTTGTCCAGCAAGGCCAAATGTTTTGTGGCGGCCTTAATGTCGTCGTTGGCAAAAATCGCGCTTATGACGCTGATTCCCGCAATGCCGGAATCTTTAAGGCGCAAAACATTATGGGCTCCAATTCCGCCTATAGCCACCACAGGAATTTTCACGGAAGCGCAAATCTCCTTTAAGACTTCAAAGGAAACATTGTCCGCGTCGTTCTTGCTTCCAGTGGCAAAAACCGCGCCCACTCCAAGATAATCCGCGCCCTGCTTTTCCGCCAAAATCGCCTGCCCCACTGTGGAAGCGGAAACGCCCACAATTTTGTCAGGCCCTAAAAGTCGGCGCGCCTCAAGGCAAGAAGCGTCGGTCTGGCCCACATGAACTCCGTCGGCGCAAACCTTTTTCGCAATCTCAAGATTGTCGTTCACCACAAAGGGAACGCCCTTAGCCCGGCAAAGCGCCCTTAGTTCCTTGGCCTCGCTAAAAAAATTTTCTTGGTCAAGATTTTTTTCCCGCAGCTGAACAAAGCTGGCGCCGCCTTCAATAGCGTCTTGAACGCAAGAAGAAAGAGAGCGGCCGTCAAGCCAGCGCCTGTCGGTAACGGCGTAAAGGAACAAGGACCGCCGCAGCGCCTCGTTTTTAAAACTATTATCGGATTTCATGCTTGGCGCCTTTTTCCAATTCATCGCCTGTAAGATTGAACAAAGCGTCGATTATGCGGTTTCTGTATGTGGAATTTCCGTCGCCGGGAAGCATTTTTGACCAAGCGATTTCTCCCGCCAAGCCCATGGAGCATACGGCGGCCGCCACAGCCTCCAAAAGGTTGTCGGGGTTGGCCACCGCAAAGGCCGCTGTCACGGCGCTAAGCTGGCAGCCTGTTCCTGTAATGCGGCTCATTTCAGGGCGGCCGTTTCTAATCACATAGCATTTTTTGGAATCGGAAACCAAGTCGATGGCGCCGGTTATGGCGACCACGCAATTTCTTTTTGCCGCGAAATCTTTGGCAAAGGCCACGGCCTTGTCAAGATTTTCTTGGGTAACGGCGTCCGCCACGTCAGCGTCAACGCCTTTTGTGCTTCCGCTTCCAAGGGCAAGGGTCTTTATCTCGCTGATGTTTCCCCTAACCACGTCAAAGTTGAATTTATCCAAAAGTTTTAGCGCCGTCTTTGTGCGAAGCGCGCTGGCTCCGGCGCCAACCGGGTCAAGCAAAATTTTATGGCCCAAAGTCTTGGCGTTCTTGGCGCTGGCGAACATGGCCTTTATTGTCCGCTTGTTCAGCGTTCCGATGTTGACGTTAAGGCCGCCGCAAATCTTTGTAATCTCGGCGGCGTCGCTGGCTTCGTCGGCCATAATGGGACTTCCGCCAATGGCAAGCAAGGCGTTGGCCACATCGTTTACGGTTACATAATTTGTGATGTTGTGGATTAAAGGACAGTTCGAGCGAACGTTGTCCAAACAAGTTTTGAACATAATCTTCTCCTTACGTTGGAATTACCCAAATCAAGTTCCAAGGTCAAGGCAAACAGCCTACTCTCAGCCGGATTATTCCAGCCCCCTTTTAAATTGTGAAAGCATTTTAGCGCCAAAGACTTTTTTGTTCAATCACTTGTTTTTTGTCGTATTGAATTTTACTGAAAATTACGCCATACTATTTTTTATGAAAACACTTTCTTTAAGCGAAGAACTTTCTTCAACAAGCTATCCCGGAAGAGGAATCATTTTAGGAAAATCCGTCTGCGGAAAATTCGCCATAGCCGCCTACTTTATCATGGGCCGAAGCGAAAACAGCCGCAACAGAGTTTTTGTCCAAGACGGCGACGGCATCAGAACTCAGGCCTTTGACCCGTCAAAAATGAGCGACCCAAGCCTAATCATCTACGCCCCGGTTCGGGTTTTAAAAGAAGTTACCATCGTGACAAACGGCGACCAAACCGACACTGTTTACGATGAAATGTCAAAGGGAAAGACCTTTGAAGAATCCCTTCGCGGCCGGGAGTTTGAGCCTGACGCGCCCAACTTCACTCCCCGCATTTCAGGCGCCATGCAAATAAAAGAAGGAGCCTATAATTTCGCGCTTTCAATTTTAAAAAGCGACAACGGAAATCCGCAAAGCTGCAACCGCTTCACTTACAAGTATTCAAATCCCCAAAACGGAAAAGCGCGCTTCATTCACACATACATGGGCGACGGAAATCCCTTGCCCAGTTTTGAGGGAGAGCCGGCGCTTCTTGACGCGCCCTTCAAGGACATCGACCAATGGACGGACGGAATTTGGGCCGCCTTGAACAAAGACAACAAGGTTTCCCTTTGGACCAGATGGATAGAAATTTCAAGCGGAAAATTTGAATCCCGCATTGTGAACAAGAATAAATAAAGCGGGCGTTTTCATCCAGCCGCAAAAGAAACGAGCCAAGGCCTTGCCATGGCCAAAAAACTTTCTTATTGCGGCGCGGCAATTTCACTCGCTTCTACTTCAACTTGTCGCCGTAAAGCTTGCTCGCCAAAAGCAGCTCCGGGTGATACTCAAAGTGCATGTTGTCCCAAATTGCCCAACGGCCGCCCCAAATGAAGCCTTCGTCCTCAAAGGCCTTTACAACGGCGGCAGGGGGAAGCCAACGTTTTTTTAGGGGAATCAGCATCCAGTCCTTGTTGCCCTTTTGCTTTTCGTAGCCCCAATAAACTATCTTGCTTCCCCAGTTTTTAGGAAGAATGTCAACGGCGATTCCATAGCTGTGAAAAGACTTTGTGGGGCTGTCGCGAATCTGCCGCCAATTGTAGCCGTAACAACGGCTCAAAGATTTTAGAAAGTCGGCCGTTTCCTTGTCTTTTTTAGCAAGCTCAAAAACTTTGGCTTCAACCTTGTCCAAAATTTTTCCCACTTGCCTGTGCATGTTCACCGGCTTGTTCCAAAGGGTCATGCTTCTTAAATGAGTTTCGGTGGAGGCTCGGGTTTTGCAATCGTAAATGGCGTCAAAAATAAATTTAGACGAAACCGCGCCGTTGCTTCTGTTTTCCGTGGAACTGTATTGCCTTATGCGAGCCTTTTTTTCTTCAGAAAAATCTGAGGGATCTTCCAGCGTCCGATTGTATTTGTAAATCACCCGCCAATAGTGGTCTCGGTTGGCCAACTGCTCCTTGGGCAAATACAAGCCTTCGGCGCGGTAAAAAACCGAAGTTTTATTGTAAGCGGTGACGGTCAGCGTCCAATCCTTTACGGCCTTGTCGTAATCCAATTCAAAGTCGCACCAAGGATAGGCCTCTCTAAAAATTTCAAGCTCTTCTTTGGGAGTTAAATTTGAAAGCCTGGACCAACTTTCCTCTTCTGAAAACGCTAAAAAAGCCATGCAAAAAACAAGATGTAAAAAAAACAAGGCTTTTAGACTTTTCATTTCTATTCCAAATAGCGCCCGATGGTTTGGCACAAAGTTTCAGGAACAATGGGCTTTGTCAAAAAGTCCGTCATTCCGCAGTCAAAGGTTTTCTTTTTGTCGGCAGGCTCAACGCTTGCTGTGACGGCAATAATCGGAGTCGTGGCTGAATCAGGCCTTGGAAGGTTTCTAATTGTTTTGGCCGCTTCAAAGCCGTCCATCACGGGCATGGCGATATCCATCAAAACGACGCAAATTGAAAAAGGCTTGCTTTGGCTGAACCGCTCGACAGCTTCCGCGCCGTTTTGAGCCACAATGACATTCATTCCGTAGCGCTCCAAAATCGTCCGCACAACGGAATTGTTCATGTCGCTGTCGTCGGCGACCAAAACTGTTTTTTCAGAAAACAAAGAAAAAGGGTTTCGCCCCATCACTTTTTTATCTCCAAGGCTTAATATGGTAACGGTCCTCTTCTTATAGCGCAAATTCAATAATTTTTCAATAGAATTGAAATCATTTTTTTTGCCGTTTCAAAAAAGCCTGGTTCGATTATCTCAGGAAATTTTTCTTTTATCTCGTCAAGCTGGCCGCTTAAAGCGATTGGGTTTTCCGAGCCGCCGAATAAAATTTCGCAAAAGCCCATTTCCCGCCTTTGTTTGGCCGCGTCGTTGTCGGTTTGGCAGAGATACTTGACAAAGGGAAGCTCGTAAAGAGAGCGCATTTGACCTTCGTCAAGGTTTGGAAATTTTATGTTCAAGTAAAGGGGCGGATTTCCACTCCACAGGCTTTCCGTTTTTTCTTTGGGCTCCAAAAGGCCGGCGGCGGCCAAGGCAAAGTCAGTCAAAATTCGCGGAAGAGTTTTTCCTTTTATCAAAGCGATTGCCCCGCTGGAGCCGCTCAAACGGGGATTGATTTCTATAATGTTCCATTTGCCATTATGAAAAACCAGGTCCACTTGAGCGCTTCCTTCAAAACCCAAAAGGCTTGCCAAACGCTCAAGTTCTGCCTTCAATTTTCCGCATTTAAATTGTGGCAAATTGAGCGGCCCCAGCTTTACAGACTGCTTGGGGCTGCAAATGCCGTATTGGTTCACGGAATACAAGAGGGGCGGAAAAACGTCAGCAAAAAGGCCGCCGCCTTTTTGTTTCCAGCAATGAATTTCAGTTCCAAATTGAGGGCCGTCCAAAAATTCTTCCACCAAGCGGTCGGAATTAAATTTCTTTGACTCAAGGTAATTTTTGACGGCGCCCATTGTATGGACAACTTCCATTCCATAGGAACTTAATCCCGTCGTGTCCTTTATTATAAGCGGAAATTTCAACTTTGAAATTTCCTTATAAGTCCATTCACGGTAAACATTGTTCTTAACTTCGCCCTTTTTCCGTTCCGCCCAAAACAAGTCGTAGTCCACGCTGACGGCGGCGGCGCAATTAAAGTTGTTTTGAATTAAAAAATCCCGGGTGTTCCTTTTGTCAAAGCAAAGGCTTTGCGTTTTTGAGCTGTGGCAAACAACCTTCACTCCCTTTTGCCGCAAGATTTCCCCCACCATGGCGTCTTGAAGGCCAAGCCAGTCGTAAGGAGCAAGCCAAAAACTTGCGGCCACGGCCACGTCGGGCTTTAGCGCCAAAATTTCTTGGGCGATTTTATCGGCGCCGCCGCCGCTTAGAATGACGCGCCTTATTCCGTCGTCAGGCGAAATGATTTTTCCTCTGTCGTAGTCAAGCAAAAACATTCCGGGAAGCATTGAGGCGATGATAAATTCATGCTCCGGGAATTTTGCCTTGACCGCCGCCCACTCCTCCGCCCAAGAAGGCAAGGTTTTTATATGGACTATATTGGGGTCAAAATAATTTGAGCAAGTATTGTAAAAAACAAAGCGCATTCAATTCACCGACGGCCATTATAAAGAAAAAACGCTAAAAATGCTATGGCGCAAAATTCATTTTTAGGATAAACTCTTTTTATGGTTCCCAAAGACTTGCAATTTCAAACCGAAATAAAGCGCGAGTTTGAATTCATTCACGACAATAAAAAATATCTCATCACCTATGGAAGCGAAAACGGAAAGGACTACATTCAACTTGGCAGAGAATTTGAAAGAGGGGAACGATTCTCATCATTTAAAGAAATGATGGCCAAGGCAAAAGTCGGAAACCAATTTTTGCGGGAATACATTCAGCATATATAAAGAAAAATGAAAAGCGAAACTACAAACGGCGAAAACCCGGACTTTCTCACAAAGCAGATTATCACCTACATCGGGAACAAGCGCGCCCTTTTGGGCGACATACAAGAGCAAGTCGCCGCCGTCCAAAAGGAGCTGGGCAAAAGGCGCCTTGTTTGCGCTGACTTGTTTTCAGGAAGCGGAATAGTGGCGCGGCTTTTAAAGGCATCAAGCAAAAAAATTTACGCCAACGATTTGGAAAGCTATTCCTGCCTTTTAAACGACTGCTATTTGACCAACAAGGCGGACTTTCCCCAAAAGGAATACAATGAGTGCCGCTCAGAAATTTTACGCGCCGTTTCCAAAAAGAAAATTCAAGGAATCATCTGCCAAAATTACGCGCCCAAGGACGACGGCGACATCAAGGCCGGCGAGCGGGTTTTTTACACGCGGCAAAACGCGCTCTTGCTTGACAGCTACCGCCACTTCATCGAAAAAATTTGTCCAAAGGAAATGCAAAAATTTTTTCTCGCGCCCCTCATTACAGAAGCCTCGGTTCACGTGAACACAAGCGGAGTCTTTAAAGGCTTTTACAAGGACAAGAACACAGGCGTGGGCTGCTTTGGCGGCGCGGGAAAAAACGCGCTGAAAAGAATTTTGGGCGAGGTTCAGTTGAACGAGCCTGTCCTTAGCGAATTTGATTCCGAGCGGGAACTTTTTCAGGAAGACTCAGGCGTTTTGGCGCAAAGGCTCAAGGGCCTTGACTTGGCCTACCTTGACCCGCCCTACAACCAGCATCCTTACGGCTCCAACTATTTTATGCTGAACTTGATTTTAAAGAACAAGATTGACGCGGAACTTAGCCCCATAAGCGGAATCGTTCAAAACTGGAACCATTCCCAATTCAACAAGGCCAAGCTTTCCCTTTCGGCCTTGGAAGGAATTGTGGCCGCGCTGGACTCAAAGTTTGCAATCGTTTCATACAATTCGGAAGGCTTTATCAGCAAAGAAGAAATGCAGGCCGCCCTAAAAAAATACGGCCGCCTCAAATGCGTTCAGATTCCCTACAACGCCTTTAGGGGCAGCCGAAATTTATCGGGCCGAGACATTCATGTCCGCGAATACTTGTTCGTCTTAAAGAAAGACTAGAAAGCCTGCCCAAACAATTATTCAAAGCCTAAGATGCGGAGCGGGCAAAAAGGAGCGGGAGGGCCCGCTACGCGCGGTTGCCCAGCCACTTATTATACGCCTTAAATGTTGTCTCCAAAAGCGTGTCGATGTCGGAATATTTGGCCTTCCAGCCAAGGACTTCGGCGGCGTACTTGGCGCTTGCCACAAGGCTTGCGGGGTCTCCGGCGCGGCGCTCGGCGTAGTCGGCCTTGATTTCCTTTCCTGTCACGCGGCGGGCGGCCTCCACCATTTCTGTCACGGTAGTGCCCTTTTCGCTTCCCAAGTTCACCGTAAGGCTCTTTTGGTTTTTGGCAATCCATTCCAAGGCCTTGACGTGGGCCGCGGCAAGGTCTGTGACGTGAATGTAGTCGCGGACGCAAGTTCCGTCACGGGTGTCGTAGTCGTTTCCAAAAATTTTCATCTTTGGCCGCATTCCGCAGGCCACTTCCATAATGATGGGAAGAAGGTTGGCCGGGTTCTGCTCAAGGCCGTAAATCTCTCCGTCCACGTCGTAGCCGGCGGCGTTGAAGTAGCGGAGCGCGGCGAACTTCAGTCCGCGGATTTTTTCATACCAAGCCATAAATTCTTCAATCTTGAG
>CALDIB010000013.1 GCA_937902125.1 uncultured Treponema sp.
ATTGTTTCCATGAGGGGATTTTACCATATTTACCCACAATTTTCAGCGAAAGGCCAATTTTCTTGACAATGATGACATCCCCCTACTAGACGACTTTGAAAAAAACGCAGAAACCATAAAGGATATAATCACTGAAAACATAAAAAATCGAAAAGACTATTGCGTAGATGACATGCCGTATTTTCTTTGCATACAGCGAGACATTAATGCAAACCTTGAAAAAGAATACGAAGCCATCACAGATATGTATGCTCAAAACGCTGTGACTGTGCCAATTCAAGCCTTCTTTGGAGAGCTTCGTTCGATCAAGTCAAACGATGAAATTCTTCCCATTGCGCTCGTTGACAAAAACATCAACCTTGATCAACTATTAGCAATTCACAACGCAATGAATTACCCTGTTGCTTACATTCAAGGACCGCCGGGAACTGGTAAAACAACAACAATAATCAACACAATAATCACGGCATTCTTCAACTCAAAAACAGTTCTTTTTTCCTCTTACAACAACCACCCCATTGATGGCGTCTTTGAAAAACTTACATCATTAAAATACAAAAATTATACAATCCCCTTTCCCATTTTAAGAATCGGAAGCAACAAACTGATTCCAGAAACATGCAAATACATAAAAAGAGTCCTCGAAACCGTTGAAAAACTAAATGTTTTTGATGATGTCTTGAAACAAAACAAACAAGCGCAAATAGAACGAACAAAAAGACTTACTGAGCTTTTGCAAAAACACGAAAAACAAATTGACTTAAAAGAACGCCAAGAACTTATAGAATCAATGCTTTCCAAAAATGAAAACATGAATCTTCGACTAAACCTAGAAGGCCAACAAGCATCTGAAATTAAAAAACAACTTCTTGAAATCGGGAAAATTACTGACGAAGATGCTATTTCATTGGTTGACTTTGACTATGATAGATTAATGCAATTTTTAAATTTCACATCTGTTAAATTCTTAAAGAACCTTTTAAAAAACGAATACAAAGAGTTTGTGGAAATCCTATATTTACAAGACGAATCTCAACAAGCAAGCGCTTTTAACAAATATTTTTCCAATCCTGACAACATAGATAAGATGAAAAAAGCATTCCCAGTTTTTTGCTCAACCTGCATATCATCACAAAAAATTGGAAGCCCAAATACATATTTTGACATGACAATTATTGACGAAGCGAGCCAATGCAACACTGCCGTTTCTCTAATTCCAATAATCAGAGGAAAAAGTCTTATGCTTGTTGGTGACCCTCAACAACTAAACCCTGTAATCACATTGGACAAAAACATAAATGAAGAACTGAAGGAAAAGTATAATGTTAGTGAAAACTACGACTATATAAAAAACTCAATTTATAAATCGTTCCTTGCAAGCGATGCCATAAGCCAAGAAACACTTCTTCACAACCACTACAGATGCGCAAAAGAAATAATAAACTTCAGCAATAAAAAATACTACAACAATCAGTTAAATGTAAAATCAAAAGGTCTGCATGACAAACCATTGGTTTTGTGCGACATAGAGAACAACCATTCGAATATAAAAAACACTGCTCCTGAAGAAGTCGATAAAATTATTAATTACGTCATTAAACACAAAGAAAGGAAAATAGGAATCATAACGCCATTTAAAAACCAAAAAGATTTGATAGAATATAAACTTAAGGAGAATGGGCTGGAACACAATGCAAGCTGTGGAACAGTCCATGCCTTTCAAGGAGATGAAAAAGACGACATTCTTTTTTCCCTTGCGTTAACGGAAAACACACATTCAAAAACATATGATTGGTTAAAAAACAACAAAGAACTGTTAAATGTCGCAGTTTCTCGCGCGAAAGACACATTTGTCATGCTAACAAGCAAGAGACAATTGGAACGACTTCACAAAAAAAATGAACAAGATGATTTATACGAATTATACAATTATGTCCAAACAAATGGTGAATGTAAAGTATCGTCGAGAGAAAATTCGTCAAGGGCATTAGGAATAAAGCCATACAGTTCCGAAACCGAGAGCGTTTTTTTAACAACTTTAAACCACGCCCTCTCTGTATTATTAAATGAAAATGTTAAGTATACTGTAAAACGAGAAGTACAAATTTCACATTTATTTGACAAAGATAAAAATGACTGCGATTTTTTCTACAAAGGCAGTCTTGATTTTGTAATCTATAAAAAAGGTTTTCGTGGAAAGGAAGAACCGATTTTGGCAATAGAACTGGACGGGCCGGAGCATAAAAACAATTCGAAAGTTATAGCCCGCGATGTAAAGAAAAAACAAATTTGCAAAAATCATGGTTTTGATTTAATTCCTGTGGATAACAGCTACGCCAGACGATATAATTTTCTAAAAGATATATTAGAAGATTTTTTCAAATCATAGTTTATCCATCCCCTCTCCGCGTTAGGGATGCGCAAGGCGCGCAGCGTTGCGAAACGCAGTGGAGCAATGGAGCGAAAGCGGAACCTGGAGCAGCCCGGCGGCGTGAGCGGAGCGAACGGCGCAACGCCCGAAAAAAAATCTCTTGCCCACGCCTTCCCTCTTGCGCTAAAATATTTCCATGAACGAAATCTACGACTTCATTAAAAAATGCGGGGTGTATTACCTTGCCACGGTGGACGGGGACCAGCCTCGCGTGCGGCCTTTTGGAACGATCGACTTGTTTGACGGAAAGCTTTACATTCAGACCGGAAAGTCAAAGGACGTTTCAAAGCAGCTGGCGGCCAATCCCAAAGCAGAGCTTTCTTGCTTTGACGGAGCGGCTGGAACTTGGCTTCGCGTTGCGGGAACGCTCGTAAACGACGACCGCGTGGAAGCCAAAAAACACATGCTTGACAACTACCCCGACCTTCGCGGACGCTACGACGAAAACGACTCCAACACGCAAGTCCTTTACTTTAAGGACGCGACAGCGACGTTCGCAAGCTTTACCGCGGAACCTAAGACAATAAAATTTTAAAAAGGAGAACGACAGCATGCCCCACATAACGATTCAAATGTATCCCGGACGGGACGAAGAGACAAAGAAGCGCTTGGCGCAGGCGATTTTGGAAACAGCGTCAAAGGAACTGGCGCGGGAAAAGGAGCACTTTTCGGTAAGCGTGGTTGACGTTCCCCAAGACCAGTGGAAAGAAAAAATTTACGACAAAGTTTTAAAAGACGCCAACACAATCATTCAGCCCGGCTACAAAATGTAGCCAAATGAAGCAGCATGATTTTTGACCTAAGCGTAATCATAAAGCCGCAAGAAGAAAGCGACAAAAATTTAGTTTTAAAAAAACTGAACCAAGCCCTCCGCCAAAAATATTCCGGCGGCGAGCGAGTCCAATTTGTATTTGAAAAAAAATCGGTTGACGCGCGCCACGGCCAATTAAAGTTTTGCTTGCGATACAAGGCTTATGTGGGCCAAAATCCTGACGGCGAAAAAAAAGAATTTTCCTGGCGCAAGGCGGACGGCTCAAAAAAAGTTGTCGTCGTCGGAAGCGGCCCCGCAGGACTTTTCGCTTCCCTAAAACTTTTGGAACGCGGCGTTCAGCCTGTCATAATCGAGCGGGGAAAAGCCGCCGGCGACCGTAAGCGGGACATCGCGGCCATAAGCGTAAAGGGCCTTGTTGACGGCGACAGCAACTACTGTTTTGGCGAAGGCGGGGCCGGAACTTTCAGCGACGGAAAGCTTTACACCAGAAGCAACAAGCGGGGAAACATTTCCGACATTTTGCAAACCTTCGCGCATTTTGGAGCCGACCCCAAAATTTTAACGGACGCGCATCCCCATATCGGAACAAACAAACTTCCTCAAATTGTGGGGGCCATGCGGCAAAAAATTTTGGAGTTGGGCGGCGAATTTCATTTTGACTCCCGCGCCGTTGATTTCATAATAGAAAATTCCGGCGGACAAAAAATCGTCAAGGGCGTCAAAGCCCTTTGCGGAAACGAGCAAAAAGAATTTTTCGCGGACGCGGTGATATTGGCCACAGGACATTCGGCAAGCGACATTTACAGCCTTGTCCAAAAAGTTTCGCCACAATCTTTGGAAGCGAAAACTTTTGCCGTGGGCGTCCGCGTTGAACACCCGCGAGAATTGATTGACAAAATTCAATACCACGGAAAACGGGGAGAAGCCAACCTTGGCGCCGCCGAATACCGCCTTGCCGCGCAAGTTGACGGCCGCGGCGTTTACTCATTTTGCATGTGTCCCGGAGGATTTGTGGTTCCCTCTGCAACCGGCCCCCAAGAAATTGTGGTCAACGGAATGAGCGCCGCCGAGCGAAACTCCGCTTGGTCAAACGCCGCCATTGTCGTAGAATGCAGGCCGGAGGACGTCGCTCAAATTATGGCCGGACAAAAAGCCGCGGCCGATTTTGGGCTTGAAAACGATATAGGCTCAAGGCAAGTCGGCGAGGCGGCGCTTTTTGGGCTTGCAAAAGACGGCGGAGAGGCGCTTTTGGGCTTGGCCTTTAGAAGCTGGCTTGAACGGGAAACTTGGAAAAACGGCGGCTCTTCCATTGGAAAAAACGGACAAATGGCGCCAGCCCAATTGATGAAAGATTTTTTGGCCGGAAAGCAAAGTCAAGCCCTTCCCCGCTCAAGCTACACGCCGGGCCTTGTTTCAAGCCCCTTGGACGCATGGCTTCCTCCATTCATAAGCGGCCGCCTAAAGGATGCCTTCAATATTTTTGACAAAAAAATGAAGGGCTGGATTTGCCAAGACGCCCTGCTCATCGCCAGCGAAACAAGAACTTCAACCCCCGTCCGCATTTTGAGGGACAAAGAAAGCTTTGAATGCCTAGGCCTTAAAAATCTTTATCCTTGCGGCGAAGGAAGCGGTTGGTCGGGAGGAATCGTTTCCAGCGCCATGGACGGTCAAAACGCCGCGGCCGCGATTCCTCTTTAATTGATTTTTTACTAGCAAAATAGCGCAAAGCGCGCTACAATAAGTCATTGTGTTTAAGAAATATAAATTTGTTTTTTTATCGCTTTTAATTCTCAATCTTTTTCTTGTCTTGTTCATAGCTCAAGAAAAAGCCTACCTTAAGCAGGCTCGTGAAATCGCCGTCCAATTCAAGGCGAATTTCTTGAAGGACTCCGTGACAAATTTCATTCATGAGTTTGAAAGGAACAAAGAGGACGCCGTTGAAATCTTTGACTTTACAGTTTCCGAGCGGGAAAACAACCTAAAAGATTCGATGCAAAACGCGCGTTCCCTGCGGGCAATGGAAGACATCATAAAGCGGACTTTCACAAACGCCGATCAGCGGGGAATGTGGGGCTACGCTTTGGTTGTTGGACTTGACGAGCAAATCGAATTTTCGCAAAACATTCCCGAAAACTGGGACCGCAACGAGCGGACGCTGAGCAACATTTTTTGCGTTTGGCGAGAAATTGAAAATCCAGTCGGCAGGTTTTATTACGGCATAACACAAGAGCATCTTTACAAGACAATGATTTCCATTGTCAGCTCAAAAATTTACAACTCGCAGTTTGTCGAAGAAACTTACTATTGGATAAACGAAGTCAAAAACTTTAAAGGCGGAAAGGACTACGCCGTCCGCTTGATTCATCCCAACCCCCGCTCGTCAGAGGGAATGCTGCTTTCAACTGACATGCAAGACGCGGTGGGAAACCTTCCATACGAACGCGAGCTTGACGGAATCAATAAGGACGGAGAAGTTTTCAGCTCATACTATTTTAAGAAAAAAAACTCTGACAACTTTGCCCGAAAAATAACCTATTCAAAATTGTACAAGCCATACAATTGGATTGTCTGCATGGGTTCCTACTACGACGACATTTACAATTACACCGACACAGTGAACAAAATTCACGGCAAGTCGATTTTTAAATTCGCCCTTCCCTTGGCGATTCTTTTGGACTTGCTTTTGGCCGCATACTTAATTTCAAAAATTCGCGCCGAAAAAAAAGACAAAAAAATCGATGTATATTTAAATAATCAAAAAATAAATATTGAATTAGGTGAGATAATATACAAAAATAAATATAATGATATAGCTGTATTAGAAATAAAAGAAACTAATATTAATA
>CALDIB010000014.1 GCA_937902125.1 uncultured Treponema sp.
GCCACCACAGAAACAGAAATGAAGGAAAAGAAGTTCCGCGTTGAGGACACAATCGCCGCCACCCGCGCCGCTTTGGAAGAAGGCGTTGTTGCCGGAGGCGGACTTGCGCTCATCGAAGCCTCTAAGGTTTTGGAAACAATTCCCGCCGAACTTTCTGAAGACGAAAAGGTTGGCTACAAGATTGTCCGCCGCGCGCTTGAGGAACCCATTCGCCAGATTTCCGACAACGCCGGAGTTGACGGAGCGGTCATCGCCGCCCGCGCCAAGAGCGAAAAGAAGGGCGTAGGCTACAACGCTTACACCGGCGAATGGGTCAACATGATCGAAGCCGGAATCATCGACCCGGCCAAGGTTACTTGCAGCGCCCTTAAGAACGCCGCCAGCATCGCGGGCACTATGCTCACAACTGAATGCGCGATTACCGACATCCCCGAGCCCAAGCCCGCCATGAGCGCTCCCAACCCGGAGATGGGTTATTAAAAAAGATTTCGGGCCTTAGGCCCGAGAATCTTTTTTAATGTCGAGTTTTGCCTAGCTCGCCGAAAGGGTGAAACTCGCGGGCATTGTTGGATAACAAAAGGGGCTGTCCTAGAAGTATGGGACAGCCCCTTTTTTATGCTCCTATGATTTTAGCCGCAGGGCGAATCGCGCTCATAGCTGTTTAGCCCGCGACAGTTTTTGTGGGATGTCGCGCCTAGCTTGCCGAAAGGCTCGTATTGCGGCGCGACAATTTTATCCGCACCGCAAAAGGACTGAGTCAAGGCTTTAAGCGAAGCGTGCCTTGACCAGGCCTATTGCGCGCGAATGCTTGTGTTCCTTACAACGACGTCGTGGGCGCCGCCTTCCCTAAGGCTTGCAGGGCTTACCAGCGTAAGCTTGGCCTTTTCCTGCAATTCAGGGATTGTTACCGCGCCGCAGTTGCACATTGTGTGAATGATTTTGCTTGTGGTGATTTGCACATTGTCGTGGAGGCTTCCCGCGTAGGGAACGTAAGAGTCCACGCCTTCCTCAAAGGCCATCTTTTTGGCGCCGCCCAAATCGTAGCGCTGCCAGTTTCTGGCGCGGTTTGAGCCTTCGCCCCAATATTCCTTTACATAGTTTCCGTTTACAATGAGCTTGTTCGTGGGCGACTCGTCAAAGCGGGCGAAGTAGCGGCCAAGCATTACAAAGTCCGCGCCCATCGCCAGGGCCAAGGTTATGTGGTTGTCGTGAACGATTCCGCCGTCCGAGCAAATGGGAACGTAGATGCCGGTTTCCTTGTAGTATTCGTCGCGGGCTTTTGCAACCTCGATGGTGGCCGTGGCTTGGCCGCGGCCGATGCCTTTTTGCTCGCGAGTGATGCAGATGGAGCCGCCGCCAATTCCGATTTTTACAAAGTCCGCGCCCGCTTCCGCCAAGAACCTAAAGCCTTCAGCGTCAACAACGTTTCCGGCGCCAACCTTCACGTCCTTTCCAAAGTTTTCGTGGATGTCCTTAAGCGCGCGGCGCTGCCATTCTGTAAAGCCTTCCGAGGAGTCCAAGCACAAAACGTCGGCTCCGGCCTTTAGCAAAAGGGGAACCCGCTCCATGTAGTCGCGCGTGTTGATTCCCGCGCCCACAATGTAGCGCTTTTTGTCGTCCAAAAGTTCCAAGGGGTGCTCTTCATGGCTTGCGTAGTCCTTGCGGAAAACCAAGTATTGAAGGTTTCCGTTTTTGTCAACAATGGGAAGCTGGTTGATTTTCCGCTCCCAAATAAGGTCGTTGGCTTCGTCAAGGGTAATGTCGCTTTGGCCTGTGACCAAGTCCTTTAGGGGAGTCATGTACTTGCTTACGGGGTCTGAGGGATTGCAGCGGCTCATTCTAAAGTCCCGCTCGGTTATGATGCCCATAAGCTTTCCGTTGTGCTCCCCGTTTTCCGTCACGGCCACGGTGGAGTGCCCTGTCTGCTCAATTTTTTCGCAAAGCTCCCGCAAGGTCTGGTCGGGGCGAATGTTTGTGTCGGAAGAAACAAAGCCCGCCTTGTACATTTTTACATGGGCAATCATGGCCGCTTGGTCGGCGATTGTCTGGGAGCCGTAAATAAAGCTGATTCCGCCTTCTTTTGCCAAGGCGATGGCCATTTTGTCGTTTGAAACTGACTGCATTACCGCGCTGACCATCGGAATGTTCATGTAGAGCGCTGATTTTTCGCCCGCCTTTTTGTTGTAGCGGACAATCGGAGTTCTTAATGAGACGTTCGCAGGAATGCAGTCCGCCGAAGTGTAGCCAGGAATCAATAGATACTCGTCGAATGTGTGGGACGGTTCCTCAAAAAAATACGCCATAAATTTCCTCCTTATGCGTCGCTCAAATCATCTAAAAAATTGAATTATTATAGTGCAAGTTTGAATTTTAAGCAAGAGCGGAATGGGCCCCGCAAGCGAAGCGCGTTGTCTAAGTCTTTTATTTTAAGCAATTTTTCATAAAAATGGGCGGGACGCAGACAAAAAATTAGGGAGGGTTCCCCATGGGAAGGTACCCTGATTTTTTGTCGTCGCTGGGACCCGCCCATTATTTACAATCATTCTTGTTTAAAATAAAAGCGGCGGCTGTAAAGGAGAGAAATCAGCCGCCGCCCTGGAGGTTTATTCATTATGTTCTGCTTGACTGTAGCTGTATAATAAGCAAACGCGGCCCAAAAAGGTTACAGGAGGGACAGAAAAAAAACAAAAAAAATCGTTTTTTTTTAAGGCCGGATTAAAATTTTTGCCCGGCTTTTGCTGTCGTCGCGGATTATTTGCCCTACGGCGGGCGCTTGGATAAGGCCGCTTTTTGGGTTTTTGACGCTTATAAGGGGGCTGGTGACAAAAGCCTTGACGCTGGATTTTTCAAAGGCCAAGTCGGCTCCGTCCATCGAGCAGTTTATGAGCCGCAAGTTCTTGCAATAGCAAAAGGGTTGGGTTCCGCTAATCTGGCAGTTTATGAAGGTGGCGTTTTGGCAATACCAGGCCAAGTATTCGCCCTTTATTTTGCAGTCTTTTACCACAATGTTTTTGGCGTGCCAAAAGGCGTCCTTTGTGTCAAAGTCGCAGGACTCAAAGCGGCTGTTTTTTATGTACTGGAAAGAATATTTTCCTTTAAGGCTGACGTTCTTAAAGTCCAAGCGGCCGCTTCTCATCATAAAGTATTCGCTTTGGGCAAAAACGTCTTTCATGGCTATTTTGTCCACCGACCAGCCAAATTCTGGAGAGTCGATTTTTGAGCCGTTTATTTGAACGTTCTTGCATTCCCGCAAGGCCTTTATGCCGAACATTTCAAGGCCGTTTATTTGAACGCCGTCGCAATACCAAAGGGCCGCGCGGCAGTTTTGCGTCATTTGGCCGCCTTGGACTTTCAGATTTTTGTTGTGCCAAAAGGGGTAGCGCAAATTGTAGTAGTTGTCCACTGCGGTCACTCCGCTGGATTCTTTAAAGGCGCTCTCTCCGTCCGCTGGCCCGTCAAAGCGGCAGTTTTTTACCGTCAGTCCTGAACTTCCGTAAAGGGCGCGCTCTTGGTCAAATTGCTGGTCTTGAATGGTCATAATTATAATATAAGGATTTTTTTCCAAAAAGGAAAGCGGAAAAATAAAAAAAACGCCTTCCTGCGGAAAAAAGATTTTCGCAAAAAGGACTTTTGGCGGGGGCGGCCCCAAAAGCGGCCGGCAAACGCCACCACTAGAAAAAGAGCGAGCGGTGTGATACAATGGAGCATTATGGCAGACATTAAAGAACAAATCCGCGGGGCGCTTTCGGCCGCCTTGAATCAGTTTAAGACAGAAAAAAATATTCAGGCTCCTGACGTTGACGCCGCCTCTTTGACTTTGGAAAATCCTCCGGACCCAAAAATGGGAGACATAGGAGTTCCCCTTTTCACCTTTGCAAAAACTTTCCGCATGGGGCCGCCGCAAATTTCGGCCGGCGTTGTCCAAATCCTTAAAGGCGCCCAAGAGTTGGGCGGCGTCAAAATTTCGGACTTGGGCGAAGTTTTGGCGCTTGGCCCTTATGTCAACTTCAAGCTCAACAAAGGAAACCAAACTTATTCAATCCTAAAAAAAATCGCCGAGCAAAAAAGCGATTACGGCTCGCTTGGCTCCGACAATAAAAAGCCGATGGAAGGCCGGCGCGTCATGGTGGAATTTTCTTCCCCCAACACAAACAAGCCCCTTCACTTGGGCCATGTCAGGAACGACGCTCTTGGAGAGAGCGTAAGCCGCATTTTAAAGAAGGCCGGAGCCGACGTTTACAAGGTGAACATCATCAACAACCGCGGCGTCCACATTTGCAAGAGCATGCTGGCCTACCAATTGTTCCACCAAGAAAAAGGCGACACGCCCGAATCTTTGGGAATCAAGGGCGACCATTTTGTGGGAAACTGCTACGTGGAATTTGACAAATACCTGAAGGGCGAAAAAGACAAGCCCGAAACCGCGCACCCCGAAGCCGCGCAAAAGGCGGAGGAAATGCTCGTCAAGTGGGAGGCCGGAGACAAAGACGTCCGCGCGCTTTGGCAAAAGATGAACGATTGGACGCTTGACGGAGTTCAGGAAACTTACAAGCGCACAGGCGTTTCGTTTGACAAATTGTATTTTGAAAGCGACACATACCTTAAGGGAAAGGACGAGATTCAGCGCGGACTTGACATGGGAATATTTTTCAAGGCCGCCGACGGTTCCACCCGCGTTGACGTGACGGAAGCTGTCGGAAAAGGAAAGGACGGCGAGGACCACGAAAAGGTGTTGCTGCGTTCCGACGGAACCAGCGTCTACATCACGCAGGACATCGGAACGGCGATCAGCCGCCACAAGGACTGGCCCTTTAACCAAATGGTTTACGTCGTGGCCAGCGAGCAGAACTTTCACTTTAAAGTCTTGTTCTACATTTTGAAGAAGCTTGGCTTTGACTGGGCGCAAAAACTTTTCCACCTAAGCTACGGTTTGGTCAACCTTCCAAGCGGAAGAATGAAAAGCCGCGAGGGAACGGTTGTGGACGCGGACGATTTGTTGGACAGCCTTCACGCCGACGCGCTAAAGGAAATAAAGGAGAAGGGCCGCGACAAGGAATTGGACGACCCGGACGCTGTCGCCGAAAAAGTCGCGCTGGCCGCCGTTCACTATTACATGCTGCAGGCTACGCCCATAAAGGACATGCTTTTTAATCCCCAGGAATCCCTTTCCTTTAACGGAAACACAGGCCCCTACTTGCAATACATGGGAGCGCGCATTTCTTCGATCTTGGCAAAGGCAAAGGAAAGCGGCGTGCTTCCCGACTCAAGCGAGGCGGCCTGCGCGCTTTTGACTAGCGGCGACGAATGGGAGCTTGTAAAGCAATTGGGCTCTTTCCCTGACATTGTGGCCAAGGCCGCCTCAAATTTGGACCCAAGCCTTGTGGCCGCCTTTTTGTACGACACGGCGAAACTGTTCAGCAAGTTTTACCAAAACTGTCCGATTTTGGCGGCGGAATCAAAGGAACTTTGCGGCGCCCGCCTCTTTTTGGCGCAGTGTACCCTTGACGCGATGAAGTCCGCCATGGATTTAGTCTTGGTTCCCTTCTTGGAAAAAATGTAATTAAAAAATGGCTTTCGCCTTTTTTTAACGTCGAGTTTTCGCTTTGCGAAAACTTGCGGGCTGGTTGGTAATTTATGAGCTTTTTTATTACAACAAAAATTATGGCGCTGACTAAGACTGCCGCCGCCGCCTTTTGCGGGGCCTTGGCTTGCGCCGCGCTTTTTTCTTGCCAAAAAGTTCCTGAGATGACGCTGGAAGAAATCGATGAGGCAAGGGAAAAGTCTTCTAAAGAATTTTTTACCGCCACAAAATCCAAGCCTTACAAGGGGCAGGAATATTTTTCTGGAAAAGTCGGCGGAGTTTGGAACGGCGCTTGCATGGGCGACCCAAAAACTTTCAACGTTTTGGTCGCGGAGCGGGACGGACAAAGCGCCGGCATCATGGACTTGACCAGCGACTGGCTTTTTGACTACGACTTTGAAAAGCGGGAATGGGTTCCCCAGTGCGCATTTTTTGAAATTGAAGCCGACCAAAAAAAGGACAGCCTTACGGTTCATGTCACCCTTAGAGACGGACTTTATTGGTCCTTCGTCAATTCCGACAAAAAAGTAAAAGTCACCAGCGACGACATAGTTTGGTGGTACGACGAAATTTCCGGCGACGAGCGCTTTCAAAGCTCGGCTTATTCCGGCCAGTTTGTGACGATGAGCGACGGTTCTGAAGGGCGGGTGAGGGCCGTAAAAATTGACGACAAAAGATTTGACTTTGTGTTTCCCCGCGTCGTCGCCGACCCCTTGCTGTCCGCCAACGACAAGTTCAAGCCCAGCTGGATTTACAAAAAGGCCAAGGAAGAAGGCGGCGTTGATGGAGTGAAAAATCTTTTTGGAATCGATTCCGACGTTCAAGAAATTCCTTCCATGGGAATGTGGCATATCGAAAGTTATTCGCCGGGCCAGCGCCTTGTCTTTAGCCGCAACAAAAATTATTGGCAAAAAGATTCCAACGGACAAGCCATTCCTTACCCTGAAAAAATGGTATGGCAAATTATCGGCGACCAAAACACGTCCTATCTTTTGTTCACTCAAGGAAAGCTTGAAAGCTATTCTCCGCCGCCTGAAAATTTGGACGACGTGATTCGCGGCCAAGAAAAGGGCTGGACAGTCTTTAACGCTGACGGAAGCCTTGGCGCGCAGTTGTGGTCCTTTAACCAAAATCCCAAAAATCGCGGCGAAGCCTTTTACGACTGGTTTTGCAAAAAAGAATTCCGCCAAGCCATGAGCTGTCTCTTAAACCGGGACAGAATCATATCGCAAACCTACCGAGGCTTGGCCTATCCCAAATACGATTTTTTTCCTGAAGGAAATCCTTTTTACAATCCTGACATTCAGCTTGAATATAAATTTGACTTGAAAAAGGCCGAGGCGCTTTTAAACAAAATCGGCTTTGAGCGGGGCGAAGACGGAAGAATGTTGGACGACAAAAAGAGGCCTGTGGAATTTGACCTTTCAATCGCTTCCAGCGCCGCCTCTTCAAACGACATCGCGCAAATCATAAGCGACGAATGCAAGAAGATTGGAATCAAGGTGAACGTCCGCCAAACCGACTTTCAAAAATTGGTGGAATCTTTGACGGCCACCTTTGACTGGCAGTCAATAATCATCGGCCTTGGCTCAAACCTCTTTCCGTCCCAGGGAAGCAACGTTTGGCCTTCAAGCGGAAACTTGCACTTGTGGCATCCCTACCAGCAAAAGCCCGCGACTGATTGGGAAGCGCGCTGCGACTTTTTGTACAACGAAGGAAGCTACACCGCCGACAAGCTTGCCGCCCAAAAAATCTGGGACGAATACCAGCGCCTGATTTTGGAAGAGTGCCCGATAATCTACCTTGTGCGCCCGGCCAGCTTTTACGCCATCTCAAACAAGTGGAACCTGGACAATTTTTACTACGACAACTTGAACGGAGCCAAGACCGACTGGGTCTGGCTTGCGGTTGATTGACACAAGGCCGCCCGCGCTGATATAATAAATGATATATTTTTTGAGCGCCCGCCTGCCCTGCAGCATTGCAACCCGACAGACCTCCGCCCGCATTCATCTTTTCAATTTTTATGAGGAAAACTTATGGTAATTCTTACATTGAATTGCGGATCATCTTCCGCAAAGTATCAGGTTTACGATTGGGACAACAAAGAAGTTATGGCCAACGGCGTGGTTGAGCGCATCGGAATCGACGGAAGCTGCATCACGCACAAGGCTAAGGGAAAGAAGACAGAAATCACAAGCCCGTGCCCCACGCACAAAGAGGCGATTGAGCTTATCATAAAAGAAATCACCGATCCGGAAGTGGGCGTGATAAAGAGCATGGACGAAATCAGCGCCGTGGGCCACCGCGTTTTGCACGGCGGCGAAAAGTTCACCAAGAGCGTTTTGATTACGCCCGAAGTTTTGGACGGCTTCCGCGAAGTCGTTGACCTTGGCCCCTTGCACATGCCCGCCAACATTATGGGAATCGAGGCCGCGCAAAAGGTCATGCCCAACGTTCCTCATTCAGCTATCATGGACACGGCTTGGCACCAGACGATGCCCGAAGAAACTTTCATGTATGCCATTCCTAGGAAGTGGTATGAAAAATACGCCGCGCGCCGCTACGGCTTTCACGGAACAAGCTTTTTGTACACGGCCAAGCGCGCCGCCGTTCTTTTGGGAAAAGAGCCCAAGGACACAAACCTCATCATTTGCCACATCGGAAACGGCTCTTCCATGTGCGCAGTAAAGAACGGCGTTTGCTACGACACGACGATGGGAATCACGCCTCTTGAAGGCCTTGTGATGGGAACTCGTTCGGGCGACCTTGACCCCGCGCTTCCTTTTTACATCATGCGAAAGACAGGCATGAGCGCCGACGAGATGGACAAGGCTCTTAACAAAAAGTGCGGCTGCCTTGGAATCACAGGAAAGTATTCTGACCGCCGCGACATTGAGATTGACGCGGCCAAGGGCGACAAGCTTTGCCAGCTTTCAATCGAGATGGAAGCCTTGCGCATCAAAAAATACATCGGCGCCTTTATGGCCGAGCTTGGCCACGTTGACGCGATTGTTTGGACAGCCGGCGTAGGCGAGCGCGGACCGATCACCCGCATGAAGGCTTGCTCAGGCCTTGAAAACTACGGAATCAAAATCGACGCCCAGCGAAACGAATGGTCGTTCACAGGCAACGCGGAGACTTACATCCACGCCGACGATTCAAAGACCAAGATTTTTGTAATTCCCACCGACGAAGAGCTTGTAATGACTGAGGACGCCTACGCTCTTATGAAGGGAACTTACGACGTTCACACAAACTTTAAGTACAGCTTCCAGGATCCTTCATACGTCAACAAGGCCCGCGAGGAAGGACTTAAAGGCGACTTGGTAAAGAGGCCAAACATCGCGAAGATTTTGGCCAGGGATTTGCTTAAGTAATCGATTGACTGGAAAAAAAAACCGCGGGATTCTCGCGGCTTTTTTAGTCTTGAATAAGATTGTCGGGTTGCGCCCGACAATGACATCACTTCACCACAATGTTCACCAGCTTGTCGGGCACGCAGACAACCTTGACTTCGGTCTTGCCTTCCAGGAACTTTTTGGCGCCTTCCGTTTGGCGGGCGGCGGCAATCAATTCTTCTTGGCTTGTTCCGGGGGCGGCGTTGAACTTGTCGCGGAGCTTTCCGTTAATCATTACGACAATCGTTTTTTGGTCGTCGGCGGCCAGTCCCGCGTCAACTGTGGGCCAGGCCTCGTAGGCGACGGTCTTTGTGTGGCCAAGCTTTTCCCAAAGTTCCTCTCCCAAGTGGGGGGCGTAGCAAGAAAGCATTTTTACAAAGCCTTCCCACATTGTCTTTGGAATCTCGTTCAGCTTTGAGACGGCGTTGATGAAAATCATCATCTGGCTTATCGCGGTGTTAAAGTTGAGCGTGTCGGTGTCGTTTGTGACTTTTTCGACGGTCTTTGCGTAAAGCTTTCTAAGCTCAATCAAATTTTCGTCTTCAAGCTTTCCAAAAATGTCAAGGTCGCTGTAAGGCTTTTCGGCAACGGCCCAAACTTTTTCCAAAAAGCGGTGGATGCCGACGATTCCCTGGGTGGCCCAAGGCTTTGACATCGTGAGCGGGCCCATGAACATTTCGTACATGCGCACGCTGTCGGCGCCGTAAAGCTTTATCTCTTCGTCGGGGTTCACGACGTTCTTGAGCGACTTTGACATCTTGGCGACGACTTGCGTCAATTGTTCGCCGGTGGCCTTTTCCACGTAAACGTTGTTTCCCTTGTCCTCAACTTCGTCAACCGGAACAAGCGTCTTGTCCTTTCGCTGGTAGGCGAACGACGTTATCATTCCCTGGTTCACCAAGCGGTGAAATGGCTCTTTTGTAGAAACAACTCCGATGTCGTACAATACCTTGTGCCAGAAGCGCGCGTAAAGAAGGTGCAAGACCGCGTGCTCGGCGCCGCCGACATACAAGTCAACCGGCATCCAATACTTTTCTTTTTCGGCCGCGCAGAATTCCTTGTCGTTTTTGGGGTCCAAGTAGCGAAGGTAATACCAGCAGCTTCCAGCCCATTGGGGCATTGTGTTTGTCTCGCGCTTGGCGTCGCCTCCGCACTGGGGGCACTTGCAGTTTACCCAGCTGTCGATTCCGGCAAGCGGGCTTTCTCCGGTTCCGGTGGGCTGGTAAGTCTTTACGTTTGGAAGCTCCAAGGGAAGCTTGTCTTCGGGAACCGCCACAGTTCCGCACTTGGGGCAGTGGACCAAGGGAATCGGCTCGCCCCAGTAGCGCTGGCGGCTGAAAATCCAGTCCCGCAGTTTGTAGTTTATGGCCTTCTTTCCGATTTTCTTTTCTTCAAGATAGTCCAGCATTTTGTTAATGGCGTCCTCTTTGTTAAGGCCGTCAAGGAAGTCGGAGTTCACGTGGATTCCGTCTTCGGTCCAAGCTTGCTTTTGCACGTCAACTTCGCTCTTTAAAACTTCGATTATCGGAAGGTTGAATTTTTTGGCAAAGTCCCAGTCGCGGGTGTCGTGAGCGGGAACTGCCATGATGGCTCCGGTTCCGTATGAAATCAAAACGTAGTCGGCCACCCAAATCGGGATTTGCTTTCCGTTCACCGGATTGATGGCGTAGCTTCCGCTAAAGACGCCTGTCTTGTCCTTGGCCAAATCGGTTCGCTCAAGGTCGGATTTTTTGGCCGCGTCCTCAATGTATTTTTGGACGGCGTCCTTTTGTTCCTCCGTAGTAAGTTCCTTTACAAGGGGATGCTCGGGCGAGACGACCATGTAGGTGGCGCCAAAAAGCGTGTCGCATCTAGTGGTGTAGACGCGCAATTTTTTGTCGGTGGCCTTTCCGTCTTTGTCGGCCACGGCAAAGTCAACTTCGGCGCCGATGGACTTTCCAATCCAGTTTCGCTGCATGATTTTAACGCTTTCAGGCCAGTCAAGCTCGTCAAGGTCTTGCAAGAGGCGCTCGGCGTATTCGGTGATTTTTAAAACCCATTGGCGGATTGTCTTTCGCGTGACTTCGCTATGGCAGCGTTCGCAGCGGCCTTCCTTGACCTCTTCGTTGGCCAAGCCGGTCTTGCACGAGGGGCACCAGTTGATGGGAGTGTTGCTTTCGTAGGCGAGGCCTTTTTTGTAAAGCTGAAGGAAAATCCATTGCGTCCACTTGTAGTAGTCCGCGTCGCAGGTTTGCACGCAGCGGTCCCAGTCGTAGCTAAAGCCGAGCGCCTTTATTTGCTTGGTGAAATGCTCGATGTTTGAGTTTGTCGTTTCGCGCGGGTGGGTTCCGGTCTTGATCGCGTAGTTTTCGGCAGGAAGTCCAAAGGCGTCGTATCCCATGGGGTGCAGGACGTTGAAGCCCTTCATTCTTAGGTAGCGGCAGTAAATGTCGGTGGCGGTGTAGCCTTCGGGGTGGCCTACGTGCAAGCCCGCCGCGCTGGGGTAGGGGAACATGTCCAAAACGTAGCGGCGCTTTTCTTTGGGAACGGAAGCGTCCTCGCCGACTTTAAAGGTTTTGTTGACCTCCCAATATTTTTGCCATTTGGGTTCAATGGATTCAAAAGGATACTTAGACATTTTTTGCCTCTAAAAGTGTGATAATTTGAGAGGTAATTATATAGTAAATTGTGAATTGTTTCAACCTGGGCGGGCGGAAAAACGGCCGCCTGTGTAAGGCTGAGAGCTCCTCAAAATTATTGCCAAACCTTTGCCTTTTTCCAAACTTCGTCAAATATTTTCCATTCGTTTTTAAGAATTTCGGCGCGGCAAAGCTTGAAGGAACTGGGGCAAAAAAAACTTTGTCCCAAGTCTCTTTCTTCTGGAGGCATGATTTTTTTTGCTTCTAAAAACGGATTTTGCAAGTCAAAGAAATTTTTTTTGCCCCATTCAAAGGCTATTGGAATTGGCGCCATGGCTTCCCGTCTTGGCGTTTTTATTTTTGCCCAAAAGCAAATGGGCAGCCGGCTTTTGTCCGTGGAAAGAAAGATTTTAAAGCGCTCCGTCAAAAGAAATTCTTCTTTTTGCAAGTCGTCTGGAATCAGGCAGATGATTGGACGCAAAAAAACTATTTGCCCGCGGCTTATTGTTTTCCAAGCCAATTTTTTTTTGCCGTCAAAAAAAAGCGTTTCTTGCCCAAGGGCTTCGTCGCGGGCCTTTATGATTTTTATTTCTTGCGATGGATTTAGCTTTATTGCGTTGAATGTCATTTTTGCTCTTGCAAAAGCTTTTGGTTGAACTCCCGCTCCGCGCCGACGGTTGTGGGCGGGCCGTGGCCCGGCATGATTACCGTGTCGTCGGTTTGGGAAAGAATTTTTTGCCTGATGTTTTTTACCAGCGTCCGCTCGGAAAATTTTGAGTTTGTCGAGCCGATTTTGCAGGCGCTAAGGCTGTCGCCTGTAAAGAGGACGTTTCCGATTTTGTAAACCATTGAGTCGTTTGTGTGGCCGGGCAATGAAAAATATTCCACGTCAAGGCCGGCCGCTTGGATTATTCCGTCGTCCTTAAGAACGTTTGTGTCGCTTCCGGCCACTTCCCAGTCGGCGGCGTAAATTTTTGGCGCGTAGATTTTTCGCAATGTGGAAAGGCCGGCCACATGGCTTCCGTGGTTGTGGGAAATAAAAACGCCCGACAGTTTGTAGCCGCCGGTTTCAATGTGGTTTATTATTTCTGTCGTGATTTGGCCGGGATCCACGATGAGGGCTTCCCGAGACTCTTCGTTTACGATTACATAGCAATTTGAAAAGCCTTCCAAATTCAAGTGAAAGTAAATTTTCATTTAGGCCTCGCTTGAATCCTTTAGGAAGATTTCGCTTCCCCGCTCGTCAAAAATCGCTTCCCTCAAGTTTGAGGACTTGAACAAAACATTTTGCTTTTCCACGCTTACAAACATGGTGTTTTTTATGTTGCAATTTCTAAAGGAAGTGTCCACAAGCTTTGAGCCGATAAAGCGGGAGTTGTATAAGTCGGAGTCGTCAAATGAAGATTGGTAGGCTTGGATTCCGCAAAAGTTGTCGTGAATCATGTCGCTTCCGGTAAAAAGAATGTGAGAAAAAATGCAGCCGCCAAAAGATGTGAACTGCAAATTGCTGTCAAGCATGGCGCAGTCCAAAAAAATTGAATGGTCAAAAAAACTCATCCTTGAACGAAATTTTGTGGAATGCAAGTTGACAAAGCGGCAGTTTTGAAAGTTGCAGCCGTAAAAGCGCTTGTCCGTAAGATCGATGTTTTCAAAAGTGATTCCGCTGGCGTTAAGGCCCACGATTTTTTGCCGCTGGTTTATGTAATTGTAAATGTCGTCCTTGATTTTTTGCTGGTCGGGAAAATGCTCAAGGCAATAGTTTTCTCCTTCGGCGATTTCTCCGTAATAGTTGAACACTGAAAGAGAAGTTTTTTTGCAGCCTTCGGCCAAGCACCTGTTTTGCTGGAACATACTCGCATTATAAAACAAGCGCCCGCATTTTGCAAGATAAAAAAGCAAGGGCTTGATATGGCGGGTCCCAGCGACGGCAAAAAAACAGGGACCTTCCCTTGGGGAGCCCTCCCTATTTTTTGTCTGCGTCCCGCCATTTTTGCCCCTTGATTTTTCCATAGACAAAGGCGCTGGTTTTCACTATACTTTTACAATATGACAGAAAGCGAAAACAATTTATTGGACAAGGCCATACGCCGAGTTCCTGACTTTCCCAAGCCGGGAATTCTTTTTTACGACATTACCAGCGTTTTGACAAAGCCGGACATCTTTAAATTTTGCATTGACAAAATGGTCGAGCTTTACAAGGACAAAAAAATTGACGCTGTGGCGGCCGTGGAATCCCGGGGCTTTTTGTTCTCAGCCCCCTTTGCTGAGCGCCTTTCCATTCCCCAAATTCTTGTTCGCAAAAAGGGAAAGCTTCCCGGAGAAACATATTCTTGCAAATACGCCCTTGAATACGGAAGCGCGGAAATTGAGGCGCACAAGGCCGACATTGAAAAGGGAAAAAATTACTTGATTGTTGACGACCTTATCGCCACAGGCGGAACTCTGGCCGCCGCAAGAAACGTGATAGAGCAGGGCGGCGGAATCGTCACCGACTTTTTTGGCGTTATTGGCCTCCCGGACTTGAACTACCAAAAGGCCTTGGCGCCGGCAAAAGTCACCACCCTTATTGATTTTCACGGAGCCTAATCCCGCGTTTTGGCGCGATTCATCGCGTTCGCGCAAGGCTATGGTTGCTTTGTGAACGCCCGGGGAAGGAACATCAAGGCCTTTTCCGCTTCCGCTGTAATGATGTCCCATTTTTTTCCGTTTATGAATTCTTTCTTTACAATCCAAGAGCCGCCCACTGCCAAGACGTTTTCCTTGGACAAATAGGCGGCGGCGTTTTCCGCCGTGATTCCTCCGGTGGGAATGAATTTAGTTTTGGGGAAGGGGCCGGCCATGGCGTCCAAAAAATCCGTTCCGCCCAAAAGTTCCGCAGGAAAAAGCTTTAGGACTTCCAAGCCCAATTTAAGGGCGGCCGCGATTTCCGTCGGCGTGGCCACGCCGGGAACCACCGCCACGTCGCGGCCCGAACAGTATTCAGCGATTTCTTTGTCAAAGCCAGGCATGACGATGAACTTGGCGCCGCAAGCGATGGCCTCTTTTGCCTGCTCAACGCTTGTCACCGTTCCGGCGCCCGCCAAAACGTCAGGACAATGCGCGCTAAGCTCGCTTATGGCCGCGGGCGCGGCGGGAGTGCGGCAAGTGATTTCGGCGATTTTTATTCCGCCTTTTAAAAGCGCCTCCGCCAAGGGAACCGCGTCCTTTGGATCTTCGATTGTCACCACGGGAATTATTTTTGTCTTTTGAAAAATCTCAAAAATCTTGTTCATCTAAAAACTCCTATTTTGCGGCCTCAAGCCTGTTTTCAATTTCATCGTCAAGCAAATAAAAAAAATCGATTCCTGTCCGTTTTTCTATTTCATCGACGCTGACCCTGTACTTTCTAAAGTCTTCTTTTCCCGCTTTTGCAGGAATGACATAGGCTTCCATTTTAAATTCGCCGCCCTCTTCAAGCAAGAGCGCCTTGTAAAAATATTCCGGCACGGCAACCTTGTTGGCTCCGATTGTGGGGTAGACTTTTTTTTCAAAAACCGGCCCTGTGGCCACATAAACCCGGCCGCCTTTTTTTGCCAAGGAGCGGACATATTGCTCAAGGGAATTCCAAACGCCCTCGTTAAAGGCGTGGGGCTGGGGGCTCATGTTGCTGAGCAAAAAAGTTTCGCTCATGGTCTTGGCGTTGTAGGCCATGTCGCCGGCGGGAACCAAATGCCCCCTGTCGTATCCGGAGCGGCGGTAGTCTTCCAGCGAGGCCGAGCCTGAACTGACCTCAAAGTCGGGCCTAAAGTCGTTAGACCTTTTGACGTTTTTTTCAAGCTTGGCCGCGTCCAAAACATAGGCCGCCCAATCCGCTTGCTCCATGGATTCGTTGTAGCAAAGAACGTATGCCGTCCGCTCCAAAATTTGTCCGCTGTTTTTTGGCGGGCAAAAGGGAATCTCGTAGCGGTCGGAATCTTGGACGCTTTTGTAAAAGCTTTCGATTTGCTTTTGCCGGCCAAGGCGCGCGGACACGCAGGAAAAAACCGCGAGGGCGCATAAGGCTAGGGCAATTAAGGGAAAAAGCTTTTTCATTCCAGCATTTTATCATATAATGGCAAAAAAGCAAAGAAAAAATGGGAGCGCTTTTTCCGCTGGAGGAAAATAAATATAACAAAAAATTATAAAATATTCCCTAAAAACCTATTGACAAACTAGGTAATAAAGTGTATAAAGGGGCCATAAAGAAAAACAAAAGGCCGCCAAAAACGGCCGACAAGTTAGGAGGAAAATATGAAAAAATCGACAGTTGTTCAAGCGCTCGCCGCTGTTTTAGCCTTTAATTTCGTCGCCGGAGCCTGGGCCAAACCCAAGGGCGGCCGGACGGTGGCCGAAATCAAAAAAAGCGGAATCGTAAAGATTGCGGTTTTCAGCGACAAAAAGCCTTTTGGCTATGTTGACGAAAACGGCGAATATCAGGGCTACGACGTTTACTTTGCCCAGCGAATCGCCAAGGATTTGGGAGTGAAGGTAAAATACGTTCCTGTGGAGCCGGCCGCCCGCGTTGAGGTATTGGAAACCAACAAGGTTGACATCGTTTTGGCCAACTTCACAAAAACCCCGGAGCGCGCACAAAAGGTTGACTTCGCGCTTCCTTACATGAAAGTGGCCTTGGGCGTGGTTTCCAAGGAAAACGCCCTTGTCACAAAGCCTGAGCAGCTTAACGGAAAGACCTTGATTATCGCCAAGGGAACCACCGCCGAAACTTACTTCACACAAAACTATCCCCAAGTGAAGCTCTTGAAGTTCGACCTTTACGCCGACACCTACAAGGCCTTGCTTGACGGCAGGGGAGACGCCTTCAGCACGGACAACACCGAGGTCTTGGCTTGGGCCATCGAAAATCCCGGCTACAAGGTGGGAATCGAATCTTTGGGAAACCTTGACACAATCAATCCCGCGGTAAAGAAGGGCAACGCCGACCTGCTTTCTTGGCTCAACAAGGAAATCGAAACTTTGGGAAAAGAGAACTTTTTCCACAAGGACTACGAGGCCACATTGCGGGACGTTTACGGAAAGGACGCGGACGCTGAAAGCCTTGTTGTTGAGGGCGGAAAGCTTTAAGGCCTTTTGTTCTTGACATGCTGAACATATAGTTCCAATGCGGCGGCCATGAGCGCGTGAGGGCACTCCGGGCCGCCCATTTTTTTAAAGACTTCTTCCTGAGAAATCCTTTCGCAATTCAAAAATTCGTCGTCGTCCAGTTTTTGTCCGCCGGCGGCCGTCAAGCCTTCTGCCAAAAACACGTGGAAGCGGTTTGAAAAAAGCGCCGGATTTGGGCTGACGCTTCCAAGGCAAAGAAGGCTTTTAGCCTCAAAGCCCGTTTCTTCCAGCAATTCCCGCCTGGCGCCTTCTTCCGGCGACTCGCCAGAGTCCACCACGCCGCCGGGAAATTCCAGGCTCAATCCTTTGTAGGCGTGCCTCCATTGCCGGACCATCAAAAAGTCGCTGTCCAAGACCGGTATGACGGCGGCCCAGTCAGGCGCGTCTATCGAAATGTATTTTCCGCTTTTGCCGTCAGGCGCGGTGTTTTGACTTTGGCAGACCGTAAAGACCGGAGTGTCCAAAAGCTTTTCTTTGTTTCCGATTTTCCAAATTAAATTTGAGTCGCTTTTTTCCTTTGACATATTTTCGTTCCTATTCTATAATAGAGTATAGTTCAAAAAATAAAATTTGTCAGCATTAGTCGGGGAGGATTTGAATGGCTATAATTTGCATGGCTCGGCAGGTGGCGGCGAAGGGCGACGAAATCAGCGCCGAAGTCGCCAAGCTTTTAAATTACAAATTCATCACAAGAAAGGACATGGAAGCCCGCATAGTGGAATTGGGCTTTCCAAAAGAAAAGCTTCATAAATACGACGAGGTGAAGCCCGGCTTTTTCGCCTCCCTTGCCAAAGACAGGGACGAATACTTGGACTACTTGCAAACCGCCATGCTTGAGGCGGCGGCGGACGGCAATTGCGTGCTGATAGGGCGGGGCAGCCCTTTTGTCATGAGCGAGCTGCCCAACGCCTTGAGCTTTAGGTTCGTGGCCGATTTGTCCACCCGCCTTTCACGCCTTGAAAAAGAATTCAACTTTACGGAAAAGCAGGCCAAGCAGCGGATTGACGAAAGCGATTCCAACCGCAGGGGCTTTCACAAAAGTTTTTTCAACGTTGACGCGGAAGACCCCGCCAACTACCACATGGTGATAAATTCCGGCCGTCTTGACATTAAGGCCGCCGCCGCCTTGATTGTTTCAATAGTGGAGGCCAATGTCACTCCAGACTTGGAGGCGGAAGGAAAAAAGAAAGTGGCCGAAATGCTTTTGGCCCAAAAGCTTGTGAACTTCTTGGTCTTTGACCATAAAATAAACGTGAACTTTTTGCGGGCCCTTGTCATCGACAAAAAGATTGTCTTGCAGGGAATCGCCGATTCCAGCGCCATTGTGGAAAAGGCCTTGGTTCTGGCCCAAAAAACTTATCCGGACTACAAGATTGAGTCGGCCATCAGCGTTGTCCAAGATTTTAAGACTTACAAATGAACTACCAATCGGCGGCCTTTGCCAATTTGACTTTTGTTTTTCTCGGAGCGTTTTTTGGAAGCCTTGCCTGCATTTTGTGCGGAAAGATTTTTAAAAAAAAGGCCTTCAACTTTCGCCTTTCCCTTTGCTTTGTCCTTTTGTCCGCGGCGATTGTTTTTGCCGTTCTTTTTGTCATAAAAGAAAAGACCGCCTTTATGGAATCCTTTAAAGGCCATGTCAGGCAAAGCGGCCTTGTCTGCGGCCTTTACTTTTTGGCCGGATTTCTTTCCTCTGCCAGCCTGAGGCTTTTCTTTCCCGCCGCCGCGCTTTTATACATAGCCTGGACTTTGTCCTTTGGCCTTTCCCTTTACAAGAAAATGCCCCTTCCGCAAAAGCTGACCTTGACTTTTGGAGAAGGCTTTGTTCGGGACGAGGCAAGCGGAACCGAATGGAAATTTCAGGCCGACCCTTCCGGGGCCTTCGCGGACTTTGCCCTTTACGAGCTTTCTCCCCGCGCGCTTTTGCCCCTGCCTCATTATTGGTTTTGCCTTTGCGGGGCCAGGCCTGCCTCTTCAATGGGAGGAGAAGTCCAGGACGTTTTGGAAGAGGCTTTCAAGTCGGAAATTTCAAGCGCCTCCGGAGCAAAAAAATTGTTGGCCCGGCTTTTTGAAAGGGCGGCAAAAGCGCTTTTGGGAAAGGCCAAAAGCCATTCAGTCCGCCTTCCCCCGCAATCCGTGTATCCGGTCATCCTTGAGCTTAAGGCTGGAGAAAGCGACGGAGAATTCTTTGTTTCAGTTGAAAAAATTATGTAAAAAAACTTTCGGGTATTGCAATTTTATGCAAAATTTGCTAAAATAAGCGCATATTTTTGCATATTTGGAGGCGCCTTATGGTTAAATTTGTAAAAGGCGGCGTTTGCGCCGCGCAGGGCTTTTTGGCTTCGGGAATTCATTCAGGACTAAAAGAAAGCCGAAAAACTGACGACACAGCCCTTGTTTACAGCCAGCGCCTTTGCGACGCGGCGGGCCTCTTCACTTCCAACAAGGTCAAGGCCGAATGCGTTAAATTTACCAAAGAGAAAATCAAGGGCGGAAAAATGCAGGCCGCCATTTGCAACGTCTGCTACGCCAACGCCTGCACAGGACCGGAAGGATTTAAAACCGCCGAACTTACAGCCGCGGCCGTGGCCGACGCGCTTAAAATCAGCGCCGACAATGTGATTGTTTGCTCCACTGGAATCATCGGCCAGCCAGTTCCCCGGGACGCCTTGCTTTCCCACATTCCCCCTTTGGCGTCTTCACTTTCAAAAGACGGAAACCAAAAGGCGGCCAAGGCCATTATGACCACAGACACTCGTTTTAAGGAGTGCGCGGTTCAAACTGAAATCGGCGGAAAAACCGTGACAATCGGCGCCATGTGCAAGGGAAGCGGAATGATTCACATCAACATGGGAACGATGCTTTCTTTTGTGACGACTGACTGCGACATCAGCGCCTCAATGCTTGACGCCGCCTTGCGCCAAGTTGTTCCTGCAACTTACAATTGCGTGAGCGTTGACGGCGACACTTCCACAAACGACACCTTGACAATCATGGCCAACGGAATGGCTGGAAACGTCCGCATTCAAGAAAAAAATTCCGACTGGGAAAAATTTGTGGAGGCCTTGTCAGCCTTGAGCGAAGTTATGGCCAAGAAAATCGCGGCCGACGGCGAGGGAGCCAGCCGTTTGATTGAATGCTTTGTGAACGGAGCCAAAGACGAAGAAAGCGCTCGCCGCTTGGCCAAGGAAATAATTTCTTCAAACCTTGTGAAGGCCGCCATGTTCGGACGGGACGCCAACTGCGGCCGCGTTCTTTGCGCCATGGGATATTCAGGAGCCGACTTCAACCCAGACAAGGCGACCGTCCGCTTTTTGAGCAAGGAAGGAGCGGCGCGCTATTTTGACGATCCGGCAGCGGATTTGTTTCAAGGCGCCGAATCGGTGGAGGTGGTGCGGGACGGAGTGGGCTTGGCTTTTGACGAAGAAAAAGCCAGCCGCATTCTTGGCCGGGAAGCGGTTCGGATTGCCGTTCAGTTGGGCGACGGAAACGCTTGCGGAAAGGCTTGGGGCTGCGACCTCACTTACGATTATGTCAAGATTAACGGAGACTACCGCTCGTAAAAAAAAGACGGCGCTTTTTTTGCGCTTGAATTTATTTTTGAGGAAAAAAATGCAAGAGACAGACAGCAACATTGTTGACCCAAGGCTTGACAACGAAAGTTGGGCGAGCGTTTTGATTGAATCCCTTCCTTACTTCAAGCAGTGGGTTGGAAAAACTGTGGTGGTGAAATACGGCGGAAACGCCATGCTCAACGAGGGCCTAAAGTCCGCCGTGATGAAGGACATAGTTTTGCTTTCCACAATAGGAATAAACGTTGTTTTGGTTCACGGAGGCGGGCCGGAAATCAACAAGATGCTTGAGCGGGTGGGAAAGGAAAGCAAGTTTGTGAACGGCCTTCGATACACCGACGAAGAGACGATGGAAGTTGTGGAAATGGTTTTGACAGGAAAGCTCAACAAGGACATCGTTCGCATTTTGATTGAAGAAGGCGGAAGGGCCGTGGGCTTGAGCGGCGTTGATTCGGGCCTTTTGCGCGCTCAGAAAATCGAAAAGGACGGAGTTGACCTGGGCTTTGTGGGCGAGGTTATGGAAGTCAATCCTGAAATTTTAACTTCGCTTTTGGAGCGCCATTTCATTCCGGTAGTTTCAACGGTGGCGCTGGGGCAGGGGGAAGACAAGAATTTTTACAACATCAACGCCGACACCGCCGCCGCGAAAATAGCCGTGGCGCTCAAGGCCGAAAAATTCGTTCAGCTTACCAATGTTCCGGGAATCTTAAAGGACGTGAACGATTCGTCCAGCTTGATTCCCCGCATTCCCCTTCCGAAAGTTTCCGGCTACATGCAGGACGGAACCATCGCAGGAGGAATGATTCCCAAGGTTGAGTGCTGCATGACGGCGCTGAAGGGCGGCGTTCCCAGAACCCACATCATTGACGGCCGCGTTCCCCATTCTTTGCTGATAGAAATGTTCAGCGAGCGGGGAATCGGAACGATGATTTATTGAGCGGACGCGCCAAAGCGCGTCCGCTCAATAATTTCGAGTTTTTTCAAGGCCGCGTCGCGGCGATTTTTGTAACAGGAGTTTTGCCATGAAAAAATTGGTTGTGAACAATTACGGAAGTTTTGAAACTGTTTTTGTCAAAGGAAAGGGCGCGACCCTTTGGGACAAGGACAATAAAAAATACATCGACTTTATCGCGGGAATCGGCTGCAACGCCTTAGGCCACAATCACAAGGCTTTGGTCAAGGCCGTCCAAAAGCAGGCCGCAAAAGAAATTCACATTTCAAACTACTACTTTAGCGACGCCGGCCTCGACTTTGCCGAAAAGCTTTTGGCCGCCACCGGCTTTGAAGGCGCCTACTTTGGAAACTCAGGCGCTGAGGCCAACGAAGCGGCCTTCAAACTGGCAAGAAAATACGGCTACCTAAACGGCGGCGAAAAAAGGCGGGTGATTTACACCTTAAAGCAGTCCTTTCACGGAAGGACTATGGCCACCCTTACCGCCACAGGCCAAGACAAATTTCACCCGGCCTGCTTCGCCCCTTATGTTGAAGGCTTTAAGACTCTTTTCCCCAACGATTGGGAAGCCATAAAGACCGCCTTTGACGACACCACGGCCGCCTTAATGATTGAATGCGTTCAGGGCGAAGGCGGCGTAAACATTGTCGATTCTGAATGGGCGAAAGCCGCCGCCAAAGCCGCCAGAGCCGCGGGCGCCATTGTCATGGCCGACGAAGTTCAGACCGGCGTTGGAAGGACAGGCGCCTACCTTGCTAGCGACGAACTTGGCTTTGAGCCTGACGTTGTGACATTGGCCAAGGGAATCGCCGGAGGAATCCCTATGGGCGCCTGCCTCTTTAGAAACAAGGCGGCGGGCGTCTTTGCGGCAGGAGACCACCAGTCAACCTTTGCGGGAAATCCCTTGGCTTGCCGGGCCGCCGTAACGGTTTTGGAAACCCTTCAAAAGCCGGGCTTTTACCAGAGGGTCCGGGCGGCCGGCCAAAAAATCCGCGACGAAATTTCTTCCTGGAAGAATCCCCTTGTGGTGGAAGTCAGGGGAAAGGGCCTTATGATTGGCGTTCAGATAAAGGAAGGGGTTAAGCCCTTTGACATTGAAGTTGAATGCATGAAAAAAGGACTTTGCGTTTCCACCGCGGGAAGCGACGTAGTCCGCTTTTTGCCGCCCCTTGTCATAAGCGACAAGGAAATTGACGAGGGCCTAAAAATCTTCAAGGCCGTTTTGGACGAGTTCTAAAAGATTGCCGAGGCAATGGTGTAACTTCTTGGCCTTTTCTTCGTTTTTTATGCAGTGGAGAAAAAAAGATGAACAGATTCACTAAAAACATTGTCGGAGCGGCCGTGGCCGCCGTTCTGTCATTCGGATTGATTTCATTTTCATGCAGCGGAAAGGCGGAGGCGGCCAACGGAGCCAACACTGCTTTTGCCGACACGGTTCCCGCCGTCAAAATTCCGGCAGAATCCTTGAGCGTTTTGGAAGCGATGCAAAACGTTTTCCGCTCCATATCAGAGCAGGTTCTTCCCTCTGTGGTGGAAGTTGACGTGACGGAAAAAAAGACCCGTCCGGCAAATCCCTTTGGCGACTTGCCCTTTAGGTTTTTTGGAATTCCTGACAGCGGCGAAGAACGGGAATACGAGGCCCAAGGCTTGGGAAGCGGCGTCATCATTCGCAAGGACGGAAAAAAATATTTTGTCCTTACAAACAACCATGTGGCCGGAAGCGCCACGGAAATTTCTGTGAAGCTTAACGACGGCAGGAAATTTGACGGAAAGCTTGTGGGAGCCGACGAGCGCATGGACGTGGCGCTGGTTTCCTTTGAGGCCGACGATTCTTCCATACCTATCGCAACCTTGGGCGACAGCGACAAGGTTCAAACCGGCGACATTTGCTTTGCCATGGGCGCCCCTCTTGGCTACAGCCAGTCCGTGACGGAAGGAATCGTTTCCGCCACAGGAAGAAGCGGCGGCCAAATTGGAAACATCAACGACTTTATCCAGACCGACACCGCCATAAACCAAGGAAATTCCGGCGGCCCTCTTTTGAACATTTACGGCGAAGTCATCGGCATCAACACTTGGATTGCCAGCCAGTCAGGAGGAAGCCAGGGCTTGGGCTTTGCCATTCCCATCAACAACATAAAGCACGCCATTGACGAGTTTATCGCCAACGGAAAAGTCACCTACGGATGGCTTGGCGTGAGCCTTGTGGAAATCCGCGACGAAGTCAAGGAATCTCTTGGAGTGAAGGGAAAAGACGGCGCCTTCGCCTCCCAAATATTTGTTGACTCCCCGGCCTTTAAGGGCGGAATGCAGGCGGGCGACTATATCACTGAATTGAACGGCCGCGCCGTAAAGAGCGTTGACCAGCTTGTTCGGGATGTGGGAAGCCTTCCCGCCAACAAGGAAGCCAAGTTCAAGGTTGTCCGAGGGGGAAAGGAAATGCCGCTTTCTGTTATGATAACCGAGCGGACAAAAGAAGTTTCTTCTTCCACCGCAAAATTGTGGCCGGGCTTCATTCCTGTTCCCTTGACGGAAGAAGTGCGCAAAAAGCTTGAGCTTGACAAAAACCTTGAAGGCGTGGCCGTGACAAACGTTCAGGCCAAGAGCCCCGCCGCGTCCTTGCGCTTGCAGGACGGAGACGTCATTACCGCCGTCAACGGAAAGAAGGTCAAGAACTTGGCGGAATTCTACGCCGCGCTGGATTTGACAAAAACAAAGTCGATTCAATTTACGATTGGAAGCGGCGCCGGTTCCATCACCACCGGAACTTACAGCTTTTAATTGAATCGATGGAAAACGCGAAAGCCGCCGTTCCCGGCCAAAATTTTGGGGGCGGCGCTTGCCATGAACAAATCAAAGAGGCCAAAAGGTTTTTCCGCGCCAAAATTCGGAAGGGCCTTTTAGCCCTTTCGGCCGCCCAAAGAAAAGAAAAATCTCAAAAGGCGGCCTTAAATTTTTTGCAATCTTCCATATATAAAAACGCTGAATGCCTGGCGGCCTTTTGTTCTTTGCCGGATGAAGTTGACGCCATGCCCGTAATCGGCCGCGCCCTTTTGGACAAAAAAAATGTTCTTTTGCCCCGGGTTCTTCCAAATACAAACCAAATGGAATTTTACCAGTTGGATGGGGAAAACCTATTTGCCGCGGCTGGAAAGAAAAAGGACTTTTGCCTTGAGTCCGCGCTTTTGGAGCGAACCGAAGTCAATTCCTGGGGAATCCGCGAGCCGCTTTTGACCCTTCCCATGGCGGAAAAAGAAAAGTTTTTGCCCCGGACCGCAATTTTGGTTCCCGGCTTGGCCTTTTCAAAAGACGGCCGCAGGCTTGGTCGGGGAAAGGGCTTTTACGACCGCTTTTTGCGGGAACTTTTGGAAAAGAACGGGGCCTTTAGGCGGGAAGGAAAAATTTGCGGCTACTGCTTTGACTTTCAAATTGCGGACGATATTCCAATTGAAGAAAACGACGTCTTGATGCATGAGGTCTTTTTTTAAAAAGCCGCTTTTTCCTTGGTTTGACATAGGAACTGCTTTTCGTTAGAATGAACGAATTATGAGACTTTATTCTGGCCGCCATTTATTTTTTTCAACTTTATTAACGGTCTTTTTTACCGCCGCGGCGATTTTAGGCGCGCAAAAAATATTTTCTTCAATTGCACGCGATTCCAAAAATTCCAGTCCGGCGGAAGAGCCATCCCAAAAAGCCGAATCCCAAAAGGCCGCCGACTCCTTGCCCGCCGCTCAAACGGACGGCTCCCAGTTTTTGCAAAACCAAACTTTGGTGGCCTCGTCTGCCGTCACATACACCGAAGACGAGCGGCAAAACATTTCGGTTTACCAACAGTTCAACGAAGCCGTAGTGAACATAACCACCCAAGTTATGGGAATGAACTGGTTCTTTGAGCCAATCGCCGAAGACGGAGGAAGCGGCTCCGGCTCCATAATCGACAGCAGGGGCTATGTAATCACCAACGTTCATGTAATAGAAAAGGCGGCCAAGATTTACATTTCCCTTTACGACGGAAGCCAATACGAAGGCCGGGTTGTGGGAAGCGACGTGGAAAGCGACATAGCCGTGCTGAAATTTGATCCGCCTAAGGATGTGGTTTTAAAGACCATTCAGTTTGGCGACAGCGAAAAATTAAAGGTTGGCCAAAAGGTCATCGCCATCGGAAACCCCTTTGGCTTTGAGCGCACTCTCACCACGGGAATCGTAAGCGCGCTGGGCCGCCCCATAAAAAATTCAAACAACATAATCATTCGCGGAATGATTCAAACCGACGCTTCGATAAATCCTGGAAATTCCGGCGGCCCGCTATTGGACACGGCTGGCAACATGATTGGCATAAACACGATGATTTACAGTTCAAGCGGCTCCAACGCGGGAATAGGCTTTGCCGTGCCCGCCTCAACCGCGCGGCGGGTTGTGTCCGACTTGCTTCAATACGGAAAAGTCAGGCGGGGCGCCATTCAAGCCAGCCTTGTTCAAATGAGCCGCGCCATCGCCGACTACGCCCGCCTTGACATAAGCCAGGGCATTTTGGTCAGCGAAGTGGCCAAGGGCGGAAACGCCGAAAAAGCGGGAATCAAGGGAGGAAGCCAGGCCGTCCGCTATGGAAATTCCCGCAACGCCAGAACATTCTACATTGGCGGAGATATCATCGTCGGCATTGACGGCGTTCAAGTGGCCACTTATTCGGACTACTATTCCATGCTGGAAAACAAGCGGCCCGGCGACACGGTGACAGTGACCATCAGGCGCAACAAAAAAAATTACGATTGCAAGCTTGTCTTGGCCGAAGAAAGTTCGGTCCAGTGACGGCGGGCCGTTTTTGGGCTTGCGATGAATTTAGGGATTGTTGTCTATGAGAAAATTTGTGGTTCACGCGCCCTACGAGCTTTCTGGCGACCAAGGGCCGGCGGTTCAAAAACTTTCGGAAGGCTTTTTGCGGGGCGACCGCTTTCAAACGCTAAAGGGCGTTACTGGAAGCGGAAAAACTTTTACCATGGCAAAAATCATCGAGGCCGTCCAGCGTCCCACCCTTGTAATCAGCCACAACAAAACTTTAAGCGCCCAGCTTTACCGGGAGTTCAAGACATTCTTTCCTGAAAACGCGGTGGAATATTTTGTTTCCTACTACGACTACTACCAGCCGGAAGCCTATGTTCCCGCGCGGGATTTATATATAGAAAAGGACGCGGCGATAAACAAGGAAATTGACCAAATGAAAATGGCCGCCACCTACAGTTTGATGGAGCGGCGCGACGTTATTGTCATCGCCACAGTTTCCTGCATTTACGGTTTGGGAATGCCGGAACTTTACAAGTCCATGCGCCTTCACATCGAAAAAGGAAAGCCTTTGGACACCCACAAGCTTGCGGTGGAATTGGCGCAAATTCAGTATTCCAGAAACGACATGATTTTGGAAAGGGGAAGCTTTAGGATAAAGGGCGACGTGATTGAAATTTATCCCCCTTACATGGAATTTGACGAGGCCTACAGAATAGAGCTCGATTGGGAAGAAGTTGTCCGCATTCGCCGCTTTAACGTCGTTTCCGGAAAAGTCACCGAAGAGCTTGACGAAACCACAATCTATCCCGCCAAAAATTTCGTCGTTCCTCAAGACCAGCTTGCCTTGGCCACCGAGCGCATTCAAAAAGAAATGGAAGAGCGGGTTGAAACTTTGCGCGCCCAAAAGAAAATCTTGGAAGCCGAGCGCCTAAAAACCCGCGTCACTTACGACATAGAAATGATGAAGGAAATGGGCTACTGTTCGGGAATCGAAAATTATTCCGCTCCCATCGCGGGCCGCGCGCCTGGCGAGCCGCCCGCCACCTTGCTCCATTATTTTCCAGACGACTTTTTGTGCTTGATTGACGAAGCCCATGTCACCGTTCCTCAAATTGGCGCGATGTATGAGGGCGACCGAAGCCGAAAGCAAAATTTGGTTGACTTTGGTTTCCGCCTGCCAAGCGCGCTGGACAACCGGCCCCTTAAGGCCGACGAGTTTTGGAAAAAAATGAACCAAGTCATTTACGTCACGGCCACGCCCCGTCCGGAAGAGGTTAAGCAGTCAACTCAAGTGGTGGAGCAAATAATTCGGCCCACCGGCTTGCTTGACCCAATTGTGGAAGTCAGGCCCAGCGAAGGCCAAATGGAAGACGTTTACAAAGAAGTTTTGGCAAGAATAGAAAAAGGGGAGCGAAGCCTCATTTTGACCCTGACAAAAAAAATGGCCGAAGACTTGACCGACTATTTGCTGGGCCTGAATCTAAAAGTAAAATACATTCACTCCGAAATTGACACCTTTGAGCGGGTGGAAATATTGAAGTCCTTGAGAATTGGCGAAATCGACGTTTTGATTGGAATCAACCTTTTGAGGGAAGGAATAGACTTGCCGGAAGTTAGTTTCATCGCTCTTTTGGACGCGGACAAAATTGGCTTTTTGCGCTCCACAACTTCCCTCATTCAAATAATCGGAAGGGCCGCCCGCAACGCCGAGGGAAAGGTTGTCATGTACGCCGACCGCATGAGCGACGCGATGAAGGAAGCCATTGACGAAACCCGCCGCCGCCGCTCAATTCAGGAGGCTTGGAACGCCGAGCATGGAATCACGCCAAAAACCATAAAAAAAGCCGTGGCCGACATTTTGGAGAGGCAGGAAAAGGACGCCAAGGAAGAAGCCGCCATTCAGCTTGAGGCGCTGAAAAAATCCGCCAACCTCTTTGTGGCCAAAGAGCGGAAAAAGCTGCTTGAGGCCCTTAAAAAAGAAATGTCGGACTGCGCCGAGCGCTTGGAGTATGAGCAAGCCGCCGCCATCCGCGACCAGATTTTGGACATTGAAAAGACTTACGGAAAATAAACCTAAAATCTTTTCTTCAACGCCCGCTCATTTTGCTAATGGAAATGTTTACATGTCCGCTTTCGCGGACGACTGGCAATATGAGCAGGCGGCGGCTATTAGAGACCAAATTATTGAGATTGAAAAGACTTATGGAAAGTGATAAAAACGCGCGAACAAAAAACGCGCGAAGGAGTGTGGCAGCCGGCGAAAACGCTCATTTTGCGCCTACCGCGAAAGCGGTAGCGTCTGATAGTTACAAGCGCAAAATGTGTGTAGCGACGATATCTAGCGGTTTTGCCGGGTGGCGCGCGACTGGGAGCGTTTTTTTGTCCGCGCTATTGACACAAATCGCGCTTTTCTATAAAATGTCAAAACTCACGATTGATTATTAAAGGCAGGTGAAATATTATGTCAAGAACATGCGCAGTTTGCGGAAAATCTCCGATGCACGGAAACAGAGTAAGCAAGACTTACCATCATACTCGCCACGTTTGGAAGCCCAACCTTGTGACAGTAAAGGCTGATTTTGGCGACGGCGGCGCTCGCACAATCAAGATTTGTACTCAGTGCCTCAGAAGCGGCTTTGTCACAAAGAAAGTTCGCGTTCCCAAGGAAAATCAGGCCGCTCAAGCCTCCAACTAGAAATCCCTAGATTTCCAGTTTAAGACCGTCGTGGGCCGGCAAAACGCTGCCGCCGTCCGCGACGATTTTTTTTAGCCCGGGAAATTCGGGCAAAATCTCGTCAAAGTATTTTATTATGTCCTTGTGGCTCAAGTCGTGAGTCATGTGGGTTGTCCATGTATGCAAGGGCTTGATTTTTTCCGCCACTGCCAAAGCTTCCTTAAAACAAAAGTGGGTGCTGTGCTTTTCTTTTCTTAAGCCGTCAATGACCGCGTGAACCAAAATGCCTGAGTTTTTGTTAATCAAGTTGATGGACGCGGCGTCGATGCGGCTGCAGTCGGTAAGGTAGGCCGCGCTTCTTTTTACGCCGTCTTTTCCCGTGACAGAAATCAAGTATCCTGTGGTGTCAAGCCTTCCATGCTTCATGGGAATTGAAATTATTTCCATTCCGCCAACCTTTAATGGCGCCTTTGGAACAAGGGCTAAAGCGTCCCTTAGGCTGACCAGCGGCTTTCCTCCGCCCACTTGGGTTTTCATAAAAATATAGTCAAAGTGATTTTTTACAACCTCTATTGTGGAAGGATTTGCGTAAATGGGCATGGCGCGGATGTTCTTGCTTTCTTTTGATTTTGCGTGGGGAACTTTTGTGTGGCTGAAAATGCGAATGTCGTCCAAGCCGTGCAAGTGGTCCGCGTGCCCGTGGGTCAAAAGAATCATGTCCAAGGCCTTGACATTGGCCGCCAGCGCTTGGCTCCTAAAGTCTGGGCCCACGTCTATCAGAACGCGCCAAGTCTTTCCTTCAAAGTCGTTTTCTATAAAGGCGCTTGAGCGGCTGCGTTTGTCCCTAGGGTCTTTGGATTTGCAAACCTTGCAAGAGCAGGCGATTACCGGAACTCCGTGGCTTGTTCCGCTCCCCAAAATTGTGATGACCATGCGGCCATTATCGCGCCAATCAAGCCTTTTTGCAAGCGGAAGAGTTTCCGCCCAAAAAGAATTTGACAACGTCGTCGGCTTGGCAAACAAGGTCAAGTCAAAGGAAATGGAAGTCAAGACCTCAATGGCCGAGCAAAACGAAAGCAACGCCCAACTTTTGGAACGCCTTTCTCAAATGAAGGACGCCACAAAAGCCGTGGAAACCGCCGCCGCAGACTTGAGCAAAAATACTGAGCAGGTCATCAGCTCGATAAGCGACATCGGAAAAAAAGTTTCCGACTAGCCAATCATGTCTCCGCGCGAAACGACTGTCCTGTAGCCGATCGTGTCCAATCTCTTTTGGACGCAGGACAGGCATTGGGCGCTTTCTTCGCCCATGCAAATTTTATTGTCGTAGAGCGCGTATTTTTTTCTGTCCACGACGGGCGTAAGGTTTGGCATGATAACGTTGGCCCCGCTTAGGATTCCTTGTTCCCGGCCGTCGGGAGCCAAGGTTCCCAGCGCGGTGGTGGCGGGAAGCAAAATGTTGGGCTTTATTAGCCTTATGACGGAAATCAAATAGCAAGTCAGTTCCGCGCTTCCCGCGCTCTCGTTGGCAAAAGGCGTGTCCTTGTGGGGGATGAAGGGGCCGATTCCGCACATCTGGGGCGAAAACTCTTCTATAAATTTTAAGTCTTCGGCCAAGTCGCTTGCGGTTTGGAAGGGAGAGCCTACCATAAAGCCCGCACCGACTTGGTAGCCGAGCGAGCGCAAATTTTTTAGGCATTCGATTCTGTTTTTGTAGCTCATGGAACTAGGGTGAAGCTTTTTGTAATGCTCCTCGCTCGCGGTCTCGTGGCGCAAAAGGTAGCGGTCGGCGCCGGCCTCCCGAAGGCGCTTGTAGCTTTCAAAAGACCGCTCGCCGACAGAAAGCGTAACTGCGCAGTCGGGCCGCTCGGCTTTTATTTGCTGGACAAGAGCGCATAGCCGCTCGTCGGTCCAGTAAGGGTCTTCGCCGCCTTGAAGGACAAAGGTTCTAAAGCCAAGCTCGTAGCCTTCGCCGGCGCAGGAAAGAATTTCGTCGGCGGTCAAACTGTAGCGGTCAAGGCTTTTGTTCCCCCGCCTTATGCCGCAGTAAAGGCAGTTGTTTTTGCAGCGGTTGGTGAACTCAATTAGGCCGCGGATGTAAACGTCTGTTCCGTAAATTTTTTTTCGCTCCGCCACGGCCAGCTCCCGCAAGAGGGAGGCCGCTTCTTTGTCCCGCTCCTTGATTAATAACGCGTATTCTTCTTTTGATAGCGAGTGTTTTTGGGAGAGTTTTTCTATGATGGAACGGACGGCGCTCGTCATGCAAAAAATATTGCCGATTTGCCGTCTGCATGTCAACCGCCGCGCGTATTTATAAAAACGCTCCCGGTCACGGCTTCGGCTTTGTGGAACCGCTTGATATCGGCGCTACGCGCTGTTTGCGCTTGTAACTATTTAACTTCGCCGCTTCCGCGGCGGCGCAAACAGAACGTTTCCACAAGCCGCCCCGTTCCCTCGCGCTTTTTTACTAATGCAATGTAAAAATAAAATTACTAAATTTTCCGAAACGCTTGAACAAAGCGGCGGGAGGGGCTATAATTTTTTTCATGCCTTTGTACGACCCAAAATCGTCCCGCGCGGATGAGTTCATCAACCACCAAGAGATTCTAGAGACATTGGCCTACGCCAACGCGCATAAAAGCGACGAGGCTTTGATCGATTCAATCCTAAAAAAAGCCAAGCCCTTCCGCGACCAAAATGGCTTTCATTGCGCGGGCCTCAGCCACAGGGAAGCGTCCGTGCTTTTGGCCTGCGACATTCCGCAAAAGACACAGGAAATGTTCGCGCTTGCGGAAGAAATAAAGCAAGCCTTTTACGGAAACCGCATCGTGCTTTTCGCGCCTCTATACCTTTCAAACTATTGCGTGAACGGCTGCCTTTACTGCCCATACCACGCCAAGAACAAAAGCATTCCGCGAAAAAAGCTTACGCAAGACGAAATTCGCGCCGAGGTGACGGCCCTGCAGGACATGGGCCACAAGCGCCTTGCCATAGAGGCTGGGGAAGACCCTGTGAACAATCCCATTGAATACATTCTTGAAAGCGTAAAGACAATTTATTCAATCAAGCACAAGAACGGAGCGATTCGCCGCGTCAACGTCAACATCGCCGCCGCCACGGTGGAAAACTACGCCAAGCTTAAGGCGGCGGAAATCGGAACCTACATTTTGTTCCAAGAAACCTACAACCGCCAGGGCTACGAGACCCTTCACCCGACGGGCCCCAAGCATGACTACGCCTGGCACACCGAAGCCATGGACCGCGCGATGGAAGGCGGAATCGATGACGTGGGACTAGGCGTTTTGTTCGGCCTTGAAAGCTACCGCTATGAATTCGCGGGCCTTTTGATGCACGCCGAGCACTTGGAGGCCGCCAAGGGAGTGGGGCCGCACACCATAAGCGTTCCCAGGGTAAAGAAGGCCGACGACATTGATCCGGACGTTTTTGACAATTCCATTCCAGACCAAATGTTTGAAAAAATCATCGCCTGCATTCGCATCGCCGTTCCCTACACCGGAATGATAATTTCCACAAGGGAAAGCGAAAGCGTGAGGGCTCAGGCCTTGCGCCTTGGAATAAGCCAAATAAGCGGAGGCTCGCGCACAAGCGTCGGCGGCTACACCCAAAAGGAGCGGCCCCACGACACAGAGCAGTTTGACGTTAGCGACCAGCGGAGCCTTGACGAGGTTGTGCGATGGCTTATGGAAAAAGACCACATTCCTTCGTTTTGCGCGGCCTGCTACAGGGCGGGACGAACAGGCGACCGTTTTATGAGCCTTTGCAAAAGCGGACAAATATTGAACTGCTGCCATCCCAACGCGCTTATGACGCTGGCCGAATACCTTGTGGATTACGCCAGCCCGGAATGCAGGGCCGTCGGCGAAAAAATGATAGAAAGCGAGCTTAAAAAAATTCCTAACGAAAAGGTCAAGGAAATCGCCCGCGGCCACATCGAGGCGATAAAAAAATCCAACGCACGGGACTTTAGGTTTTAGTTTTTTGGAGGAAGAAGTGGCTCAAAGGGAAGGAAGCGTCAACGCCAACAGAATTCACATTTCATTTTTGGGAGCGATGAACGCTGGAAAGTCCAGTTTGGTCAACGCCGTTACCGGACAGGACTTGAGCGTGGTTTCTTCCACTCCTGGAACGACCACAGACCCGGTAAAAAAATCGATGGAGCTTTTGCCGCTTGGCCCGGTCTTGGTAATCGACACGCCCGGCTACGACGACTCAGGCGAGCTTGGCTCTTTGCGCGTTCAAAAAACGATGGACGCGATAAGGCAAAGCGACGCGGCTGTCTTGGTCTTGGACGCGACGGTCGGCGTTAGGGAATGTGACAAAAAGGCCGCCGCGCTTTTAAAGGAAAAGGCCATTCCCTTTGTCGTCGCTTGGAACAAGGCCGACCTTCTAAAGGCCGGCGAAAAAGAAAATGCCGCCTCCGTTCTTTCCCATGAAGGCTTTGGAGAGCCGTCTGTTTTGGTCAGCGCCAAAAGCGGCCTCAACATAAACGAATTAAAAGAAAAAATCGCCTTGGCCGCGAAAGGGTCGGAAAAGCAAAGAGAATTTATCGGCGGCCTTGTAAAGCCCGGCGACAGGGTGATTCTTGTGATTCCCACTGACGAGGCCTCTCCCAAAGACAGAATCATTCTTCCCCAGCAAATGGCAGTGCGAAGCGTCATAGACAAGGGCGCCTTGGCGTTTTCCTGCAACCCGCAAACCTTAAAGGCCGCGCTCCTGTCGCTAAAAAAAGCGCCCGACCTTGTGATAACGGATTCCCAAGCCTTTTCCGCGACGGCCAAAATTATTCCAAAAGAAATTCCCCTCACAAGCTTTTCCATTTTAATGGCGGACTACAAGGGAACTTTGGCCGCGGAAGTGGAGGCAGTCAAAAAAATAAAGGAGCTTTCAGACGTCGACCTTGTTCTTATAAGCGAAGGCTGCACCCACCGCCGTCAGTGCGGCGACATAGGAACTGTAAAACTTCCCGAGGCGCTGAAAAATTTTACCAAAAAGAACTTGCGCTTTGAATGGACCAGCGGCGAAGGCTTTCCCCATGATTTGTCGTCATACGCGCTTGCAATCCATTGCGGGGCCTGCATGCTCAACGCGCGTCAAATGCAAAGCCGCCTTTTGTCCGCAAAAGAGGCGGGCCTTCCCATGACAAACTACGGCATGGTCTTGGCCCTTTGCTCGGGCCTATTGGAGCGAAGCCTTGAGGTTTTTAAAAGGCGGGGCAAAGGCAAGGACTAAACTTGACTTTTTGATAAAATGGCGCTAATATATGGAACACAAGGGCGTGTCGCGCGGAGAGTAACTTGAACGCGCCGGCGCCTTTTTCTTTTTTAAAGGAATGGAGGAAAAAAAATGAAAAAAATCTTTGCAGCCGCTTTGAGCGGCCTGGCGCTTTTGGCGCTTTCTTCTTGCGGCGGAAATAAGGACGCCGTGGTAAAAATCGGAATCTACGAGCCGGCTTCCGGCGACAACGGCGCCGGCGGAAAGCAGGAGACTTTGGGAGCCATTTACGCCAACGAAGTCATGCCAAAAGTCATGGTGGGCGGAAAAGAATGCAAGGTTGAGCTTGTTCGCGTTGACAACGAGTCTTCAAACGACAAGGCCGTGACCGCCGCCAGCGAACTTGTTTCAAAAGGCGTTTCAGTGGTTCTTGGCTCTTACGGCTCAGGCGTTTCAATCGCCGCTTCCGACACTTTCGCCGCCGCCGACATTCCGGCCATCGGCGTCACTTGCACAAACCCCCAAGTCACTTTGGGAAACGACCACTACTTCCGCATTTGCTTTTTGGATCCCTTCCAAGGAACTGTTTTGGCCAACTTCGCCATCGACAAGTTCAAGGCAAAAAAAGCCTATGTTTTGGCCAAGCTGGGAGACGACTATTCCGTAGGACTTTCAAACTACTTTACCGAGGCCTTTAAAAAGTTGGGCGGCGAGGTGGTTTTTGAAACTTTCCCAGAAGGAACAAGCGACTTTGCCGCTTACGTCACAAACGCCAAAAATCAAAAGGCCGACGTTTTCTGCGCCCCGGTTTCCACAGAAGCCGCGGCCCTCATCATCGAGCAGGCCAACACTCAAAACTTGGGCCTTCCAATTTTGGCCGGCGACACTTGGGACTCAAACGTAATCTTGGGCGCCGTTAAGGGAACCAACGTTGACATCAATGTGACCACCTTCTTTGCCGAAGGAGCCGAAGACGCCGACATCGCAACCTTTGTTTCCCACTTCCGCGAATGGCTCAACGCCGACCCCAGCCGCTTGACCGACAATGGCGGAAACGACATTGTGGCCGCCAATCCTGTAATGGCCTACGACGCCTACTTTGTGGCCTTGGAAGCCGTAAAGCTTGCCGGAAGCGCTAAGGGAGCCGACATCAAAAAAGCTCTTCCCAAAGTTCGCTACAACGGAATCACAGGCTTGATTGAATTCAACGAAACTGGAGACGCCAAGCGGGACGTGGCTTACGTCAAGCACGCCAACAACAAAAGCGGCCAGTGGGAATTTGTGGCCATTCAGTCTGTAAAGTAAGATGAACTTCTTTAGCGCCAATCTTCCATACATTCTCGCCGGAATTTCCACCGGCGGGCAGTACGCCCTCATCGCCATAGGCTACACAATGGTTTATGGCATCTTGCGCCTGATAAATTTCGCCCACGGCGACGTTTTCATGGCGGCGGGCCTGATTTTGATTTACGCTTCCACAGTGTTGCCCCTTTATGTTTCAATCCCCTTGATGATTGTCGTTACAGTCTTAATGGGATTTGCCATAGAGCGGGCGGCCTACAAGCCCTTGCGAAACGCGCCCAGAATGTCTGTGATGATAAGCGCTATTGGAGTTTCTTATCTGATTCAAAATTTGGCGCTCTATGTTACGGGCGGCCTTACAAAATATTATCCTCCCATTCTCTGGGTGAGCGACTCGATTCAAATATTTGGCGCCGCCACAAAACGGGTCACTGTCATAACTCCCTTTTTGACAATCGCCCTTGTGGCCGCCCTGGTCTTGTTGATTCGCCGCTCAAAAATCGGAATGGCCATGCGCGCCGTTTCCAGAGATTTTGAAACCGCGCAGTTGATGGGAATAAAGCTTGACGCGGTCATTTCCACAACCTTTGTAATCGGAACTTTTTTGGCGGCGGTGGGAAGCCTTTTGTTCTTTTCAAACTATACCGGAGTCACGCCCACCGTGGGAGCCATGCCGGGCCTCAAGGCTTTTGTGGCGGCCGTCTTTGGCGGAATAGGCTCCATTCCCGGCGCGGTGATTGGCGCCTTTATAATCGGCGTTTGCGAAAACATCATAAAGGGCTTGGGGTGGACGACCTTTAGCGACGCGTTCACTTTTGTTCTTTTGATTTTTGTCTTGATGTTCATGCCCACAGGCATTTTTGGCGAAAAGTCCACAGACAAGGTGTAGTCCCGTGAAAAATGCAATTTCAAACGTTCAAAAAAAAGATTTTAGGGACTGGCTTTTGGCGGCCGTCCTGATAGTTTTTGTTTTTGCCTTGATTTTTGTTTTGGAAAAAATTCTTCCAAGAACCTCAATGCTTTTTACCGTTCTAAAAAAAGGCGCCATTTACGCGCTTGTGGCCGTCTCCATGAATTTGCTGAACGGCTTTACAGGCCTTTTTTCTTTGGGGCAGGCGGGCTTTATGATGATAGGCGCCTACACTTACGCCGTCTTTACAATTCCCGCGGCCCTTCGTCCCGCCGTCTACCAATACTTTGACGGAGGCTTGATTCAATTTGCCATTCCGGTCTTCGCCGCCATTTTGCTGGCAGGCTTGGCCGCCGCCTTCTTTGCCTTTTTGATCGCGCTTCCGGTTTTGCGCCTAAAGAGCGACTATTTGGCAATCGCCACCTTGGGCTTTGCGGAAATCATGCGCGCCCTTTTTCAGTGGGACAAGCTGGGAGCCATCACAAACGGCTCGAACCTTTTAAGAAAGTATCCTGTTTTCCGCTCCACGATTTTTCCTTTCGCGGTGTCGGGAATTTGCATAGCCTTGATTGTCCTTTTAATAAACTCAACTTACGGCCGCGCCTTTAAAGCCATTCGCGACGATGAGGTTGCCGCCGAAGCCATGGGCATAAACCTCGCGAGCCACAAGCGTTTGGCCTTCGCCGTTTCCTCGTTTTTCGCGGGAATCTCCGGCGCGCTTTTGGCCATGTTCCAAACCACGATACAGGCAAGCCAATTCAAGTCGGCCATGACCTACGAGATTTTGCTTATCGTGGTCATCGGCGGAATCGGAAGCGTTTCTGGAAGCGTCATTTCTTCCATGCTTTTCATCGCTTGCTCTGAATGGTGGCTTCGCTTTTTGGACAACAACAATTTGAACATTGGAAGCTTCCATGTTCCCTTGTTGCGGCCCGGCTTTAGAAAAGTTGTGTTCGCCGCGGTCATTATGGTCATCGTTATTTTTTACCAGCGGGGAATTATGGGCGAAAAGGAATTTTCGATAAAGGGAGCGCGCGCTTTTTTCAAGTCCCTTTTAAAGAAGGGCGGAAAGAAAAGCGCCGTTAAAGCGGGAGGCGGAAAATGAGCGGACAAAACGAAAACGTCTTGCGGCTTTCTGACATAACCATGCAGTTTGGCGGCGTTGTGGCCGTCAATTCCCTTTCCCTTGAAATAAACAAAAACGAAATCGTTTCGTTGATTGGACCCAACGGCGCCGGAAAGACCACAGCCTTTAACGTTGTCACTGGAGTTTACGCTCCCACAAACGGCGCGGTTTACTTTAACGGCGAAGAAATTGTGGAAAACCATCCTCGGGGCAAAATGAAAAAACTTTACGCCGGCACCGAGCGGGGAAAATATTCAAAGGTCATCGAGCCCACCCCTGACAAAATCACAAAGCTTGGAATCGCCCGCACCTTTCAAAACATCCGCTTGTGGAAAAGCCAAAGCGTCTTTGACAATGTTTTGATTGCCAAGCATTGCAGGCGGACTTCAAACTTTTTGCAGGCCATGTTCCGCTTGAACTTGGCGGAAGAGCGGCGGCAGCGGGAGGAAGTTTCGGAACTGTTGAACATCTTTGGCCTTTACGACGTTCGGAACGAAAATTGCGCCTCCCTTCCTTACGGCCAGCAGCGGCGCCTTGAAATTGCCCGCGCCCTTGCCACAAAGCCCCAGCTGCTTTTGCTTGACGAGCCGGCCGCCGGAATGAATCCGCAGGAAACATTGGAGTTGACGGACTTCATTCAAAAGATTCGCGACGACTTTAGGCTCACAGTCTTTATGATTGAGCACCACATGGATTTGGTTATGAACATTTCCGACAGAATTTACGTCCTTAATTTTGGCGCCTTGATTTCAAAGGGAAGTCCGCAAGAAGTGCAAAACGACCCGATTGTCATTTCCGCCTATTTGGGGGAGGACAAAAATGCTTGAAATAAAAAATCTCTTTGTTTCATACGGCGGAATCAAGGCCCTCCGCGGAATCGACATGCAAGTGGCCGACAAAAAAATCGTTTCGCTGATTGGAGCCAACGGAGCCGGAAAGTCCACCTTGCTTAGGACAATCAGCGGCTTGGTCAAAGCCCATTCGGGAAGCGTGAAGTTTGACGGCGCGGAAATAACGGGCCTTTCCATTGACAAAATTTGCAAGATGGGAATTGCCTTGGTTCCCGAAGGCCGGCGGGTCTTTACGGATTTGACCGTGGCCGAAAACCTGAAAATCGGCGCCTATCTTAGAAACGGCAAGGCCGAAATTCAAAAGGACTTGGATTGGGTCTACCAGCTTTTTCCCCGCCTAAAGGAGCGCTCTTGGCAGTTTGCCGGAACCTTGAGCGGCGGCGAGCAGCAAATGCTGGCCGTGGGCCGGGCCCTTATGAGCCGCCCCAAGCTTTTGATGATGGACGAGCCTTCCTTGGGCTTGGCGCCCCTGATTGTTCAGCAGATATTTTCAATTATAGAAGAAATCAACAAAAAGGGCGTGACGATTTTGCTCATTGAGCAAAACGCCAACATGGCGCTAAAGGCCGCCGACTGGGCCTACGTTCTTGAAACGGGCGAAATCACTTTGAGCGGAAGCGGCGAGTCCCTGCTTTCAAACCAAAAAGTTCGCGAGGCGTATTTAGGAAAGAGCCGCTCGTAAATTTTATAAACAAGACCTAAATCGTTGTTTACGTCGCTTCGCTCCGTTTTGCTTATGGAAATTTATCCAATCGCGCTCTGAAAGAGCGCAGTTGAATAAATTTCAACTAGCAAAACGGAGCGTAGCGAAGCGCGCCTTGACCGTTCCTATTTTACAATCTTGATGTCTTTTACGGAATATCCTTCCGCGGATTGATATTTCCCGTTTCCAAACACAAGGGCGTCAACCAAAGACCATGTGAATTTTTTTTCGGAATTCTTCCATTGCGTTTTTTCTGACCAACCGCCAACGTCCGCAAATGAGCGCAGGGGAATGGAGACCTTGTGCCACGCGTTGTCGGGCTTTGCCAAGTTTCCCCTGACATTCGCGGCCGCCCGCCAAGGAAATATTCTGCTTTCCATGTCCCTAAAGTAAACGGTCAAGTCTATGCTTTTGTCCCTAGTTTTTATATAGAACTCAAGATTCGCGCCGGATTGGACAAGGCTTGTAAAGTCGCAGGCTTCTTGAAAAAGAAATTTTATTTCGCTGTACGGCTCCAAGTCCCGCAGGTAAATAAAGCGGCTGTCGGAGTCTTTTGACCTTGTGGCAAAGGAGCCTTCGCAGTTAAAAGTCTCGACTTTAATCAATCCGGCGCTTCCGTCTTGGTAAATCGTGTAGTCTCCGCTTTTTTTCGCGGCCTCAAACCAAGTCTCGCTTTTTTTCATTTCGGGAACATTGTAGCCCATCGCCTTTAGCAAGGGAACGTTAAGATTTTCTGGAAAGCGGCATTCCGAGGGGGACTTGAACAAGCCAAATTCGGCTGTGTAGTCCCAGCTGATTCTTGATATTCCCCGCTGGTCCATCCAGCCGCATTTAAGCTTATACCAGTTGACCCGCTCTTTTGGATCCGCGCAGGTCATAAGAACGCCAAATTCATTGCACATAAGGGCGGCTTTCCTTTTGTTGGCAAAGTCCACGGCGCGGTCCAAAGGCTCTTGCAGGACGTTTTCCGAAGAAGCCTGCTCGTAGTTGGCAAGGATCCATTTTTCCGCGTCTGTCGGGTTGTTTGGCAGGCTTGGCATTCTGTCCTTGTCGCAAGGAAAGGGCACGCCCTTTATCCGCGCCGTGTAAGTCCAAGAAGCTCCTTGGTGGGTGAACAAAAACGGCGTGTAGTCATGGAAATTGTAAATTAAATTGTTGTCCTTGTAGTCGGGCAGCTTTAGCATGGATTCAAGGGAATTCCAGTCGCCTCCGCCTACTATAATGGAATGCCTTTTGTCCACGGCGCGAATTTCCTCAACAACCTTTCCTTGAATTTTTCCCCACCTGGACAGGTCGGCTTGCAGGTTGCCGCTTTCAAAATGCGGCTCGTTCATTACTTCGTAAATGACGCGGCTTCCCCTGTCTTTGTATCTCTTGGCCACTTGGGGCCAGATTTTAAGCAAGACCTTTTCTATCTTTGGGTTTGTCTTTGAGCCGCCGCTTGTATTGTTGTGAAAGTCTATTATTATGTAGAGGCCCAACTCCTCGCACCATTTGACGGCTTTGTCAAGGATTCCAAAGCATTCGTCGCTCACCAAGTAGTCGTTGTCTTTGTCGGACCAAACGTCAAACCAAACGGGAATTCTAACCGCCTCAACGCCAATGGACTTTAAATTTTCAAAGTCTTTTTTTCCATATAGAAGGGTGTTCAGCCTGCTGTATTCAAGCCAAACAGGAAGATTCACTCCCTTTTTAAATGGGAGTTTTTTTTGAGTCATTGAAACTCCCTGCGAAAAAAGCCCGCTTGCGCATAGACAAGACAAAAGGGCGACGGCAAAAATCGTTTTTTTCATGTTTTTTTGGCTCCGTTTTTATCTTATGACGGTATTATAACATATATTTCATATTTTTGGGCTAAAAAAAGATTTTTTTAAAGGCAAAAAGATATAAATTTCGTTTGACAAAAAGGGGCTAGTTGCGTTATAATGTGACAATTATTATTGCGAATAAAAATTCCGATAAGTAAAATAAGGAGTTCTGAATGAAAAGAGGCTTATTTGTCCTTGCCAGCATGTCTCTCCTTTTGGCATTCGGTTCAGCGGCTTTCGCTCAGCCGAACACTAAAAGCGTGGTGACAATTACTATCGATAATTTTGACAAAATTGGCAGCCAAGAAATGCCGATGTGGGAACGGGGTAAATGGGTAAAAACCAGTTGGGATTGGGCCGTTCAAGCCAGCCGCTTTGTCACGGAAGGCTATCCGGTAAAATCAACTTTTGAAGCCATTCCCAATTCCTTGCGGGTTCTTCGCACGGAAGAGGACGCCGCCACAGTTTTGGGCATAAAGACAAAATTCAACCGCAAGGGAGACAACTGGTTTGAAGTCTATCCCACAAAGGACGACAAGCCCTTTGAGATTCCCCTTGAAGGCACTGTAACCCACTTTGACTTTTGGGTTTGGGGCGCCCACTACTTGTATTTCATTGACTTGTTGGTTCGCGACGCGGACGGAACGGTTCACATCCTTCCCGCCGGAAATTTGGCCTTTGACGGATGGCGCAATGTCATCGTAAAGGTTCCCGGCCACATTCGCCAGCGCTCCCGCCTTAGAAGCGGCCCTGCCAAGATGACTTTTGTAGGCTTTAGAATCACAACCGACCCGGCCGAATATGTGGACGACTTTATGATTTACTTTGACGACCTTAAGTACACGACATTCACCCTTTCAAATATTTTTGACGGCTACGAGTTGCAAGACGCCGACTTTGGCGACAGCGACAGCTCTTCTTCAGGAGAGGAAAAATGAAAAAGATACTTTTTACCGCATTGACAGTTCTTCTTGCCGCGGGATTCGCTTTCGCGCAGGCCGACAGCCAGGGCAATTCAAGCTTGGCCGACCCCAATCCCAACAATGTTGGAGCGGATTCCGCCGCCAGCGCCTTGCGCGAGGTCTCTTTGGACAAATTTGAGCGGGACGGCTCATGGAACATTCACATTTCTCCGGACGCCGGCCTGGCTTCTGTCCGCTTGTTTGAGGGAAGCCCCGCCGCCAAGCAGCCTCTTGAAGGCGAGGAAGAGCAGACTGACACCCACGCTTTGGGTTGCAAAATCGAGTTCTACCGCCGCGGCGTCAACTCAATTTACATTACTGCCGTCCGCCCAATTCCAATCGAAGGAATCACAAAGACGGTAAGCGTTTGGATTGCCGGACGCAACCAAAACCACGACATTTACCTCTTGGTTCAGGATTATTTTGGCCATGACTTTGAGCTTTACCTTGGAAACTTGGGCTTTAGCGGTTGGAAGCGCCTTTCAACGGCCGTTCCTCCCAGCGAAGACGGAGAGCACGGAATCGTTCAGTCAAGCGCCTACCATGGAGACCGCCCCGGCTTGAGAATCCGCGGATTCAGAATCGACTGCAACCCTATGTTGGCCAGAGGAACATACTTTGTTTACTTTGACGACCTTCGCGCCGTTACCGACCTTTACGACATGGAAAACCGCGACGAAGACGACATGGTTGACAACTGGTAATCAGCCGTCTTGACCTAAAAAAGCCGACTTGCTTTGCAAGCGGCTTTTTTTTTGCTTGCTTTTTCCCCATTCCGCGCTATAATTTTCATAGTTTTTTTTAGGAGTTTTTATGTTTGAACAGTATCAGTTGCCTTTTTCTTATGACGCTTTGGAGCCCCACATCGACGCTTTGACTGTGGAAACCCACCATTCAAAGCACCACGCGACATACACAAAGGCCTTTAACGAGGCGGCGCAAAAGGCCGGCCTTGAGGGAATGAAAGTGGAAGAGCTTTTGGCTTCCTTGGACAAGGTTCAGGACGAAGGCCTTAGAAAGGCTTTGAGAAACAACGGCGGCGGCTATTACAACCACAACTTGTATTTTTCCGTCATGGGGCCGGCTTCAGGCTCAAAGCCCCAAGGCGCCTTGGCCCAAAAAATTGACCAAACCTTTGGCTCTTTTGACGCCTTTAAAGAAAAAATCACCGCGCTGGCTTTGAGCCAGTTTGGTTCCGGCTGGGCTTGGCTTTCGGTGGCCAAGGACAAGAGCCTTGTTTTAAGCCAAAGCTCAAACCAGGACAACCCCATAAGCTTGGGAACAGGCGCCAAGCCCATTTTTTGCATTGACGTTTGGGAGCACGCCTATTACTTGAAGTTCAAGAATTTGCGCGCCGCCTATGTTGAGGCTTTTTTCAACGTGGTGGATTGGAACAAAGTGGCTTCCGTTTACGAGGCGGCTCTTTAATGCTTTAGGCCAGCTGGCAAAGGCTGGCGCGCCCTTTGGACAACAAAAATTCCGCCGGAAAAATGCTTTAGGCCAGCTGGTAAAGGTATGGGCGCTTTTGGCCTTCAAGCCTTTTGACCAAGCCCATTTTTGTAAAAAGCCACAAGACGAGGCCGCCGCCTTCGGCGGCGGCCTCGTTTCCCTGAAGCAAAAAAATCTTTTTAATGTCGGCGGCGCTGAAAGGGGCGCCGCTTTTTTTATTTTCTTGCAAAATTTCCTGAGGGAGCAGGGAAAGCCAGTCTTTCTTTTTGTCTAAAAGCCGCTCTTTTTTTATGGCCAAAAGTTCCTTGCCGGTTTTTTGCCAGGGCTTTTTAAAGCGCCGTCTGCCGTTTTTTGACTGTTCCGGCCGCTGGGTTTGAATCCTTTTTTCCAGCGTTTCAATTTCTGGGAGCAAAAGGGAAAAATTCTTTTTAAGCAAAATGTCGGCTATTCCAGTAAATTCCCGCAAGGCGGAATAAAGGGATTCCTTTTTTGGGCTTTTTCTTTGGGAAACGACATTTCCGTCTTGGTCCCGAGTTTCTATGGTCTTTTGGATCACGATGGGGTGGACGACTGTGACATGGCGGCCTTGGGCCAAAAGGCCTAAAATTTTTTTTCGCAGGGCGCTGACATTTTTGTTTTGAATTTCTATGACGCTTCCGTCTTCTTGGATCAAGTCGCAAATCCAAGGGCCCGCTTGAACTTCTTCTTGGGCGGAAAATTGGACGGCGTAAAAGCTTTTTAGGGCCTTGTGGAGGCCGCTTTCGTTCAGGGTGTTAATCATAAAAAACGGTCAAGCCCTATACATATAAATGCGGTTTGGGCAAAAATTTTTCCATTTTTTTTCATTATCGGCGCTTTTTTTTGTTGACATTATCAAATTTTAGGGTAAAATAGTCATAAAGTGGATTTTTGTGGTAAAAAGTGGAATTTTGTGGCATGAATGGATTGACAGGCGAGTATTCAGCGACGCTGGATGAAAAAGGAAGAATCTCTCTTCCGGCCAAAATAAAGGCCGCGATTGAATGCGGCTCTTTGGTTGTGACTCGCGGTTTTGACAAGTGCCTTTGGCTTTTTACTCCCCCGGAGTGGGAAAAAATCAGCTCTTCGGTTATGGAAAAGGCGTCGCCCTTCAATCCTCGCCATCGTTCGGTTTTGAGGCACTTGATTTCGCCCGCCACCGAGATTGAGATTGACAAAAGCGGCCGTCTTTCCATAACGCAAACCTTGCGGGAAAGCGCGGGGCTTTTAAAGGATTGCGTGCTTTTGGGCGTGGACAAGTATATGGAACTTTGGGACGCGGAAAGTTACGCCAAGTATTTGGAGGAAAATTCTTCTTCCATTGACAGCGCGGCCGAGGAATTGGGCGCGATTTCGTTTTGACGATACGCCGTCAGGCATCGTATAAATGGGTGGGAAATGACGCCGGTTCACACGCCGGTTCTTCTTGGGGAATGTTTGAAAGAACTTTCTCCTGTTGGAGAGCCGTTTGAAAAAAACGCTTTTATGATTGACTCGACTTTAGGGGAAGGCGGTCACAGCGAGGCGTTTTTGCGGGAGTATCCGGGTCTTAAAATTTGCGGCGTTGACGCAGACCAAGCGATTCAAGCGCGCGCGAAAGAACGCCTCTCCGCTTTTGGCGGGAGGGCGCTTTTTTACAACGGGTGGTTCAATGATTTTTATTCAAACTATCCGCAAGATTTGCCTAAGCCGAACTTGATTTTGTTCGACTTGGGCATTTCGATTTTTCATTACGAATTGTCCGGCCGGGGCTTTTCCTTTAGAAACGACGAGCCTTTGGACATGCGCCTTGATTCCTCAAAGAAAAAAAGCGCGGCGGACATTGTGAACGGCTTGGACGAGCGCGCTTTGGCGGACCTTATTTACCTTTACGGCGAAGAAAAGCTTAGCCGCAAAATCGCCTCCGCCATTGTCCAGGCGCGCTCGTCGGCCAAGATTGAGTCAAGCGCCCAACTGGCTGAAATAATCGCCGGGGCTGTTGGCGAGCGCTACAGACATGAAAAAATTCATCCGGCCACAAGGACTTTTCAAGCCTTGAGAATCGCGGTGAACGACGAGCTGGGGCATTTGCCCAAAGCTCTTTTTGACGCCTTTAACGTTTTGGAGGCGGGCGGAAAAATGGGCGTGATTACATTCCATTCCCTTGAGGACAGGATTGTAAAAAACTTTTTCCGCAATTTGGGAAAGGAATGCGTTTGTCCGCCCAACGCCGCAAGGTGCGTCTGCGAAGGCCGGTCTTGCGCCAAGGTTTTGACAAGAAAGCCGCTGGGCCCCAGCGACGACGAGATAAAAAGAAATTCTCCGTCCAGAAGCGCCAAGCTTAGGGTGGTGAGAAAAATAATGGACGCCGGCGAAAGCAGGCTTGGCGGATTGGAGGCTTGAGGAAAATGAAAGAGCGCTCTTTTGTGTGGAAGATTGTCACAATCGCCTGCGCCGTTTTGGTGCCGCTTCTTTTCGCTCTGAACGCCATTCAAGCCGCCAGATACTTGAAGGTTCAAAGCGAGGTTAAGTCGCTTGAGCGCAAGCAAGTGGAGCTGATAGAGGAAAACAAGCGCTTGATAACCGACATCAGCCTTCTTTCCAGCGGAGAGCGGATAGGCAAGATTGCCGAAGAGGAGCTCGGAATGCGCAAGGCCGAGTCTGAAGAAATTGTGCGTGTTGAAATGCGCCGCTGACCAAGCGGCCTTTTTGGGTTTAAAAATGGGTGGGAACAAGATAGAAAGTCTGTTGACATTTGACGAACTCTTGAACAGCGTGTATGGAAAATACATCGGCTTTGCCGGCGGCGCTCGCTCATTCGCTTTTTCGTCTGTCGTCACGGACAGCAGAAACGTAAAAGAGGGAAGCCTTTTTGTTCCCCTTATTGGAGAAAATCAAGACGGCCATAAATACATTCCACAAGCGCTTGCCGCCGGCGCCAGCGTTGTTTTTGTGACGGATTCTGTTTACCAAAAGAATGTCAATTACTACATGAATTTGGCTTCGGAAAATCTTGACAAAACTTTTATTGCGGTTGAAAACAATTTGGCCGCCTTGCAAAATGCCGCTCGCGCTTATGTCCAAAAATTTCCCAAGCTTATAAAGATTGGAATAACAGGTTCCAGCGGAAAGACGACCACAAAAGAAATTTTGGCTTCGATTCTGCGGCAAAAATACAATGTCATCGCTACCGAAGGAAATCTTAATTCTGAGACAGGATTGCCTTTGAGCGTATTTAGAATTAGGCCTGAGCACGAGGTTGGCGTTTTTGAAATGGGAATGAACCGCCAGAATGAGATTGGAGAAATCGCTCGGGTTTTGGCTCCCAATTATGCGATTGTGACGAATATTGGAAACGCGCACATTGGAATTCTTGGAAGCCGGGAAAACATTGCCGCCGAGAAACGAAAAATTTTCTCTTACATCGACAAAGACGGCGCGGCGTTTGTTCCCGATCAAGACGATTTTGTCAATTTTCTTTGCGAGGGCGTAAAAGGAAAATGCGTTCGTTTTGGAAAGGATCTTCCAAAAGAGCGGACTGGAGTTCAGTTTGTCAGCAACGACGGAATTAACGGAACTCGTTTTTTGGTTGACGGAATTGAAACGCGCTTGAGAATTCCTGGCCTTTACAATTACAATGACGCCCTCGCTTGCGTTGCGCTTGCCAAGGAGTTGGGGGTTGGCGCCAAGGAAATCTGCGAGGGCATTCAGCAGGTTAAGACAGTCGGCGGTCGTGGAAACATTGTCGCTGTCAATACAAGAATGAATTCAAAAGGGGAAAGCAAAAAAGTTATGTTGATGTACGACTGCTACAACGCCAATCCTGACTCAATGGAAAAGGCGTTGAGTCTTTGCGGCTCTCTTGAAATTAAAGGGCGAATGATTTTTGTTTTGGGCGACATGAAAGAACTTGGCGAAAAGTCAGCGGAGGAGCATTCCCGAATAGGAGCGCTGGCGACTTTAAGCAAGCCCAATTTAATTGTTTTTGTCGGTCCCGAAATGGAAAACGGAGCGAGAGCCGCAAAACTTTCTGGCTTTGCGAACGTAAGGTATTTTCCTACTTCTGATGTGGAAAAAGTCAGCGACTATGTTTTGGATTATGTCAATGACGGCGATTTTATTTTGCTTAAAGCGTCGCATTCGATGGATTTTGACTTGATTGCAAAAAGAATTGATTCGGCGGAGGCGGCTTCGGCGTAAAATGGGCGGCTACAGTTTTTACCCTGACAAACCGATTTCTCAATACAAAAAAAGCGACACGGGCTTGATTGTGTCCATGATTCTGCTTTGGGGAATCGGAATCTGCGCCCTTTATGTTTGTTCCTCGGCATACAGCGGAAAAATGCTTGGCGGAGAATTGACTTTGGTAAAACGCCAGTTGGTGGCAAGTTTTGTCGGCTTTGCCGGCTTGCTGTTTTTTGCCTTTTTGCCTTTTTCGCAAATCAGAAGGCTTTTGCCCATTTTGATGCTGGCGACAGTAGTTCTTTTGCTGGCAACTTTTGTTCCTGCCTTTAACGAGGAACGAAACGGCGCCAAGAGATGGGTGAAGTTGTTGTTCTTTAGATTCCAACCGTCGGAACTTGCCAAGTTTGCCCTGATTTTGTATCTTGCAAATTTTTTTGACAAATATCAAAAAGAAAGAAACCTTGAAGAGCGAAGCGTTTTTCCGGCGGTTGTGGTGATGACGCTTTTTGTCGTCTTGATTTTTGCGGAAAAAGATTTTTCAACCGGCTTGTTCTTGTTTTTGATTTGCCTATTGCTTTTCTTTGTCAGCGGAATAAAAACTTTGTGGCTTGTTCCCATGGCAGTGATTGGACTTCCAGCTTTGGCGATGATGATTGTGTGGGAGCCTTATCGCATGGAGCGAATAGCAGGTTTTTTACACCCGGAGCAATTTGGACAGGGCGTGAACTATCAAACAAACGCTTCCCTTAGGGCCATAAGCTCCGGCGGATTTTGGGGACAAGGCGTTGGAAGCGGTTTGACAAAGTTGAACAGCATTCCCGAAGTTCAAGCCGACTATATTTTTGCGGGATGGACCGAGGCGATGGGTTTTGTGGGGGTCGTCCTTTATTTTGTGATTTTGTGCGTTTTTGCTTATAGAGCGTATAGATGTTCGTTTGAGTGCCCGAGCCGTTTTGGTTCTATTGGGGCGTTTGGATGCGCGTCCGCGATTTTTTTCCAGTCCTTGGCTAACGTCGCCGTTGTTTGCGGCGCCATTCCTTCGACCGGAATACCTCTTCCGTTTTTCAGCGCGGGAGGCTCTTCGATGATTGTCACTCTTTGCATGTGCGGTTTTTTGATTAACGCCGCAAGGGGCGGAGAGGAAATTGAAGATGACGACTATGGCGAAAACGGCGCTGATGAATTAAAAGTTTTAAATGAGGCGGGTGAGTATGAGCGATTATAGCGCTGTCAGCGAGTTTGACCAATATATAATAAACAAGCGTCCGGCTGAAAAGACAGACGACAAATTTTTTAAAGCCATAAAGATTGTCGTCGGCGTTTTGTCTCTCTTGTTATTGCTTGAGCTGGTTCTTTATAAATTTGTTCAACCCAGCGTCAGGCCGCCGCGGGTTGTGTTCAGCGGTTTGGCTTCTTACACTGCGGAAGAATTGACGGAGGCTATCTTGCCTCTTTGCAGGGGGAATTATTTTAGCTTTGACAGCGCGGCGGTGGCTTCCCGCTTGACTTCGCTTAGCGGCATCGAGTCTGTTGAAATCGAAAAGCGCTTTCCTGACAGGGTTTACGCAAAAGTTAGGGAACGGGAAGGCGTGGCCATGACCTTTGTTAGCGACGGCGGCAAAACTGTTTCCGTTCAAATCGACAAGAATTGCGTTTTGTTTGAGGGCGGCTCTTTGGGCTTTGACTCCTCCATTCCGATTGTGTCAGGAATTCCTGTTGAGTTTCTTTCTGGCGGAATGAGAATTCCCGCCAAGTATCGAACGCTTATCGAGCAAATCAGCCGCATAAGGGCCTTGCCGCAAAAATATTTCGCCGCTATTTCTGAGATTTGCGTTTTGCCAAAAAAATACGGCAATTATGAATTGATGATAATTCCAGTGAATTCTCGCGCGCGGGTTTTGACCGACAGAGCCTTGAATGAAGACGCGCTTCAGTATATGATGGTGGCGTTGGAAGTTGTAAACTCTATCGCGCCTGACGCCACTGAGATTGATTTGCGTTACGGCTCGGTTTCTTACAGAACGCCGCATGGAGGAAGTGGTGAGTGATATTATAGTTGGACTTGACGTTGGAACAAGCTCCGTTCGCGTTGCAATCGGCGAATTGAGCGATGACGGCAAAGTTGAAATTATCGGCCTTAGCAATAAAAAGTCTCAGGGCTTGCGGAATGGAGCCATCGTCAATTTGGAAGCGGCGAGCGCGATTATAAAAGAAGCCGTTGACGCGGCCGAGCAAAACGCGGGCTTTGAAGTTGAGTCTTGCGTCGCGGCTATTGGCGGCCCTCAAATCGAATGTCTCAACACAAAAGGCCAAATAGCCATTCCAAAACGGGGAAAGGCTAACGGAGAAATTACCCGCGCCGACGTTGACCATGTTATAGAAAACGCCCGCAGCGTTCCCATCGCTCCTGACAAGGAAATACTTCATGTAATTCCAAAAAGCTACGCGGTGGATCAAGTTGGCGGAATTAAAGATCCAATCAACATGATGGGCGTTCGCCTTAATACAGAAATCCACATTGTAACCGCTTCAAGAACCGCCATTCAAAATGTCCGCGATTGCGTCAACCGCTCCGGCTACGATCTTGACCGCATTATGCAGAAAACCCTTGCGGCCGCGCAAGCTGTCGTTCACCAAGACGAAATGGAACTTGGCTCGATTTTGATTGACTTGGGCGCCGGAACCACCGATGTTCTGGTTTTGCATGACGGAGCTCCGCTTACAAGCTTTTCGCTAAAAAATTGCGGTTATTATGTAACCAACGACATTGCGATTGTAAAAGGCATTCCGCCGGCGGCCGCCGAAGACATAAAGGTTCAGTATGGCTGCTGCTATTTGGACATGCTTGACGAGCCTCGCGAAGTCGCCATTCCGGGCGTTGGAGGGCGGCCGCCGGAACTTGCAAGCCAGACTGAGATTTGCGAAATCATTCAGCCTCGCATGGAAGAAATTTTTATGACTGTCAGAAGCGAGATTGTCCGAAAAACGGATTTGACTCGCCTTAGTGGAAACATAATTTTGACTGGCGGCGGCGCTCAAATGGAAGGCGTTTTGGAATTGGCCAAAAGCGTTTTTGGAACAACGGCCGTTCGTCTTGGAATTCCAGAAAGTCTTGGCGGCATTGAGGAGGATTACCGAAAGCCTGAGTGGGCCACCGCGATAGGCTTGGTGGCGTCGCAAAAGGACGCGGTTCTTCAATCGGCAAAAAATTCAAAGCGCAAAAGGCAGTCAAGTTCAAGCGGCGGCTTTTGGCAAAAACTTAAAAAGGCATTTTTTTAATTTGTAGATATATTCAGTGGGAGGAATATAAAAATGAGTTTGATGAATCATTCACTGTTGGATAACGAGGGCAAAACGATTGGCGTTCCGAATCCGACAAAGATTAAGGTTGTGGGATGCGGCGGCGGCGGCTCTAACGCCGTCAATCGCATGATTGACGCAAGAATTCCTAACGTTGACTTTATTGTAATCAACACCGACTTGCAAGCCCTTAACTATTCCCGCGCGGAAACAAAGGTGGCCATTGGCCAAAAAGTTACCGGCGGTTTGGGAGCGGGCGGAAACCCCGAAGTGGGAGAGCAGGCGGCTGAGGAAGACAAGGAAAACATCAAAAACATTTTGGCCGGCGCCAACATGGTTTTTGTCACTGCCGGAATGGGCGGCGGAACAGGAACCGGCTCCGCTCCCGTTGTGGCTAAAATAGCGCGAGAAATGGGCGCCTTGACTGTGGGCGTTGTGACCACTCCCTTTGATTTTGAGGGAGCCATAAGGATGGGCTTTGCCAAGAGCGGAATCGAAAAGCTTCACAATGAGGTTGACTCTTTGATTGTCATTCCCAACCAGCAGCTTTTGAAAATCATCGACAAAAAAGCCCCGATTACAGAAGCCTTTAGAGTTGCCGACGATGTTTTGCGCCACGGCGTCGAAGGAATTTCCCGCATTATCACAATGCCTGGCGAAGTGAACACAGACTTTGCCGACGTCACCGCCGCCATGAAGGGACAAGGCGACGCTTTGCTTGGCGTTGGAATTGGGCACGGAGAAAACAGGGCTGTTGACGCGGCTACAAGCGCCATCAACAATCCATTGCTTGAGGACATGAACATTGACGGAGCCAAAAACATTTTGATTAACGTGTCTTCTTGCGGAAACGTTTCTTTGTGCGAAACCGAAGAAATGGCTAAAATCATTACGGCAAGCGCCGATCCCAACAGCCGCGTCTTCTGGGGAAATGTTGTCGATCCTGAAATGGCTGAGGACGATTTGAGCGTCACAGTGATAGCCACCGGCTTTAATCAGGTTTCAAGCTCGGCGTCAGTTAAGAGCGTTCGCGCCGAAGAGGCAAAGAAAAGCGGAAACGACAATCTTTTGGATTACGGCGAATTTGACAGCCTTTTGCGAGGCGGCTCAAACCGACAAAAGACCGAAGCTTCTTACATTGAAGAAAGCGAATATGAAAAGGAGGCCCTTGAGGACAACGACGAAAAGTCGGAGACCGGAACTTTAGGAAAGGATTTGGCCGCCTCTTACGCCTCAAGAACAAGCCGTTCTTCAATTGAGCCGCCCGCGGGATTTTCTGCCAGCGACGACCTTTCGCAGCCCGCTTGCTGGAGAAACAGAGGCTTGAGCCGCGAAATTAATTTGCGCTGATGATGACTCCAGACGAAGCGCTGAAAAAATTCTACGCCAATTTGATTATGGTTGACGGCCGCTCTGAATTGACGGCTCAAACATACAAAACGGCGGCCAAGGAATTTTTGGGCTATCTGGAGCGTCAAAGCATATCTTTGGAAAAAGTGACCGTCAAGGACTTGCTTTATTATCTTGCGGCCAGAAAGACCCAAGGCTGCTCCGAGCTTACGCTGGCCAAAGACATAAGCGCCTTGCGCGCCTTTGGCTCGCTTTTGGTCTTGGAAAAAGTCTGGCCTCAAAACGAGGCGCTTGTTCTTGACAGGCCCAAGGCAAGAAGGGCCCTGCCAAAAGTTTTGGACATTGAGCAAGTTGATTCCTTGCTTGAATCCATAGACACGACAAACGCCTTGGGCGTTAGAGACCGGGCCTTGTTTGAGTTGATTTATTCTTGCGGGCTAAGAATAAGCGAAGCTTGTTCTCTTTTGATTGGAAACATTCATCTTGAGGAATCTTTGCTTCTTGCGCGGGGAAAAGGCGACAAGGAAAGAATCGTTCCTTTTGGAGAGGCGGCCGCTTCTTGGCTTAAAAGGTATTTGAACGAAGTTCGGCCGAGTTTGGTGGGAAAAAGAATCGTTCCAACGGTTTTTGTGAATTACAAGGGAGAGCCGATTTCCCGAAAGGGGGTTTGGAAGCGCTTTAAGGAACTTGAGGCTTTGACCGGCATTGACTGCAAGGTTCACACTTTGCGTCATTCCTTTGCCACCCACTTGCTTTCTGGCGGCGCGGACTTGCGAAGCGTTCAAGCCTTGCTTGGGCATTCGGATTTGGCCACTACGCAAATATACACTCATGTAAGCGACAGCCAGCTTCGTGACTATCATAAAGAATTTTTTCCGGGCCACGCCAAAACGGACAACGCGTGAAGGAGAGAGCTAAAAAAGCAGACTAAAGTGTCGTCTGCTTTTTAGTTTGACAAGTTTGCGTCGCAAACTAAAGCTTATTAATTGTCGCTTCTCGTACCTGTCTGTGACAGGCTCATTGCGAAGCGACTTAAAAAGCCAATAGATCGGAAGAGCACACGTCTGA